>JACQVB010000121.1 GCA_016209985.1 Gemmatimonadota bacterium | reverse complement strand
TCACCGGGGGCCACATCCTGCTGGAGGGCGTCCCCGGCCTCGCCAAGACGCTGGCGGTGCGTTCGCTCGCGGAAACGGTGCGCACCACGTTCTCGCGGATCCAGTTTACGCCCGATCTCCTCCCGGCCGACATCATCGGCACCATGATCTTCGATCAGAATAGCGGTGAGTTCCGGCCGAAACGGGGGCCGCTCTTCGCCAACATCGTGCTGGCCGACGAGATCAACCGGGCGCCGGCCAAGGTGCAGGCCGCGCTGCTCGAGGCGATGCAGGAGCAGCAGGTGACCATCGGTGGAGAAACCCACCCGCTGGAGCAGCCCTTCCTGGTGCTCGCCACCCAGAATCCGATCGAGCATGAAGGCACCTACCCGCTGCCGGAGGCTCAGCTCGACCGGTTCATGCTCAAGATCCACGTGGGCTATCCGTCGCGGGACGAAGAAAAGGAAATTCTCTGGCGCATGTCCTCCGGGCGCCCGATTCCGGTGAACGCGGTCGCCGATCCGGCGGAGCTGCTCGCGCTGCGGCAGACCATTGCCGAGCTGTACATGGATCAGAAGATCGTGGACTACATCGTCGACGTGGTGCGCGCCACGCGCGATCCGCAGAAGCTGGGGCTGCACGATCTTCGCCAGCTGGTGGCGTACGGCGCCTCACCCCGGGCTTCGATCTATCTGGCGCAGGCGGCCCGCGCCCACGCCTACCTGCGGGGTCGCGCCTACGTCGTGCCCGAGGACATCAAGGACATGGCGCGCGACGTGCTCCGCCACCGCGTGCTGCTCACCTTCGAGGCGGAGGCGGAAGACGTGACGCCGGATGATGTGATCGCCCGGGTCCTGGAGCACGTGGAAGTACCGTGACCTCCGAAGTCCGGGGCGTGAGTCCCGAGATTCTGCGGCAGGTGAAGGCGATCGAGCTCCGGACTCGGCGCCTCGTCACCACCCTCTTCTCCGGCGAATACCGCTCCGTGTTTCGCGGCCAGGGCATCGAATTCGCCGAGGTACGCGCCTACCAGCACGGCGATGATTTCCGATCCATAGACTGGAACGTGTCGGCCCGGATGGCGATGCCGTACGTGAAGACGTACGAAGAAGAGCGCGAGCTGACCCTGCTGCTGATGGTGGACCGGTCCGGTTCGGTGGAATTCGGCCGCCCCGTCCTCAAGTCAGAGCGGGCGGTGGAAGTGGCCGCGGTGCTGGCCCTCGCGGCGGCTCGGCACAACGACCGCATCGGCGCGGCGGTGTTTTCCGATCGGATCGACCATGTGGTGCGACCGGCCAAGGGACGCCTGCACGCCCTCCGGGTGATCCGTGACCTGTTGGCGTTCAAGCCGGAAGGGAAGGGCACCAACCTCGGCGCGGCGCTCCGGTACGCGGGACGCCTCCTGCGACACCGCTCGATCATCGTGGTCCTGTCCGATTTCCGGGCGGCGGATTGGGAAAGGGACCTCCGGCGGCTGGCGCTCAAGCACGAGCTGGTGGCGATCACCATCGATGATCCACGCGAGCTGGACCTTCCCGATGCGGGATGGGTGGAGCTGGAGGATGCCGAGACCGGCCAGCGCATCCTGGTGGACACCACCGATCGCGACGCCCGCATCAAGCTACGCACCGCGGCCGAGCAGGTGCGCAGCGCGCGCGCGAGGGCGCTGCAACAGATCGGCATCGACCACGTGGCACTCCGGACCGACCAGCCCTATGCGCAGGCGCTCCACCGGGCCTTCGCGCTGCGCGCCCGACGCATGAGCCGATGAGCGTCGCGACCCTCGGTATCCTGCTGCAGGCCGGAGCGCTGCTGGTCTCGCCTCCGGCGCCCACGGTGGGCGACACGATTACGGTCACCCGCACCATCGACGTTCCGGCGGAAGCCCGCGCCCGCGCGCAGCCGCTCGGCTCCAGTCTGCTGATCGAGCCACTCGCCGAGCCGATCATGCTGCGTACGAGAAAAGGGATAATGGTTCGGTACACCTTCGCGATGTTCGAGGCGGGGCGGCATCCGGTGGGCCTCCCGCCGGTCGAATTGCTCTATCGCGATGGGCGGGTGGAACTGCGGCCGGAGGACACGGCCTGGGTTTCAGTCCGATCCGTACTGCCGCCCGGTGACACGCTGCCCCAGCCCGCCGGCTCGCTCGGTCCTATCGCGCGGCATCCCACCGATGCGCGACCACTCCTGGTCGCCACCGCCACCGTGCTGCTCGCCGCCGGCGGATGGGCCGTGACGCGCCGGAGACGTCGTCGCCGGCGTGAGTCTGAGGCGGCGCCAGCCGCGCCGGCCGCGCCGCCGGTGGAGCGCTGGATTGCCGCAGGCGAAGCCCGTGCCGTAGCCGCAGTAGTTGCCGACCGGCTGCGGAACCGGATCGCCGAGCTCGCTCCCGAGGCCGATCGCGCGCTTTCGGCCGAAGAGTGCATCGGCGTGCTGGAGCGGCGGCGCCCGGATTGGCCGCTTCGCGATCTGAGCGATGCCCTGCGGGCCCTGGAGCGCGCGCGGTTCGCTCCCGCGGTTCCCGGCGACGTGGCCGCGCTCGTGCGCCAGGTGGGAGCGCTGCTCCAAGCGCTTCCCGAAAAGTCCGCTTCGTGAGCTTCGCCCGCCCGCTGGTCCTGCTGCTCCTGGTGCTGCTCGTTATCTGGTGGCGCCGGCGGCTCCACGGCAAGCGCCCGGCCGGCCGCTATAGTGACGTCCGGCAGCTCTCGGGCGTCGCCCGCGCGCGTCGCTGGCTGGGTGAGCTTCCGGCGGCGCTCCGCACGCTCGCCCTGGCCGCCTGGATCATCGCGGCGGCGGGACCGGAGCTGGGAAGCTCGACCAGCGAGATGACACGGGAAGGCATCGCGATCGTGCTGGCGGTGGACGTTTCCAGCAGCATGCTTGCCGAGGACTTCGCTCCCCAGAACCGGCTGGACGTGGCCAAGGAGCGGTCGGCCGCCTTCGTGAAGGGCCGCTCGTCGGATCGCATTGCGCTGGTGACGTTCGCTGGCGAGGCCCTGACCCGCGTGCCGATCACGGTGGATTATGCGGTCCTGGACCAGGCGATTCAGGACATCCGGATCGGGGAATTGGAAGACGGCACCGCGATCGGGACGGCGATCGCCACATCCGCCAACCGCCTGCGCCGTGCGCCGGGGGCCAGCAAGGTCATCATCTTGCTCACCGACGGAGTCAACAATCGCGGCCGGATCGACCCGCTGACGGCGGCCGCGGCCGCGGCGGAGCTGGGCATCAAGATCTATACCATCGGCATCGGCACCGAAGGTGAGGCGCGGCTGCCGATCGGTCGCAGTCCGGAAGGCCAGCTCCGCTATGAGATGATGCCGGTGCAGATCGACGAAGATCTGTTGCGTGACGTAGCCGCGAGCACCGGCGGCCGGTACTTCCGCGCCACCGACAGCGAAGCGCTGCGCCGCATTTTCGAGCAGATCGATCGGTTGGAGAAGGCGCCGGTGCACGTCACGGTCTATACGGAACGGGACGAGTGGTATCGGATCCCGGCGGTGGTGGGATTCGGGGCGTTGGCATTGGAGCTCATGGTTGCCGCCTTCATGGTGGTCCGGGTGCCATGATCGCGTTCGATTCGCCGCTCCTGCTCTACCTGGCGCCGGTGGTCACCGCCGTCATCGCGGTGCTCGCCCTGTTTGCCCGGCGGGCCCGGGTGTCGCGCGCGATCCGCTGGTCGCCGGAGCTGGGGCGGCTGGCGCACGGCGTGGGACGGCACGGCTGGGTGACGCCGGCCTTCGCGGCCTTCTTCGCGACGGTGGCGCTCTCCGGTCCCCGCTGGGGACGGCGCACGGTCTCGGCCGAGTCGAAGGCGCTCAACCTGGTGATCGCGGTCGATATCTCGCGTTCCATGCTGGCCGAAGACGTAGCGCCCTCGCGCCTGGGCCGGGCGCAGCGCGAATCGCGGCGCCTGATCCAGGACCTGGGCACCGATCGGATCGGGCTGATCGCCTTCGCCGGCCAAAGCTTCATCATGTCCCCGCTCACGGTGGACGGCGGCGCGCTTCAGCTGTTGGTGGAAGGGCTCGATCCCGACATCTCCAGCGTCGGCGGGACCGCCTTTACCCGCGTGCTGGTTCAGGCGTCGGGCCTCCTGCTGGGCGGCGTGGAGGTGGCGGACCGTGTGCTGGTGGTCTTCACCGACGGCGAAGCGCACGATTCCTTGCCCGAGGTGCTCGCCGCGGCGGAGCAGCTGCGCCAGGACGGAGTCCGGCTCATCCTCGTGGCCGAAGGTGGGCGCGAGCCCACCACCATTCCCCTCCGCTCCCTGGACGGCACGGTGATCGGCGAACAGCGGGACGTCGACGGTACGGTGGTGCAGACCTGGCGCCGCGACGCGGTGCTGACCGCGATCGCCGACGCCGCGCAGGGAGCGGTGGTTCCGGCGGGATTGAAGGACCAGGCGGGCGCGGTACGCGAGCTGGTGCTGGGGTTCAAGCGCTCACCCCAAGCCACGGCGGTGACGGCGTCCCGGGTTCCTCGCGCATGGATTCCGCTGCTCATCGCGTCCACTCTCCTGCTGCTCCACACGCTCACCCGCCGTACGGCGGCACTCATCGTCCTGGTGCTGCTCGCGGGCGCGCCGGGGGTCCTACGGGCGCAGGGCCTCAAGCATGCGGGCGATGCGGCGTGGGAGCGGGGGGATTTTCGCCATGCCGCGGAGCGTTACATCGAAGACGTTCGGGCCGGCCGGGGTGGGGACACCGCGTGGCTCAACGCGGGCACGGCAGGACTCGCGGTCGGGGACAGCGCGCTGGTCACTGCGGCGCTCGGACGTGCCGCGGAATCGCTCGATCCGGAGATTCGATTCGGGGCGCTCTACAATCTGGGTCTCGCGCAGCTGCGGCTCGCGGCCCGGGATTCGGCAAACCGCGAGCGCTATCTGGCCGAGGCACGCCGCCGCTACCGGGAAGCGTTGTTGCTCAAGCCGGGTGACCAGGCGGCCAAGCGCAACCTCGAGCTCGCGATCCGCCAGTCTCCGCCGCAGGGAGGCGGCGCGTCCCCGAATCCCAACCCGCAAGGCGGTGTCGGGCAACCTCCCGAGAGGCCGCAGCCGCGCGGCGGGTTGTCGGCCTCGCAGGCCGAGCAGATTCTCAACTCCATGGCGGAAGAGGAACGCCGCACCCGCCAGCAGCAGCGGCGACGCATGAGCCAGTCGCACGAGCCGACCGGAGCGCAGGACTGGTGATCGCGCTGCTGGTGGTGTCCCTGATGGCGGTCCAGCAGCAGACGATCCCGCAGGCGAGCGCCGAGGTCGATCGGCGGGAGGTCGCCGCGGGAGATGTCGTTACCCTCACCATCCGGGTGGAGACCCGCGGGAGCGAGCCGGTGGAAATTGCCGATCCGGCACTTACCAATCTGGATCGCCGCGGCCTTCGCGAGCAATCGCAGGTGTCCATCCAGGCGGGCGAGACCACCAGAATTACCACCCGGCAAATCCAGCTCACCGCGCGCGACGCGGGTGAAGGCGTGGTGGGACCGGTTCGCGTGCGGCAGGGCGACCGCTTTGCCGAGACGGCGCCGATCACGTTGCGAGTCACCGCGAGGCCCATCGACGCCTCGATCGCGCTGAGCCCGCGGGTGCGGACGATGCTGGCGAACATGCCGCCACCGGAAGGGATTCGCACGGTGGCGGTGGGAACGATCGCGTCGCCGGCCGAGGTGATGGTCGGCGCCCCGGTCGATGTCGTGGTGGCTGCGTGGTTCCCGCGGGAGCTCCGACTGCAGTTGCGTACGCCCCCAACCCTCACCGATGCCGATCTGCGCGGCGCGTGGGTCTACCCGCAGCCGGTGCCCACCGGGCTTGCCGCCACCCGTTTCGTCGGCGGGCGCTGGTACGATCTCTATGTGCTGCACACCGTGGTCTTTCCCTTCACCCCCGGCCGCATGACGATCGGTCGTGCCAAGGTCGCCTACTCGCTGCCCATCACCTATTCGTTTCTCTCTCGAGAGCTCCGCCACGAGGCGGAAAGCGCCCCGGTCACCATCACCGTGACCGACCAGCCCGCCGCCGGAAGGCCGCGCCCGTTCTCCGGCCTGGTGGCCTCGAACCTCAGGATGCAGCTGGAAGTCACTCCCCGATCGGTGGCGGTGGGAGACGCCAGCACCGTGAACCTCACGCTGTCCGGATCGGGTAACGTGGCGCTCTGGCCGGAGCCGCACATCCGCTGGCCCGATGAGGTGCGCGTCTATCCGGGCGACCCCGAGGTCAGGACCCAGATGGAAGAGGGCCGGATCGCCGGCAGCAAGCGGTTCACCTACCTCGTGGTGCCCGATTCGGCCGGCGTGCATTCAATTCGCGATGTCAGCGTCGCCTACCTGGACCTGGACCTGCGGCGCTACGGGGAGTTGCGGGCGGCTCCGGTGGACATCGTGGCCGGCGAAGGCGCCACGGCGGTGCCGGCACGGGCGGAGCCGCCGCCGCTCAAGGCCGATGCCGAGCGCCCGCTGATTCCGCCCTTGGGCTGGCCTGCCGTCTACCTGCTGGTACTGCTGTTCGGGGCTCCGCTCGCGGCGGGCGCGATTCGTGCCAGGCGCCTGCTCGCCGGACTCCGGCGACGCCCAGCGCCGTCGGGGCCGCGGCCGCTGCAAAGCTTGCACCAGGAATTTCGCGCGACCCTCGAGCGGCTGGTTCCCAGCGCGGGTCTTCGGGAAGGAGATCAACTGGCCGACGCGTTGCGCGCGGCCGGGATCGACCACGTCGTCGCGGCCCACGCCACGCGGGTACGCGACCGGTTGCGCCATGCCGTCTACGGCCCCGGTGGGACGAGTGATCCGCAGGAGCTTTCGGCAGAGACGCAGGAGATCCTGCGCGCGCTGACCGGTGGACTGCCGGAAGAACGAAACGGTACGGCCGCATGACGCGCCGGTGGCAGGTACTGATGTGGGTGCTGGCGTCGCTGGCCATGGCGGCGCCGGCCCTGGCGCAGAGCGCAGAAGACCTCTATGGGGCGGGTGCGTTCCGGCCCGCGGCCGACAGCTTCGCCGCCCGTGTCTCGGCCGAGCCCGAGGTCCCGGCTCACTGGTACAATCTGGGGAACGCGCTCTATCGGGCGGGCGATAGAGCCGGGGCTCGTGTCGCCTGGCTCCGGGCAGCGCGTCTGGCGCCGCGAGACCGGATGATCCAGCAGGCACTCAAACTGGTGCCGCCGCCCGACGCCAATTCGGCGGCGGCGAGTGCAGTCTCGATAGTGACGCCGGGAGAGGCGCTGCTGGTCGGTGCGATTCTCTGGGTGTTCGCCTGGATCCTGGTCGCCTTCAGGAGACCGCTGCGCTATGCCGCGCCGTTCATGGTTGCCGGATTGATCGTTCTCATGTTCGGCGCGGGCAAGACGGAGAGGTATACCCGTCCGGTAGCGCTGGTCCGGCGCGACAACACCTCATTGCGCGCCGCGCCGTTTCCCAGCGCCACCTCACGGCGCGCCATGACGGAAGGAGCCACGGTCGAAGTGCTTCGGCGCTATGCCGGATGGGTACTGGTGCGGCGGGGGAATGATCGAGGGTGGGTGCAGCGCGCCGAACTCGTCCCGTTGGGAGGCGTGCCGTGACAGCGCGGAACGCGGAGCGTGGAGCTCGGAGTGATGCTGAGCGCGGAGTGCGGAGCTCGGAACGCGGAGTGAGGCCAGACCTTCAGCTCCGCGCTCCCCGCTCCGAGCTCCACGCTCCGTGTTCCGCGCTCGCGTGACCATGCCCAAAATCGCTCTCTTGCCCCGCAACGTTGCCGACCAGATCGCCGCGGGCGAGGTGGTGGAGCGCCCGGCGTCGGTGGTCAAAGAGCTGGTAGAGAACGCATTGGACGCGGGAGCCACGTCAATCACCGTGGAGCTGGAAGACGGCGGGCGGGGACTGGTCCGGGTCATCGATGACGGCATCGGGATGGACCGTGACGATGCGCTGCTCGCCGTGGAACGGCATGCCACGAGCAAGATTCGGACGGCGGGCGATCTGGTCGGGGTACCGACGTATGGGTTCCGGGGAGAAGCGCTCTCCGCGATCGCGTCGGTATCGCGTTTCGAGCTGGAGACCGCATCGTCCGGTAATGCCGAGGGAACGCGGGTTGCGGTGCAGGGAGGGGAAGTGCACCGCCCCGAACTTGCCGCACGGCAACAGGGCACCACCATCACGGTGCGACAGCTCTTCTATAATACGCCCGCCCGGCGGAAGTTTCTCCGCTCGCAACGCAGCGAAACGCGGGCGGCGGTCGAGGCATTGACCACGCTCGCGCTCACCCGCCTCGATCTCCATTTCCGGCTCACCAGCGATGGCCGGGTGCTGCTCGATGCGCCGCCGGTGTCCAGCGTGGCCGACCGGATCGCGCTGTTGTTCGGCACCGATCTGGTCTCGCAGCTCATTCCGGTGGATCGCAATCTCGGCGACGTGAGCGTGCGCGGCTTCATCCAGCGGCCGGCCGATGCGCGACCGAGCGGTCGAAAGGCGTACCTCTTCGTCAATGGTCGTCCGTTTCGCGATCCTTTTCTCATTCGCGCCGCGGAGGCCGGCTACCGCGCCACCATCCATCCCGGCGCCCGGCCCACGCTTTTTCTCTCGTTGGCGCTTCCGGGAGACGCGGTGGACGTCAACGTGCACCCGGCCAAGCTGGAGGTCCGGTTTCGTGAGCGGATGCTGGTGGAGCGGGCGGTGGTGGATGCGGTGCGGGGGGCGCTCCAGCCGATGGATGCTTCTGCTGTTGTCGGCGGGTCGGCGGGTCGGCGGGTCGGCGGGTCGTGGGGGCGGGATGACGCGTTGTACGGATCACCCCCGGCTTCGATCGAAGGATCGGCGGCGCTCGGATCTGCGACCCGCCGACCCGCCGACCCGTCCAGCATCGACTCCCTGTTTGAGGAACGTCGCTCGCCCCTCAGCGAGACTCCGTGGGTGCTCCCGCGCACCGTCCTTCAGGTCTTCGCCACCTACCTTCTCTTCGAGACTCCCGAAGGCGTCGCGATCGTGGACCAGCACTCGGCGCATGAGCGCATTCTGTATGAGCGCACGATGGCGCAGCTCTCGGGTGATGGGGTGGCCGCTCAACGATTGCTCCTGCCCCTCACGCTGGATCTCACGCCCGAGGAGCTCGAGGCGGTCGAGCAACATCGCGACCTGTTGGAGAGCGCAGGCTTTGAGGTGGAGCCCTTCGGCGGGCGGACCGTCGCGGTCCACGCGGTGCCGAACCCGCATCCCCGCTTCGACGCCAAGCGCTGCTTCGAGGAGCTGGCGGCCGATCTCGCGCGTGGCCGATTCGGCGGCTGGCACAACCGGCTCGAGCGATTCGCCGCCACCTACGCGTGCCGCGCGGCCATCAAGGCCGGGCAGATGCTGAACCCGGACGAGATTCACGATCTCCTGGCGCGGCTCTTTGCCTGCGAGCTGCCGCCGCATGACGTGCACGGCCGGCCCACCATCGTCCAACTGCCCCGTGAGGAAATGGAACGCCGGTTTGGCCGCGTCTAGGCCGGTCATTCCGGTGATCGTTGGGCCGACCGGGGTGGGCAAGACCGCCGTCGCCGTCAGCCTGGGCCGCCTCTGGCCCATCACGGTGATCTCCGCCGATGCGCGACAGGTCTATCGCTCTCTCGATATCGGGACCGCCAAGCCGACGCGCGAGGAGCAGCGCATCGCTCCCCACCTAGGCCTCGATCTGCTAGAGCCCGGCGAGCGGTACTCGGCCGGCCGGTTCGCGCGCGATGCAGCGGGGTGGATCGGCGCGCTGGCGGAGAAGCGCCGGCCGGTCGTGGTCGGTGGGACCGGCTTCTACGTTCGCGCGCTCGCCGATGGCCTCTTTCAAGAACCGGAAATGGACCACGACCGCCGCGACCGGCTGCGCGCATGGACTGCGGAAATGGAGGGTATCGGCCGGTGGGCCACCCGGCTCGATCCTCGCTATGCCGGGGGCGGGCGCCAGCGCGCGGCGCGGACCATCGAAGTGGCACTGCTCACCGGGCGAGCGCTCTCCTGGTGGCAGCACCATGCGCGCACCCAGGGCGTCATGCGTCCCTGGTATGTGCGATTGACGCTGCCCCGCGTGGTCCTGCACCGGCGGATCCGGGAGCGGGTGGACCACATGCTCGCGGCCGGCCTGATAGACGAGGTGCGAGAGGTCCTCCGCCGCGGGGTTCCGGAGAACGCCCCCGGTCTCGATGCGGTGGGGTATCGCGAGGTGGTCGGGCATTTGCAGGGGAACATTTCACGGGAGGACTTGCCGGAAGCGATCGCCACCGCTACCCGCCGCTATGTGAAACGGCAGGAAACCTGGTTTCGTCATCAGCTTCTGGGGTCGCCGGTGGTTACCTTAGACGCGGACGATCCGCCGGATGTGCTGGCTCGGCGGATTGCGGACTTGTGGGAGACCAGAGGTACGTGATGACGTTCCGGCACTTGAGGTCCGTACCAGGAACGCGGAGCGCGGAGTGTGGAGTGCGGAGCTGGTCTTTGGGATGGCGACACTCCACGTTCCGCGCTCCGCGCTCCGCGCTCTTCGGGAAGGGGTGAGGAGGGATGCGGATCGGGATTACCTGCTACCCGACCTACGGAGGTTCGGGTGCGGTCGCCACCGAGCTGGGACTGGAGCTGGGCCGGCGGGGACACGAGGTGCACATGATTTCCTACGCCTCGCCCTTCCGTCTTCGCGGGTACAGCGAGCGGGTCTTCTTTCATGAAGTCGACGTGAGCGGCGGCAATTATCCCCTCTTTAAGTTCTTCCCGTATACCCTCGCACTGGCCGCCAAGCAACACGAGGTGGCGCTGCACGAGCGGCTGGACCTCATGCACGTGCACTATGCGATTCCCCATGCGACCACAGCCTATCTCGCCAAGCAGATGCTGGAAGGCGTGCGCGACCTCAAGGTCGTGACCACGCTGCACGGGACCGACATCACGCTGGTGGGGCAGGAGCATTCGTTCTTCAGCATCACCAAGTTCTCCATCGAGCGCTCAGACGCGGTCACCGCGGTATCGGAATACCTGCGCGACGAGACCTACAAAGCTTTCGGTTGCGACGGCTGCACCATTGACGTAATCCCCAACTTCATCAATCCAGCGGAGTATTTCCCGGCCACCCAGCCCGGGCAGCGGCGCGCCATCGCACCCGAAAGCACCAAGGTCCTGGTGCACGTTTCCAATTTCCGTGAGGTCAAGCGGGTGGTGGACGTGGTGCGGATCTTCGCCAAAGTGCGCGCCCAGGTGCCTGCCGTCCTGATGCTGATCGGAGACGGCCCCGGCCGGCAAGACGCCGAGGAGGAAGCGCGCACGCTCAAAGTGGAAAAGGACGTGCGTTTCGTCGGCAAGCTCGACTCGACCGCGGACCTGCTCCGGGCGGCCGATCTTTTCCTCCTGCCCAGCGAGACCGAATCGTTCGGGCTTGCGGCCCTGGAAGCGATGGCGTGCGGAGTACCGGTCGTCGCGAGCCGGGTGGGCGGCATCCCCGAGCTGGTGGTGCACGGGGAAACCGGCGCGCTCGCTCCGGTGGGCTCGGTCGATACCATGGCGAGTGCCGCACTGCAACTGCTCTGTGATCCCGCCCGCGGCCGCGCCGCTCGCGAGGCCGCGATCCGTCGCGCGGAGTTGTTCACGGCCGATCGCGTGGTTCCCCAATACGAACAGCTCTACCGCCGGGTGCTCGAGTCATGAACTGGTGGCAAGGAACGGTCCTCGGCCTGGTGCAGGGTCTCACCGAGTTTCTTCCGATCTCCAGCTCCGGGCACCTGGTCCTGGCCGAGGCGCTGGTCGGCGTCAGCATGCCGGGGCTGTTCGTCGAAATCGCGCTGCATGTGGCGACGCTGCTCGCGGTCTTCATCGTCTATTGGCGCCGGATCATCGACCTGCTGAAGGGCGCCGTTGCGGGGAATCGCGGCACTTGGCGCTATCTCGGGTTGCTGGCGGTGGCCACCATTCCGGCCGGGGTGATCGGCATTCTCTTCAAGGACTACTTCGAAACCAGCTTTCACTCGCTCGTTGCCAACGGCGTCCAGTTTCTGGTCACCGGCGTCATTCTCTGGAGTACCCGCTGGCTGGGGACCAAGCAGACCGGAGCGACCGCGCCATCGGTGTCCGGCGCGCTGATGATCGGCTTCGGGCAGGCGGTGGCGATCGTGCCGGCGATCTCCCGCTCCGGCCTCACGGTCGCCGCCGGCATGTGGTCCGGGCTGGATCCGGTGTTGGCCGGCGAGTTCTCGTTTCTGATGGCGATACCGGTCATCGCCGGCGCGGCGGTCCTGGAGCTGCCCAAGCTTTCCACCAACGCGGTCGCGGTGGGGACCGGGCCACTAATGCTGAGTTTTCTGCTCGCCATGATCTCCGGGGTATTCGCCATCCGGTGGCTGATCGTGCTGCTGCGAAAGGGAAGCTTCTACCGGTTCGCGCCGTATTGCTGGGTGGTCGGCATTGCGACCATCGTCTGGGGGCTGTCGGCCTCATGAATTACGACGGTCTCGAGCCGGCCGACCTCGCCGCCCGCCTGCACGCTCCCGGCTGCCTGTCGCTGGTCAGCGTCACCAGCACGATGGACATCATTCACGAGCTGGCGGCGGAAGGCGCGCCCGCAGGCACGGTGGTGCTGGCCGACGAGCAGGTGGCCGGCCGGGGACGCCAGGGCCGCCGGTGGCATAGCCCGCGGGGGCGGGGCATTTGGCTGGGGTACCTGGTCCGTCCCGAGCGGGTCACGGAAACCGGAGTGCTCTCCCTCCGAGTCGGGCTGGCGATTGCCGATGCGCTGGAAGACATCGGCGTGCCGGTGCAGCTCAAGTGGCCGAATGACGTACTGCTCGAAGATCGCAAACTGGCCGGTGTCCTGTGCGAGGCCCGCTGGATTGCGGATCGGCTCGCGTGGATTTCGGTCGGTGTGGGGATCAACGTCCAGGGTCCGCTGCCCGGCGCCATCGCGAGCGAGGCGATCGCGCTGGCCGAGGTGGCGCCGGCGGCGACCCGGGTGGAGGTGCTCGAGGCCCTCGTGCCGCGCCTGCATCTGCTCTCTGATGAGGCGACGATGACCGACGCCGAGCGGGAGGCCTTCCAGCAGGTGGACTGGCTGGCCGGGCGGCGCGTCAAACGGCCGGTCAACGGACTCGCCCGGGGCATCGATGCCCAGGGCGCCCTGCTGGTAGACACCGGACGGGGGGTGCAGCGGGTGGTGGGCGGAGGTGTGGAATGCTTTTGACGGTGGATATCGGGAATACCGAAATCACCGTCGGGCTCTTTGCCGGTGAACGCCTCGCCGCGCATTGGCGACTGACGACGATCGCCAACCGCACGCCGGATGAGTGGGCGGCCACCCTGACGTCGCACCTGGCGCATGGCGGCCACTCGACCAACGAGATCCGGGCCGCAGTACAGGCATCGGTGGCACCCGGCGTCACCGAAGCCCTCGCCGATGGCGTTCGGCAGGCCACCGGGGTTCGTCCCCTGGTGGTGGACGCCTCGTCCAAGCTGCCGCTCAAGCTCGACGTGGAAGAGCCGCTCACGGTGGGGGCGGATCGCGTGGTCAATACCCTGGCTGCGCTGGCGCTTTACCACCGCGACACCGTGGTGGTGGACTTCGGCACCGCCACCACGTTCGATTGCATCACCGCGGATGGCCGCTTCATCGGCGGGGTGATCGCTCCCGGCCTGCTGGTCGCGTCCGAGAATCTGATCAAGCGGACCGCCAAGCTCCCCGCGACCGAGCTCGTGCCTCCCGTGCGCGTCATCGGCCGGCGTACCGAAGAGTGTATTCGAGCCGGGGTCCTTTACGGTGCAGTGGATGCCGCCGATGGCATCGTGCGGCGCATCAAGGCCGAATGGCCGGGTGGGGGCACGCCGCTCACCGTCGCGACCGGGGGGTTGGCGGGACTGATTGCGCCGCTGTCGAAGGAGATCGAGAAGACCGAGCCACACTTGACGCTGACTGGGCTGCGAATTGCGGCCGGGCACCTTGGACTAGAGTGGTGACGGTTTGAGAAGTGAGAAGTGAGAAGTGAGAAGTGAGAAGTTGCTCCGGGCAAGAAATGACGGCGCTCCGGGACTTTCGCATACCCGACTTCTCACTTCTCACTTCTTACTTCTCACTGTATTTTCACCGCGACTATCCCGATTAGGGGAGTATGTCCACTACCGCTTCACCGTATGCTCTCGAGCGCCGCGATCTCCGTACCATTCTCACCGGCGGCGTGTCGCTCGGCATGGTCACCATTGTCGCGGTCGTCATCTTCGCGCTCGTCTCGCGATCGATCAGCGGGCGCTCCGAGGTCATCTTCCAGTCGCTCATGGTGCTGGTCGGTGGGGCGTTGGCGATGTTCCTGCCCGCCAATGCGATACGTCCGCGCAGCGTCGATGGGATCGGCTGGACCGCGCTCACCGGGTTTCTGGGTGCCGTGGTCTTCGCGGTGGCCGACATCGCGATTCTGCGTCCGATTTCGCTCTATAGCTGGACCTGGGACGCCATCGGCGGGGGCAGCGGGTGGTGGTATATCCCGGTGTGGTGGATGGGTGCCACGTTTCTCGCGTGGATGGGGGGCCTGGTTTACGCGTCGCGCGCCCGCGCCACCACTGACGTGAACGTATCTGCGCTGGGCTTGCAAGCGGCCGGACTGGCGGTGGTGATCTTCGGCGTCCTCGCGGCCACCGGCCTCGCGCCGTTTCATGCGGCAGTAGCCGCCCTCGCCTTCGGCATCTCGGCCATCATCCAGGTTCCGGTCGCGGCACTGCTGAATCGGCGCTGATGCGTTTTTCGGCCCGACGGGTTGGGCTGGTCGCAGGATGGCTGCTCACGCCGGTGGCGGCGTGGGCAGCGTCGTTTTTGGGGGGCTGGATCGGCGCGCTGATCGGAGCGCGGAGCGCCCGGGGGCTTGGCGGAGTCGCCTGGCTTGGGGCCGGCTCACTGATCGGGGCGATTGCGGGGGTAGTGGCATGGGTTCTTCTCATGCGGATGGCCACGCGCATGGACCGCGCGCCCGAACCGGAGGAGGACGGCGGCGCCGACCGTTGATGTTCCAACTCGCCGACGAAGGGGCCTGGCCGCGAGAGGGGGCCAGGGAAGCGTGTTGCGTCTGGTCTACTAATTGCATGATCGCCTATGGCTTGGTAGTACTTATCAGTGAGCCGCTACCTGTTCTTGGCACTCGAACGGTGGCGGCGGATTTCATGCGGATCGGGCGCTACGCGACGGGCCCCTCCCGCAACACTCTGGTGGGAGTTTTGGTGCATACAGCCGTCGTAGTAGGTGCATGACGAATCGGCGCACGCCGCCCAGGTAAATGCATGGATGGCGCGCGTGCCGAAAGGCGCAGCGCCCGAGCTGGTGGTCGCAGCATTCGAGCAGGGGTTCAACACCCTGTGGCGTCGCACGCACGTTACGTTGGGTGACGTCACATTGTTCGCCGTGGTCGATCGCGTCCTGCGCAACGCGTCGGATCAGTTTCCCCTCCTGGCAGCGCTCCAGATGGAAGACGGTACCGGAGTTCAATTCCGCCAGCTCCGCCAGCGCGTGAAACCCGAAGACGGAGAGCAGCTCCGCCAGGGAATGCGCGCGACGCTGGTCCAGTTTCTCACGGTCATCGGCAATCTGACCGCCGAGGTTCTCACTCCAGCATTGCACGAGGAGCTCGCGAAAGTCAGGCTCGAGGATCTGGCCGCCGGCCGGGATCGGCCCCAGCAACGCTCCCCGGCTACCCAGAACCGCGAAAGCGGAGGAGCAGAACGATGACGGCCCAGGGCGGCATTCCGCGTTGGAAGACCGGCGTCCGCAATCTCGACGTGATCCTGGGAGAAGGGCTACCCAAGGGCGCGGTCACGGTCGTCGCAGGCCCGCCCGGCTCGGGCAAGACCATCCTGGCGCAGCAGGTCTGCTTTCACAACGCGTCGGCGGCGAGTCGCGTGCTCTACTTCAGCACCCTGACCGAGCCGGTGGCGAAGACGCTGCTCTACATCAGCCAATTCTCGTTCTTCGACCGTGCCAAGATCGAGACGGCCGTTCACCTGGTCGACCTGGGTCGAATCCTGCGAGGGGACGGGTTGGGACAAGCCAGCGAGCTGATGATGGAACACGTGAAGCGGGTCGAGCCGGCCATCGTCGTGGTGGACAGTTTCAAGACGTTCGATGACCTCGCCAGGTCCAAGGACGACATGCGGAAATTCGGCTACCAGATCGCCGTCAACCTGATGGCGTGGGAGGTCACCGGTCTGCTGATCGGCGAGTACGCGCCCGCCGATTACGAGAGCAACCCGCTCTTTTCCATCGTGGACGGCTTGATGGCGCTGTCGTACCGGGAAGTGTCGGGCGAATGGCAGCGGTTCCTCCAGATTCACAAGATGCGGGGCATCTCGCACAGCAGAGACGCGCACCCGTTCGCCATCGGCACCAACGGGATCGAGGCATTCGCTCCCCGGGTCACCATCCGGCGCAGCGCCGAAGCCGATCGCCAGCGACGCGAGGCTCCCCGGGTTCCGACCGGCATTGCCGGCCTGGACCAGCTGCTGGGTGAAGGTATTCCGCATGGCTCCAGCGTCCTGGTGTCCGGGGCCCCGGGAACCGGCAAGACGGTGCTGCTCCTGGAATTCCTATATCGCGGGGCGCGGGCGGGCCAAAAGGGCATCCTCTTCGCATTCGAGGAGACCCCGGAGCGACTGGGGGCGACCGCTCGCGGGCTGGGTTGGGACCTGGACCGCGAAATCGATCGCGGCATGGTGGAGATCGTCTACATTCCCCAGCCGGACATCATGCTCGAGGCCGACCTGCTCATGATGCAGCAGCGGGTGAACCTCGCCGGTGCCCGGCGGGTGGCGATTGACTCGGCGTCGGTGCTCCTCCACAAGGTGGAAGACACCCGCATCGCCCAGGAGAAGGTCTTCCAGCTCGCCACCATCGTCCAAAACGCTGGTGCGGTCGGGTTCTTCGCGACCGATGTCCCGTATGGCTCGGGGTTGATCAGCCGGTTGGGGGTAGAAGAAACCATCGTCGACGGCGTCATTCTGCTGACCTCGACGGAAAACGGCATGGATCGCCAGCGCTACCTGGAAGTGTACAAGCTGAGAAACACGGCCCACGTCACCGGTCGGCAGCGAATGGCTATCAAGTCCGGCGGGGTTTCCGTGTTTGCTCAGGGGGCGGTCGAGGCGACTCCGGAGAGTCCTCCCAAGCGGCGCGGACGCGGGAAGGAGTGAGTTGGTGAAGGCTCCGGTCGTTTCGGAGAGGATGGAGCTGCTCCTGGAGATCAGCAAAGCGTTGATCCAATTCGAAACCGTGGAGCAAGTCGTCCCCGCCATTCTCGATACCCTCAGCGAAGCCATCCCCCTTCGCACCGCCGTGCTCATCGCGGAGATCGAGAAGCAGCCGACCGTGCGTGCGTGGCGGGCCGAGGACGCGAGTGCGACCCAGCTCCAGGAGGCGGAGGACCGTGCGCGCGCATCGTACCGGGCGTACTTCCGCGGTTCCGCCTCGCCCGCCGATCAGGGACCTGAACGCTCGACTCCCAGCCCTCGTTTGCTCCGTGCCCGGCCGCCGGTGAAGAACCCGGCCGCCGCAACGACCCAGACCCAGGGACCTTTCATCATGCTTCCCCTGGTGGTTGGCCATCGACCGGTATTCGGCGCCTTGCAAATCGAACGCTCAGGCCCGATGGATGAGGAGTACCTGATTTTTCTGAACACGGTGGTCAATCAGCTCGCGATCGCCCTGGATCGGCATATCGCGTGGCGGCGCGAAGTCGTCGCGCGCGAGCGCGCCCAATCACTGGAGCAGGCGACGACGGATCTTCTCCAACGCGAGCAGCTCGCGCTGGAAGAGGCGCGGGCGGCCAACCGCAGCCGGGAGGAACTCCTGGGCATCGTTTCCCGCGATCTCAGGAGTCTGGCCTATACCACCGGCTTTGAGGCGTACCTGCTGCTGGAGACGCCGATGCGGGACGAGCCTGGCCGGCGCCGCCGGTTGGAAGCCATCCGGCGCTCGGCCACGCTGATGAGCGGCCTGCTGCAGACTTTGCTCGAGGGGGCAGCCGCGGAGACCGGAGAGCTTTCGGTTTCACCCAGCCCGTGTTCCGCATTGGACCTGATCACCGCCGCGACGGAAACCTATCGATCGCTGTCCCAGAGTAGTTCGGTTACGCTCCGGCTCGAGGTGCCCGCGGATCTGCCTCCCGTCCAGGCCGATTCGCCTCGCGTCCAACAGGCCCTGGGCAACCTGATCGAGAACGCGATTGACTTCAGCCCGGCGGGAGGCACCGTCACGGTTCGGGCCCGGGGCGTCGAAACGGAGGTCCGGATTTCCGTAACGGATCACGGGCCGGGAATACCGCGAGCAGACCACGAGCTGGTGTTCGAGCGCTATTGGCGCAAGCGACCACCGGGGTCGACCGGAGCCGGTTTGGGGCTGTTCATCGCCAAAACGATCATCCACCAGCATGGTGGGCGCATCGGTGTCGAAAGCCAGCCAGGCCAGGGAAGCACGTTCTGGTTCACCATCCCGGTCGTGGGCGGGAGGGTAGTCACGGACCGCGGTGAATAGGAAGGCCCGGAGCGGTCGGTAGCCCGGCGGCGTGCGCCGCCGGGTCGGCGGGTCGGCCGAAGTTACGTGGAAAGGGGCGGCGTGGTTGACTGATTCGCTACAGAGGAAGCTTCAGGGGAAGCATCTAGGCTTGATCCGGCGCAAATCAGGCCAGCAGCGTCACAACTCGGCTCAAAGGGCACGCGGCGCTGATTTCGACCGCCACGAATCTGACTGCAGTCAACACGGGCCAGACTTCAGTCAACGCACCTCAGACTTCAGTCAACGCACCTTAGACTTCAGTCAACGCACCTTAGACTTCAGTCAACACGGATGAGTTTAACACCGGCTGGCGGTTAGTCTCATATGCGAGGGGTGAAGTCTGATCCCTCATGGATCAGATCTCAGGTGTGTCGGGTGAAGTCTCAGGTGCGTTGATTCAAGTCAAAGACAAGGCGTCTGAGGTCCCCATTCGCCTTGCGCTCACCGTTCGCCGTGGCGCAAACTTCCGAGAGGCAGTCTCGGAGCTCTTGTCAAAGGAAGACCTCGTTCCTGAGCTTCACCGTGCGGGCGCAGATAGGATGGAACGACTAATGCGTGCCGTCCGCTCACCGCCGCGACCGTCGCGGTGCCCGAGAGTGTCCCGCCCGCCGGGTTGGCCCCGATCGCCAGCGTGATGCTGTTGGTCGCGGTCGTTACCGTGTTCCCGGCCGCATCCTGCACCACGACCTGCACCGCCGGCGTGATGGCGGCGCCGGAGACCGTGTTCGTGGGCTGCACGGTGAAGGCCAGCTTGGCTGCAGCACCCACGGTCACGTCGAACGCGGCGCTGATACCGCTCTCCAGGCCAGTGGCGATCGCGATCAGCGTGTAACCGGTGCCCATCTTGTCGATGCTCAGGTTACTGAAGGTCGCGACGCCGTTCACCGCCGCGGCGGTCGTCGTGCCGGAGAGGGTCCCGCTCGACGGATTGATCCCGAGCCCAAGCGTGATGCTGTTCGTGGCGCTCGTGATGGTATTCCCGGAGGCGTCCTGCACCGTCACCTGGACCGCCGGGGCAATGGCTGCCCCCGCCGCCGTATTCGCGGGTTGCACGGTGAAGGTGAGCTTGGCCCCGGTTCCAGCCGCCACGTTGAACCCGGTGCTCGTCGCCTCCGTGAGCCCGCTCGCCGACGCGGCCAGGGTATAGCCGGTGCCCACCTTGTCGATGCTCAGGGTGGTGAACGTCGCGACGCCGTTCACCGCGGTGACCGTCGTCGTGCCCGAGAGCGTGCCGTTGCCTGAGTTGGTCCCGATCGCCAGCGTGATGCTGTTGTTGGCGGTCGTGACCGTATTCCCCGACGCATCCTGTATGGTCACGTGCACCGCCGGCGTGATCGCCGCTTTCGAAGTGGTGTTCGAAGGCTGGACCGTGAAGGCCAGCTTGGTCGCGGGCCCCGGAGTATTGCCGGGAGCGGAGGTGTCTTTGCAGGCAGACACGGCAAGAAGGGAGATGGAAGCGAGCGCAAGGGCGGCGCGCCGAAGCACAGTCTGATTCATTGCCAAAACCCGGCAGCACCGCATCATCCGTCCCCTCCCAAGGGCATGGGCTGTATCACCGTCGAACGTGCCCGTGCCTACGCAAATCCGGTGCCTCTGCGGAATAATGGGTCAGCTTGGAGAGATCGTATTGGCAAACGTGCTTACTGAGACGGTGCTTGAATGGTGAGCGCGGTACAGTGAGAAGTGAGAAGGACCACCTAAAACGGGTACTCCGCCGCTCAAGTTCCTTGAGCCACCCGCATTGCTGGGCCTCTCCGGGCGGCGAGGGTCGTACTACTTCGCCACATTTTCGGTTTTCAAAAACGGAGATGAAAAGCTGCCAGGATCAGTCCGGCTGGACGTTCGGTTGGATGCTCGAGGTCAGGGTCGAGAGCTCCTCTACCGCCCTGGTGAGTAAACTGCCCACGGTCCCGATCGCCACCTGCATCAGGTCGGCAATCTCCTGGTAGCTCCGATTGTCGTAGTATCTGAGCGTCAGCACGGTGCGGTGCTCCGGTTTGAGCCGGGCCAGCAGGTCGGCCAGGGACTGGCCGAGTTCCCGCGAGACCAGTGACTGCAGCGGGTTTGCGCCGGGGTCGGACACCTGGATGCCGGTCTGCAGCATGATCTTGCCGGTATCCTCATGGGAGGCAGCCTCTCCCAGCCGCACTACCGAAGGCTCCCCCCGTGTCAGGTAGTGATCGAAGCAATAATTCTCGGCCATGAGCACGACCCAGGGGGCGAAGCGGAACTGGGGATTGTAGAGGTGCAACCGGGTGAAGGCCCGCTTAAACCCTTCCTGGGTAGCAGTGTCGGCCTGGTCGTAATCGCCCAGCATGCGGAACACCTGGGAAAAGACGTCGGGCTGGTGGCGGTTGAAGAGTTCGTTCTCCGCGCGGCGGTCGTGCTTGCGGGCGAGCGCGACCAGTTGCTGGTCGGTCAAGGTCGAGTACCCGTTGGGCTCGGTCACGGCGCCGAAAATGAGCTTCGGCGGCTGGGCGCGCAAGAACAGGGTCCGGGCGGTGGGCGAGGCCGAGTCATGATGGCCCGGCGCGCTCGGTAGCCCGGCGGCGTGCGCCGCCTTACCTTGGGCCATGCCCGACCGCCCCCTCGCCCGCGTCCTCGGTCTCCGCGATCTCATTCTCATCGTCATCGGCACCGTCATCGGCTCCGGGATCTTCCTGGTGCCGGGCGGAGTGTTGCGGCAATCCGATGGATTTGTTGGCCCGGCCTTGACCGTATGGCTGGTCGGAGGTGTCCTCTCGTTGCTCGGTGCGCTCACCTATGGCGAGTTGGGCGCCATGGACCCGCGGGCGGGCGGCCTGTATGTGTATCTGCGGAGCGCCTTCGGCGAGCTGCCGGCGTTTCTCTATGGGTGGACGTCATTCCTCGTGATCGGCAGCGGCTCAGCCGCCACGCTCGCGGTTGCCTCCAGCTCCTATCTCCGACAGTTCTTTCCCTTGAGCCCGGTCGGCGGCAAGGTCGCGGCGATCCTCATGCTCGCCATCGTCGCGGCCATCAATGTGCTCAGCACTCGCCGCAGCTCCGACGTGCAGAACTGGAGCACCGGGATCAAGGTCGCGGCGCTGCTCGTCATGAGCACGGTCCTGTTGTGGGCGGGTCGCGGGTTCTCGGAACCGGGGACGGCGATCTGGCCCGAGCGCTGGACCGGAACGCTGTTTTCCGGCATGGGTCTCGGCATGATCGGCGTGCTGTGGGCCTATGAGGGGTGGCAGTACGCCACGTTCTCCGCCGGTGAGACGACCAATCCCCAGCGCACCTTCCCACGTGCCATCGTGCTCGGTACCGCAATCCTCATCGGGATCTACCTGTTCGCCAATATCGGCTATCTCGCGGCACTGGGAGCGGGCGGAGTGGCGCAATCGGATCGCGTGGCGGCCGAGGCGGTGGGTGCGGTGATCGGCCCTGGCGCGGCGCGATTGATCGCCGCCGCCATCCTGGTTTCGATCTTTTCGGCGACCAATGGCCTCACGATCACGTCGCCGCGGGTCTATTACGCCATGGCGCAGGACGGTTTGTTCTTCAAGAAGCTCGCCGAGGTTCACCCGCGCTTCGGCACGCCGGCCCTGGCGGTCATCGCCACGACGGTGTGGGCGATGGTGCTTGCGGCCAGCGGCACCTTCGAACAGCTCCTGACATATGTCGTCTTCGTCGGGTGGATCTTTTATGGACTCGGGGCGGCGTGCGTGTTCGTCTTGCGACGCAAGCAGCCAGCCGCGGAGCGGCCTTTTCGTGTGCCCGGGTACCCGTTGACGCCGCTGGCGTTCATCGTGGCGGCTGGAGCATTGGTCGCCAACACCATCGCCACACAACCGGTGCGGGCTGCCGTGGGTATCGGGATCGTGCTGCTGGGCGTTCCGGTGTTCTTCTTTTGGA
This sequence comes from Gemmatimonadota bacterium, assembly GCA_016209985.1. Taxonomy (GTDB): domain Bacteria; phylum Gemmatimonadota; class Gemmatimonadetes; order Gemmatimonadales; family GWC2-71-9; genus SHZT01. The sequence continues at coordinate 26,578 of JACQVB010000121.1, read as the reverse complement.
GGAGCCGGAGAGAGAGGGGGAAGCCATGACCATGCGGATACACGCCGGTACCATCACTCTCTGTCTCGCCGGCTTTCTCCTCGGTCCCACTCGACTCCCCGGCCAGGCGATCCCAATCGACCCCGACGACCTCGCCGGTATCGTAACTGGTCCCAACGGACCCGAAGCCGGCGTCTGGGTCATCGCCGAAGCGAGGGAGCTGCCGACCAGGTTCGTGAAAATCGTCGTCACTGACGATCGCGGTCGCTACCTGCTGCCTGATCTTCCCACAGCGAATTACACCGTGTGGGTGCGCGGATATGGCTTGGTGGATTCGCCCAAGGTGCCGGCAATACCCGGCAAGACTCTCAATCTCACTGCCGTAGCGGCGGCTGACTCGAAGGCTGCGGCGCAATACTATCCCGCCGGCTACTGGTTTTCCCTGATTCACGTGCCGGAACAGAACCAGTTTCCCGGAACCGGTCCCGAAGGCAACGGCATCTCTCCCGACCTCAAGACGCAAGCGGAGTGGCTGAGAATTCTGAAGACCGGCGGCTGCTGGGCCTGTCACCAGCTCGGTAACAAGGCGACGCGAGAGATTCCCGCCGCCCTAGGGCAGTTCGATTCTCATGAAGCCGCTTGGGAGCGACGCGTGCTCTCCGGGCAGGCCGGCAGCGGGATGAGCGGCGCGCTCAATCAGTTTGGCCGCTCCCGTGTGCTGGCCATGTTCGCGGACTGGACCCGGCGCGTCGCCGCGGGCGAAGTACCGCCGGCACCGCCGCGCCCGCAAGGCATCGAGCGCAACGTGGTCATCACCGAGTGGGACTGGGCCGATCCCAAGGCCTATCTGCATGATGAGGCCTCGACCGATCGGCGCAACCCCACGCTCAATCCCAACGGCCTGATCTACGGAGCGTTGGAGCTGTCCGCGGATTATCTGCCGGTGCTGGATCCGGTTCACAACACCGCGACCCGCGTGCCGCTTACGGTCCGCGATCCCAACACCCAACCGGCATCTGGCCCGGTCATGGGAGCGCCATCGCCCTATTGGGGTGACGAGGTGCTATGGACCAGCAAGAACAACGTCCACAATCCGATGTTCGATGATCGTGGTCGCGTCTGGCTCACCTCCACCGTGCGGCCACCGGACAATCCCGCGTTCTGCAAGCAGGGATCGAGTCATCCGTCGGCAAAACTCTTTCCGGTCAATCGTGCCGGCCGCCACCTCGCGGTCTACGATCCCAAAACCGAGAAGCTCACCCACATCAGCACCTGCTTCAGCACCCACCACTTGATGTTCGCCGAAGATGCTAACCAGACGCTGTGGACCAGCGGCGGTGGGCAGGTGGTCGGTTGGTTGAACACGAAGATGTTCGACGAGACTGGCGACGAGGAGAAGTCGCAGGGCTGGACCGCGCTGATCCTCGATACCGATGGCGACGGCAAGCGGGGTCCTTACGTCGAGCCCGATCAGTCAGTCGACCCTACCAAGGACAAACGCATCGTTGCCGGTTTCTACTCGGTGGCACCCGCGCCCGACGGCGCCATCTGGGGATCGGTGCTGGGATATCCCGGTGCGGTCGTCCGACTGAACCCGGGGTCGCACCCGCCCGAGACGGCATTGGCCGAGCTGTATCAGTTGCCCTTGAAGCGGTCAGGTGAGCCGGTGGAAGGATTTTCGCCGCGCGGTGCGGATGTCGATCGCAATGGGGTCATGTGGGTTGCATTGGCCAGCGGGCATCTGGCCAGCTTCGATCGGCGCAAGTGCAAAGGACCACTCAACGGGCCGACCGCAACGGGACAACACTGTCCCGAGGGCTGGACCTTCTATCCCGAACCGTTGCCGCAGATGGGTGGGGTGACCGATCTCGGCAGCGCCGGCGCGAGTTACTACACCTGGGTGGATCAATTCAACACGCTGGGGCTCGGTGAAAATCTGCCGATCAACACCGGTAACGCGGCCGAAGGTCTCCTTGCCCTCAAAGACGGAAAATGGATCGTGCTGCGCGTGCCCTATCCGCTCGGATTCTTTACCAAGTGGATGGACGGGCGGATCGACGATCCCAATGGCGGCTGGAAGTGCAGGGGCGTGTGGTCGACCGTGAGCACCCGCGCGCCGTTCCACCTGGAAGGCGGCAAGGGTACGACCAGTAAGGTGATCCGCTTCCAGCTACGGCCGAACCCGCTGGCGAGGTAGAACATTTCCGGTGGCTGAGCACCTCCGCCGTCCGTAGGCGGCTAACCGACACGACGCGCCAGCTTCTCCGGCAGCGAACGGGAGGCTGGCGCGATTTATTCCCTGGCGGACTCTGCTCCTACGGAAAGGTGGCCAGCGTGACTCGTCTATTCATTGCCGCACTGCTCCTGCCGCTCCTCGCCGTCACCGCTCGCGCGCAAACCGGCCGCGTTCAGGTCGACACCTTCTCCGTCCAGCGTGAAATCGACGAGCGGAGCGCCGATCAGGTGTGGAACTGCCAGCGGATGAGTCTCCGCGTCTCCGGCAAGACCGACGTCTGCCTGGAAGAGCGCTATTCCTGGGATCCCCAGGTGGCCGCCGCGGCCAGCGACCGCCTGCACATCATTCTCGGTCGACTGGACCAGGTAAGTGCCCAAATGAAGGCAGAGAGCGATTCCGGAATGCTGCAGGATTCAGTGAGCGCGGTGCACCGGGCTTACCAACTGTTGGACTCGCTGCGGCTGGCGGGACCGCCGGCAGCCTATTCGTTCGAGCGGGCCCTGGAGGAATCAGTCGACGCCTACACCCAGGGTTTGATCGGGGCCCGGCCCAGCGATACTCCAGACGGGAAACAGGGATCTCGCCAGCCGGACTGATCTGCCGGAGTTACGGCTCCCTCGCCGCGGCGCGGCTCGGGATGACAACGGCGAGCTCTCGCGGTGCCGGAGAGGGAGCGCGGTCGTAGCGATCGAGCACGGCGGCCGTCGTCATGTGACCGGTGACGTTCGCCAATGTCTTGAACATGTCGGGAATCGCGTCCAGCGCGATGAGGATCCCGACACCTTCCGCAGGCAACCCCAGATCCACGATGACCGGTGTCAGCAGAAACAGGCTGGAGCTGGGGATTCCGGGGACCGAGAAGCTGATCAGCGTCGCCGTGATGACGAGTCCGGCGAGCTGCGCTCCGGTTACCGGAATACCGTAGAGCTTGCCGAGAAAGATCGCCCCCACCACCCATGCCATTGGGACGTTGAGCCGGAACACGGACACAGCGAACGGGAGCACGAACCCGGTGACCGGGGTGGTGAATCCCAACCGGTCGCGCCCTTCCGAGATCATCGCGGGCAACGCCGCGAGGGAGGATCGCGAGGTGAGCGCGACCGCCTGGGCCGGCGCCAACGCAGTGGCAAACGCTCGTGGGCTCACCCGGCCGAGCACGATCGCGAAGGGATAGAGCAGCAGGGTGAACGCGAACATCACCAACGAGAGCGTGACCACGTAGTGCAGCATGGCTCCCGCGGCGGACGCCCCCATGCGCGCGCCGAGCACGAAGATCAGCGCGAAGATACCGGCCGGGGCGACCACCAGGACCCATCCCACCACCACCAGCATCGCATCGGCGATGGCGCGGAAGCCGCGGATGAGCGCATCGCGACGGTCAGCGGACAGCCTCGTCACGGCGACCGCGAGTGCCAGGGTGAAAACAATCAGCGGGAGCAGGGCGCCGTCGACCGCGGCCTTGATGGGGTTGACCGGTATGGTATCGGTGATCCGCTGGGCGAGAGAGGGCATCTGAGGTGTGGTGGTGGGCACCGCGACGCTGGCGCGCGCCCGTTCCGCGACATCGGTGGGAATGTTCAACCATTCGAACGAGAGCGGTGAGACGGCCAGGGCGAAGAATCCGCTGACCAGCAGGAGAACGAGAAAGATGGGGACCGCGCGCGCCCCCATTTTGCCGAGCCGCGAGGGATCGCCCGCGCCCGCCACCCCGGTGAAGATCAGGGCGACGACCAGCGGAATGACGGTCATCCGCACCGCGTTGATCCACAGGGTGCCGATCGGCTCCAGCACGGTGCCGAGCGTCGCAGCCGCGCGGGGAGACCACGCGGCGAGCGCCACGCCGAGTACCAACCCGGCGAGCAGCGCGATGAAAACCCCACTCGCTCTTATTGCGGAACCCAGATGGAACGGGCGGCAATGATCTCGGCGCGCCCGGAGATCCCTATCGGCTCGCTCGTCTTGGTATAGAGGATCAGTCCCTTGTAGCTGGTGAGATACTGAAACCGCTCACCGAAGAAGCTGCGCCGGGCTATGACCACGACCGGGTCTTCCATCCGTCCTACCAGTCGTTGGAAATCTTCCGGTTCGACCCGTACAATCGCTCCCGAGGCCTTGATGGCCTGCGCGATGATTGCGGCATGAGCAGCGGCCTCGGCCATTCGGCAAAGATAGCCTTGGGGCGAGGTGACGGAATACCGGTAAAGAAGAGCGGCAGAGTTACGGCGTGGCTGAGGGTTCGACGGTGGGTCCCAGAGCCCAGTGCCCCTCGGACCAGTATACCGGTCTCCATCGGCCGCACGTCAGGCATTCGGCCCAGATCAGTCCCGACCTGTCGTTCACCAGCACGCTGAAGCGGGGTTCACCCGGCTCGGTCGCGACGAACACGGGTTTCCAGGCACTGTCCATGCGTGAGAGAATAAGAAGAAAGCTTCCTTCATCCCCGTTGTTGTCGCGATACACGCCCACGCGGGCGCGGTCGAGTACATCGTCCTGGTTGAAATCCCCATCGAACTGGAACCCCACTGAGTCGGCGAGCGCGAAGGGGCCGGTGGAGTCCGGCAGCATGTCCTTGGAAAGCGCTGAAGCCAGCACCCAGGTGGAATCGATCCCGCTCACCGGCACCGAATCGATCTCGGTGGCGCGGGGCACGAACGTCATCGTGGGCCACGACGCCGGGTCACGCATGGCGATCCCCACCGAATCAACGAGGCTCAAGCCGCCCGCCCGCGAATCGCCCTTGCCGCAGGCGATCAGGGTGGTCAAGAGGCCCAACAACGCCCCTGCCAGTCTTTTCTTGATCTAGCCGCCTCGCTTGAAGAACTGCACCGCGCGCTCGTGCTTCTGTGCCGCCGCCAATGACTTGAAGGTACCGAGGTTGCGCCGCTTCCCGGTTTTTGGGTTCTTCTTGCGGGAGTACAGCCGATAGCCGCCCGATTTCAGTTTGCGGATCATCTTCAACCTCCCCGTCTAACCATCTGACCGTCCGACCGTCCGACCGTCCAACCGTCCAACCCTGACCGCCGCGTCCTTGCCCACCACCGTCGTCCATTCTCTTACCCGCCACCGGGTAACAAGGCCATTGGTGGGACAGGGGTGAGGCACAAACCTATATCTCCGGCTACCTTCTGTCCCATGAAAGGCGCGCCCGCCGTAGTAACCCTCGGAGAATGCATGGCGGTGCTGTATCCGGCACAGCCGATTGGCCTGGATCGGGCCGCCAAGGTGCTGCTGGACATTGCTGGTACCGAAGCGAACACGGCGATCGGGCTTTCCCGCCTCGGCGTCAGGACGCGGTTCATCAGCCGCGTAGGAGACGACCCTTTCGGACGCCGGATCCGTGCGACCCTCGACCGGGAAGGCGTGGATATCGGGTTTCTCGAGACCGATTCCAGCGCACCCACCGGCATTTTCTTTCGTGAGCCGCTGGCCGATGGCGCTCGTCGGGTCTACTACTACCGGAGCGGTTCCGCGGCGAGTCGCATGACACCGGAAGGACTCAATCCCGAGGCGTTCCGGGGTGCCCGCATCGTCCATCTCTCCGGCATTACCCCGGCCCTCAGCGTCACGGCGGCGGCGACGGTTCGCCGGGCCATCGAGATCGCCCGCCAGGTAAACGCGCGCGTCAGCTTCGATCCGAATTACCGGGCGCCGCTCTGGGACCGGGGAACGGCGGCGGCGATCCTCACCGACCTGGTGCGCCAAGTGGATATCGTGCTCATGAGTGAGGAGGATGCGACCGTTCTGTTCGGCGGCGGGGACACCTTTGCGCTGGCGCGAGCGGCCGAGCTGGGACCCGCCACCGTCGTGGTGAAGCAGGCCGAGCGCGGGGCGATCGCGCTGTGTGCGGATAAGTTGTACCACTCCGCTCCACGGCGGGTGAAGCAGGTGGTGGATACGGTCGGTGCGGGCGATGGCTTCAACGCGGGCTTTCTGGCCGCGACGTTACGAGGCCTGGACATCCAGGAGTGTCTCGACCTCGGAGCGGAAATCGGGGCAAAGGCGGTCGGCAGGCTCGGCGATTACGCAGGATATCCGCGAAAACGGGAAAAGAGAAAAGGCGCCGCCCTGAGCGGAGCGAAGGGGAAAAGGGAAAAGTAAAATGATAAGAACCGTGATCAGCCCATCGGCGCCCAAGCCGGCCGGGCATTACTCGCACGCAGTGGTCCACAACGGCGTGGTCTACGTTGCCGGCCAACTGGGCATCGATCCGGCGAAGCCCGGAGCGCCGGCGGGCTCCATCGAGGCGCAGACCGAGCAGGCGCTGAAGAACATCAAGGCCATTCTCGAGGCTTCGGGCAGCGATCTCGACCATGTCCTGCAGATGACGGTCTTCGTGACCGATATCGCGCTCTGGGGAAAAGTGAACGAAGCCTTCGCGCGGGTCATGGGGAACCACCGGCCAGCTCGCGCGGTGGTCCCGGTCAAGGACTTTCGTGACGGCTACCAGGTGGAAATCCAATCCATCGCCGCCGTGCGGGCGGGCTAGACCGAGCCGCCCATGCGGCCGTGGCGTCGGGCTTGCAATAGAGTCCAGCGCCATGGCCGATGCACTGATTCCGATAACAGAGGTCCGAGCGCCGAGCGCCAGTCTGCCGGTCTTTTTTCGGTGCCGCGCCGGCGCATCAGCCGGAGTTGTGCTCCTGGCCGTCGCGGCTTCCGCCTTGCTTCACCGCTGGTCCATTGCCTCCTTCATGTTCGTTCTCGCGCTCTCCTTCCTGGCTGCCCGATTGTGCTCGCATTCCTGGAGGCTGGCGCACCGTGCGGTCGCCGATCCGCCTGCTCCGGCCAAATGCCTCGACCTGGCGATTCTGTCCTGGGGCATCTCGTCGCTGATCGCAGCACTCGACGCGCCGTCGCGCGCGGGCGACATGTTGAGCGGGAACTTAGTGGGCTTCGAAACCCCGGCAGCGACCCTACTGGGATGGTTTCCGCTGGCGCTCGGTCTGGCCGCCGTCCTGAGCCGGCCCCTGGTAACCGCGGCGGTCGTCCGTCGGAGATGGCTGCTGGGTGTGGTAGCCGTGACGATTGTCGCCCTGATCGGGGAAGCGGGCGCTCGTTTGTGGGCGGTGGCGCAGCCGCGGGTACAGGGCTTCCCGACCCATCGCACGGCGATGTGGCTGCACCGGTATGCGACGGTGAATCCGGGCGGATTCCGCAAGACGGAAAAGTCTGCACCAGCGGGCCTCGGGGCGCGGCGACTACTGGTGATCGGGGATTCATACGCGTTCGGCTGGGGAATAGAGCGGGCTTCCGACCGTATCTCCGAGCGGCTCCTCGCCGACCTCGACACCGCGACGGGAGTCCACTGGGACCTTTACGACGTGAGCCGGCCGGGCCTGGACACCCGCCAGCAGGTGGATCTCGTCAGAGGATTACCGCCAGTGCACCCCGACGTGGCCGTGATCCTGTACCGGTTCAACGACATCGCGTATCTGTCGCCCGGGACCGAGCGCCCGGTGGTCACCGAGGAGGCGCGAGGGCTGCTCGACCCGGTGAACCCGGGCCGTCTCCTCTTCCGCAATTCGTTTCTGTCTCAGGAAGCGTACGTTCGCGCGAGGCGGCTCTGGCTGGAGGTGCGGAAGCCCCATGTTCGGAATTCCCCCGCCGACCGTGCGGTCGTCGAACGGCACCTCCGTGACCTCTGCCGCCTGGTGCGGTTGGCGTCCGACGACCACACGGTGGTGGCAGTCGTGCCGCTGGACATCGGGACCGCCTTCAGCCGCGCGCATCGGGAACGGATTGCAACATTCACTAAGCAGGCACGAGAGGCGGGCATACCGGTGTGGCGGGTGGACAGCGCTTTTGTGGGACACGAGTTCAACGAGCTGCGCGTGAACCCACTCGACGATCATCCCAACGAGTTGGCGCACGGTTTGGCGGAGGCGGCCCTGGCGCAACACATCGTCCCGATTTTGTGGGGGGCGACGCCGAAGCCGAAGGTGAGTTGTAACTACTAGAGCCCCGCTCCCCCCTTCAACAGCTCCTGCCCCGCGATGCGGGCCGTCTCGGCGAGGACGGCCGCGCCGACGAAGATCGCTTCATCAGCAGCGTAGAATTTGGGGCTGTGTGCCGGAATGGGCGCGCCTCCTTCTTCGCGCGCGCCTATTCGCAGGAAACACCCCGGTATTTTCTCCAGATAGTAGGCGAAGTCCTCGCCTCCCATGTTCAGGAACCCGAGAGAGGTGAGCGCGGCGCTGCCGAGCATGTTGGTGACGGCCGCCCGGGCCCATTCGGCCGGCGCCGGTCGGTTGATGACCGGCGGGGAGCCATGCTCGAGCGTCACCTGCGCGCGAAGCCGGTGGAGCGCCGCCACCGACTCGGCGATGCGCGTGAGCTCGCTGTGGAGCAGATCGCGGGTTGCGGGGTCGAACGACCGCAGCGTGCCGGAGAGGGTGCAGCGGTCCGGGATCACGTTCGGCGCGCTGCCGGCCTGAATGGTGCCGACGGTCACGACGGCCGGAGAAGCGGGATTGATTCGCCGCGACACGATGGTCTGCAGCTCGGTGACGAGGGCCGCCGCTCCGACGATCGGGTCGGCCGCTTCGTGGGGGCGGGCGCCGTGCGCGCCGGTGCCGAGCAGGGTGATCTCGAAGACATCCGCCGCCGCGTTCACCGGGCCGGCCTCCGCCTGGACCTGACCGATGCTGAAGCGCCGGTCCACATGCCCCCCAACGATCGCGTCCACGCCGTCCAGCGCGCCGCCCTTGATCATCAGGAGCGCACCATCACCCTGTTCTTCCGCCGGCTGAAGGAGAATTACGACGTCGCCCGCCGCTGGATGGCGACTCAAGAGATGGGCGGCACCCACGGCCCAGGTTGCATGGACATCGTGCCCGCAGGCGTGCATGACGCCGGGGCACTGAGAGGCATAATCGAGCCCGGTCTCTTCCTGGATCGGCAGGGCATCGATGTCTCCCCGCACCGCCACTACCGGGGCGCTGGGATCACGCCCCTTGAACCGCGCCACGATTCCGGTTCCGGCCACCTGCTTCAGGACCGTGGGCTTGAGCAGCGCGAGCTCGTCGTGCAGCCGTTTGGCCGTGCGCTCCTCTTGGAGCGACAGCTCGGGATGGCGATGCAGATCGCGGCGAAGCGAGATCAGGCGATCCCGCAAGTCAGCCGGAAAGAGGCCGTTGATCGTTTCTACCGTCATCGATGCGCCGGCGCTTTCGTGGGAGAAGAAATCGTGCGCGTAAGCTCGACGAAAAGTAATGCCCGGCGCAAGGAGACCAGTCGAGGCCGAATGGCCCGACCGCGGATGTCAGTGTGTCTCGCCCTGCGATGTCTTCCGAAAAGCCAATGCGACGAGCACACACGGGATCGCCACGAGAACCATGACGAACACGGCGAGGTCGATCATGAAAACGACCCTGCTGAACCCTTCCATACAGCCTCCTCGTGGGTGTGCGCGGCTCCACGGCTGGTCCGCTGGTCAGCGGAACGGAGGTAGTGCCTCAGGCTGCCGTTACCGCGGATGCCGGATGTGCCGCCGGTGCAGTACCGGGGTAATGCCCCTTCCGGGCGACAAACCGGGTCGTGATCGAGTCGAAGCCGTGCATGAACAAGAAGACCAGGACGGCCACGGTGATACGCTCCGCGGCAGTGATTGGCGCATTCGGATCCGGGAGGAGCACGCCCGCCCAGACGACGGTTGCAATCACCATTTCCATGATGGCGAGCTTGCGATGCCCGATATAGAAGTCTCCCAGGCCGGGAAAGATGAGAGAGAGCCATCCCGCCTTTGAGGCCGACTTGAGGCCGCCGGCGCAGTTGGGACACCGGGCCGGATGCCCATCTATTGCGGCATAGCAGTGAGGGCAGAGGTGTTCCAGTGAATCCACGGTAGCCGGCTTGCCGGAGCGGCCCTTCGCCGTGCGGGTGAGTTCGACCAGAACCTTGCGGTCACTGCGAGGCACGTATGCGATGCTGTACCTCGCACCAGACCGCAGTCGGATCTTGGTACTGCCGAGCCCGGTACGCGTGAGGGCGTCGATGACCGGCAGCCGGATATGCGACCGAAGCTCCCGCGGCCGGTGGCGGGAATCGATCTGCAGCAGGATCAGGCGTTCGGTCGTGAGAATCAAGGCCCGCCGGTTGAGGTAATACATCGGCAAGCCGAGGAAATAGGATTCCCAGAATGAGTAGAGGACGCCGGAGGTGAGAAACACGACCCGTTCACCGGGCCAGAGCATGGCCCGGAGCGGCTCGTCGATGCGTTTGAGCAACCGCAGCCGTTTCTGCGAGGCGCGGCGCACCCAAAAGCCACCGCTGGGGAAGAGGGTACTGTAGTCGTACGGTGAGCTGTCGTTCTGACGCTGCAGCAACTCCTCGAACCGATCCACGAGCTGAAGACTCGGGTGCATGGGGAGCCTCCTGGGCAGAGGGCCAGCTGGTCCACCACGAAAGACCTGCTTAAGGTGCCGGAAATACCGAGCGCCGCAAGGAGGCTGGAGCCGCCAGCGTTTATTGCGGGGCGGGTACCCCGACATCCCGTGCAACGACATAGAAGTTGGGGTCGACCCGGAAAGCGTCCGGCCGCGCGAGCTGCAGCGTCGCGGTCTGCCAGGATTCGGTAGGATGGATGAGGCCGAAGTCGGTTCCCGAGAGCGTCACGCGAAGCGGCAGGTCGAACCCCGGCACTACATCGGTCCAGCGGTACGATAAGATCGATCCGTCGATCTGGTACTCGAATACCGGAATCTTCGTGGTACGCAGATACTGATCGAACACTGCGGTGAGACTGGTCCCGGCCTCGCGGCCGATGTACTCCTCGATCTGCCTTCCCATGACGGTCTGATGCCCAGAATGTCCGATTCAATCCCCGCAGGATGCCGCGCCACTTGTCATCGTCGCCCACGATCTGGCGGATGGTGTGCAGCATGTTTCCGCCCTTGTAGTACATGTCGCCGGAGCCTTCATCGTTCACGCCATAGACCCCGATGATCGGCGCGTCGTTGCGGACGTTCTTGCGGCTGCCGATCACATAGGCGGCGCCCGAGTCCCTGCCGAAAAGACACTCCACATACAGATTCTCGGCGTAATTCGCGAAGCTCTCGTGCACCCACATATCAGCGAGGTCCTGGGTGGTGATGTTGTTGCCGAACCATTCATGGGCGCTTTCGTGCACGATGATGAAATCGAACTTCATCCCGATCCCGGTCCCGGAAACATCGCGACCCTGGTAGCCGTTACCGTACCGGTTTCCATACGCGATCGCGCTCTGATGCTCCATACCGTTGTTCGGTACTTCCACCAGCTTGTAGCCGTCCTCGTACCGGGGATACGGCCCGAACCAGTGCTCGAAGCATTGGAGCATGGACCGGGCCTGCGGGAACTGTCGCCGGGCCGCGTCGAGGTGATAGGAGAGCGGCCAGAAATCGAGCGTCAGCTTGCCCTTCTCGCCGGTCACCGTATCGCTGAAATGCGCGTAGCTGCCCGCCGCGATCGCAATCGCGTAGTTGTTGATCGGATTGGTGACGAACCACTCGTAAGTCGTGGTCCCGTTCCGGTTCCGCGTGGTGCGGCGCAGCCGGCCGTTGGAAACGTCAACCACCGGATCGGGCAGGGTCAGGGCCACGCGCTGGCTGTCCGGCTCGTCGGCCTGGGTGTCCTTGTTGGGCCACCAGGCGCTGGCACCCATTCCCTGATCGGTGGTAACGGCCCACGGGCGCCCGAGGCTATCGGTGGTCCAGGTGAACCCGCCGTCCCAGGGCGGCCGCCGGGCCACCTGCGGCTTCCCATGGTAGTGGACGACGATGCTCTTCTGATCGCCCACCCGCTGGGGAGCCGTGAGCGCCGCGAAAAACGCGTTGCCTTCCCGACGGAACACCACCGCACGCCCGTCCTGGATCATGCTATCCACCTCGAGCGGTACCATGAGGTCGATCTGCATTTCCAGAGGGCGGGACGACGATGATTCGAGAACCCGGTACGTAATCCCGTTATAGCCCCGCATGCTGCTATCGGCGGGGCTCAGGGTGACGTGGAGATCGTAGAACGTCACGTCCCACCAGGCGCGCCCCGGCGTGGTAAACGAGCCGCGCAGGGTGTCGGCTCGGGTGAAGGCCTTTGGTGGGGGGGTGGGAGTCTGTGCCGCGGCGTCAACGGGGGGAAGACAGAGCACAGTCAAAAGGAGCAGCCTGCGTCGCAGCATTCCTCACTCCTTCGACTCTTCAAACTCCTGCCAGGGAGCGCCGCGAGCGCGATTGGCTTCCCGCGAGCTGCGATCGGCGATCCACGCGATGGTCACGAGAATAGCGACCAGCAATGGCAGATGCAGGAGAAGGAATGCGCCGGCCAGCCATGGGATCAGCCGCCCGCTTGCCGCGCGGAGCGAATCGATCCAGGTGTCGAGCGACCGTTCGGCGCGGCGGGGCAGGCGAACCACCAGCGTGTCCCCCTGGCGCGCGGTGGTCACACCCAGCGAGTCACGCAAGTATCCGGATGCATTATGCCTGAGCGAATCGGAAATCGGCCGGGTCAGACGCACGTCGAGCCATGCGAGCTGGTTCCGGATATTGCGTGAGGCGAGGTAGAGCCCTACGTCGCCTGCGGCCTGTGCGATAGCGGCCACCAGCCAGAGTCTCAGGACGTATCGGGCCGGCCAGAACCGCACGTTGGGCTCAACAGGTCAGGCGACGCGCTTACGGCGTGGCGCCCGGCCAGGGCGAGCGGGGCCTTTCACCAGGGCGAGATAAGCCTTGGCGGCCTTCAACGATCCGCGCTTTCCACCGTACGTGACGTCGCCGAAGAACTTGCGGTGCCGGGGCGAGTAATTCCGTTTCTTGACTCGGTAGAAGCCGACACGCACAAACCATCCATGGGTACGGGTGGAGGGTTGATCGATGCGGGAGATGCCTGGGTGTGTGCTACGTCGCGTCTTCTTCATCAGATCATCATCCTGTGGTTCGCGAAGTTGGGATCTAGGTCCACCGGCCGGGCGTCGCACCGCAAGCGAGTACGCCTGCGGTGCGACTTCGTGCCTTAGCTGACGTTGCGCCTGGCGCAGCCGACCGGCTGCTGCGCGCCTACCAGATCCGTGACGGTGCCGGCGAGTTTCCGCACCTTCCCCGGGGTCCCGGCACCTGCGGCATCACGGTTCAATTCGGCCGCCAGGTTGGTCAGCGCGGTACGCCGCTGATCACCGGAAGACTGCTCGGCACGGGCGAGCGCGGTGCGTGCGGCGCTGATTCTTGGGGGTGCCAGGCCATTGGATCGCTCGAGTTGGTCGAGATACGAGCAGGCCAGCGCGAAGCTCGGGGGCCAGACAAACTTGGGCTGGCCCTGGGCGTTGAAGTAGGGGAACTTCACCGTCTTTGCCGCGATGATTTCGTTTTCCGATACGAACTCGCTCGGCGTCAGCTCGGTAATATCGAGCCCCCGCGCGATTTCCGAGCTGAACATGGCGCCGTTGTACCAATAGACCGACCACACGCCGCCGGGGCCCATCCTCGTCGAGTCGGAGGGTCCGCGGTCGAAATACGCGATTTCCTTCGGGTTTGCCGCGTCGGTCCAATCGAACACCGACATGCCGCCCTGATACCACCCTTGCACCATCACGTCCCGGTCGGGGATCGGAATGAGCGACCCGTTATGGGCGACGCAATTCTCCAGGGAGGTCTGCGGGGCCGGCAGCTTGTAGTAGCTCTTGAAGTTCATCTTGTTGTTCTCGACGGTGAAAATCGCGTCCGCGCCCCATTCTTTCGGGTCGGTGGCGCGGCACTTGGGCGAGCCGCCACCACCCCATTCGTCGGAGAAGAGGAGCTTGGTGCCGTCGTTGTTGAAGGTGGCCGAGTGCCAGTAGGCAAAGTTGGAATCGGCGACCGCGTCGATCCGCTTGGGATTGACCGGATCCCGGATATCGAGCAGGAGCCCGTAGCCACCGCAGGCGCCACCGGCGATGCCGAGTGCCGGGTAGACGGTAATGTCATGGCACTGGTTGGGGCCGGTGCGTGGCGTGGCAGCCTGGGCCGCCACCTGGGCCGCGACGATCTTCGGAAGCGCGGCACGCAGGGCGGCGCTGTCGGCGGCGGTGTAGGCGTAGCCCGGCTGCGGCTGGCGGCCGCTAGGAGCGATCGGAGCAGCGCCGCGGGCCTTGGCGATGCTGTCCAGGAGCTGGACCGCGCCGAACGGGTTCAACACCTGCTCCATGCCGTTGGGCGCGGTGATCACGAACCCGCCGGTGGCCTTCGCAGCCGCGACGGCCTTCAGACGGTTTTCCCGGTCTTCCGGCGCCTCGCCGTGCGCCTGCACGGGCGCCAGGTTCTCGAAGATCCGCGCGCCGCCGACGATCGCCGCTTGCGCCGGGTTGGCCAGCGGGACCTTGATGATCTCGATGCGGAACAGCGAGGAGTTGGGATCCTTGTCGGGCATCTCCCGAACACAGCCGGGAAGCTCGTTGGGCGAGCGCACCGGGGCCGAGCCCGAGATGTAGATGTAGATGTTATTCGGGTCCTTGGGGTCTTCCAGCACCGTGTGCGTGTGCGAGCCACGGCAGTTCTGAACGCTGGTGATGTACTTGGGATTTCTGATGTCGCTGATGTCGAAGATACGGATGCCGCGGATCCGGTCCTTGCTGACCGAGTCGGCAGCCGTGAAGGGCTGGTTGCCGCAGTCGAGGCGCGCGTTGGTGCCCTCCGATGACATGAACAACAGCTGCTGTTTGTAGACCGACACGTCGTTCTGCGACGCCGGGCAGGCATATGCCTTGACCAGGGAAGGCGAGGCCGGATTGGAAACGTCCCAGATGATGAAACCGTTGTAGTTGCCCTGAACCGCATAGTTTCCGGTGAAGGCGATGTCCGAGTTGGTGATGCCGCGGAAGCTGCCGGGCGGCTCCGCCTTGCCGGTGATCTTCAGGTTGGAAGTAGCCTCGGCCGCGTCCATCATGCCGGCTTTGAGGCCAACGCGCGGATCGTTGCTCTTCGGTGCAGGCGCCACGGCCACCGCCGGTGCTGGTGCCGGAGCGGTCACGACGTTCCCATTGGACACCAGCACGGGTCCCGGTGTCGGGCTCGGGGCTTGAGACGTTTGGGTGGACTTTCCGCACGCCGCCAGGGCGAGCAGTCCCACTGCGAAGAACCGTGACAAGGATGGCATTTTCACCTCGATTGGAGCGTTGAGAGCATCTGCTGCATGCGTTCGATTTCGGCACTCTGATCGGCGTAGATGTCGGAAGCGAACTTGTACACCACCTCGTCCTGGGCTGCGGCGGGTGAGGCCATGAGCTGATCCACCATGGTTATCGCGCCCTGGTGATGCTGGACCATGTACTTGAGGAAGAGTCGGTCGAACTCAGGCCCTTGCGCCGCCTCCAGCTCTTTCATCTGGTCGTCCGTGAGCATGCCCGGCATCATCATTTCGTGTTCGACGCCGTTCATCATCATCTTCATGGGCAGCGGCTTGGCCTCGGGCACCGGCTGGTTCCGGTCACTGAGCCACTGCTGAAACAGGTTGATCTCGTCGGTTTGCGCATTGACGATGCGCGCGCAGAGGATGCTCACCGACCTTCCGGCGCCGTGGGTCGGCGCCCAGTTGGCCATGACCACCGCCTGGGCGTGGTGGCTGATCATGCCGGTGACGAAGTCCACGTCGGCCCGGGTGTAGGGGTAGCGGCCGGGCCATTGGGAAGCCTGGCCGAGGAGTGGCCGGGCACCGGGTGCGGCTATGGCGAGCGCCAGGAGGAAAACGACGGGTTTCACGCTAAGCATCCTTAACCGGTCGTACTCACTGGTGTCAAGCACTTGTTAGGCGAGTGGCACGAAGGGTTCGGCGGTGGTGCGAAGTGAAACGACCGATGCCGTACTCACTTCGCTCCGACCACCTCCTTTTTCACCGTCAAGTTATCAACCCGATTCACATCGACTGTCACCCCGATGCCCGGCCCGGTCGGCACCGTCACCATCCCGTTGTGATCCATGGTCCACTCGGGCGCGACGATGTCCTTCTCCCAGTAGCGGGCGCTGGGACTCAGGTCGCCGGGAAAGAGGAAGCCGGGAAGGGAAGCGAGCGCCACGTTGTACGCTCGGCCCACGCCACTCTCCAGCATCCCGCCGCACCACACCGGCACATCCCGCTTGGAGCAGAAATCGTGAATCTCGAGCGATGAGGTGAACCCGCCCACTCGGCCCGGTTTGATGTTGATGATCCGCCCGCTGCCCAGCGTGACCATGTCCTGCGCACGCTCCACCCCCGTGATCGACTCGTCCAGGCAGATGGGCGTCGTCATGCGCTTCTGCAACGTGGCATGTCGCACCAGATCGTCCCAGGCCAACGGCTGCTCCAGCATCACCAACCCGAAGGGATCGAGCTTGGCGAGTGTATCAGCATCGGCCAGGGTATAGGCATTGTTCGCGTCCGCCATGAGGGGCGCATCAGGCAATGCCTCGCGCACCGCGCCCACGAACTGCAGGTCCGATCCGGGCTTGATCTTCAACTTGATTTTCCGGTACCCAGCCGCCGCCGCGACGCGAGCCCGCTCGACCAGTGCTGCCGGGCTCGATTGAATGCCGATCGAGATGCCGGTGGCGATGGTGGGCCGGGTGCCGCCGAGGAGGTTGGCAAGCGGCCGCTCGCGAATTACGGCCGCCAGGCCCCAGAGCCCCATCTCCACCGCGGCCTTGGCCATGTTGTGACCGCGGAAATTCTTGTCCAGCACCATGTGCACCGCATCCGGAGCAGGGAACGAGACTCCCAGGACGCGAGGTGCCACCCAGTCGCGTATCGCGATCCACGCGGTCTGGATGGTCTCGGCGGTGTAGTTGGGAAACTCCGGCGCCACGCACTCGCTCCAC
Source organism: Gemmatimonadota bacterium (assembly GCA_016209985.1). Lineage (GTDB taxonomy): Bacteria > Gemmatimonadota > Gemmatimonadetes > Gemmatimonadales > GWC2-71-9 > SHZT01. Next base: position 9,571 of record JACQVB010000121.1, on the reverse strand, counting down.
ACGTGGTTCCCATCGCCATCCTCGAGCAGCACCAGGAAGATCCGCCGTTCGGTCTGCGTGCCGGATGAGATCTGGAACGGTTCCTTGAGTGGCAGCCGTAGCTCTCTCAAGGTGATGCGTTTCAGCGATAGCATCTATTCTCGCCTCCGCCGCCGCGACCCGCCGACCCGCCGACCCGCCTTGCCCGCCCGGCCCGCCTTGCCCGCCCGGCCCGCCTGCCCGCCGTGCCCACCCCGCGTCATGACGTAGAATGGGCGTCCATCATCGTCCCGATAGATGCCTTTGACGTCGTAGCCGGTGATGAGGTAATGCTGGAAGGCCTTTCGGGTGACCATGCGCCATTGCCATGCGGTCTCCGGCGCCGCCTTCTTCACTGCCTGGATCTCGGCCGGGACTTCTATCCGCACCGCAGGAGCGTTGGGCAAGTCCAGATGTTCGGGAACTGACTCTCCGTCGGGCGTCAGAATCGAGTTCACCACCGGGGCACCGGCGTAATCCGCGTAATCCGTGACCCGCTTGCCTTCAGCCGCTCGCCTGACGCGCGCATCTCGCAGCCGCCAGACGGCGATGAACCGATCGGTACCGAGCCCGCTGTGCAGCTCGCTGTCGGTGTCGGCGCCGTAGTAGTCCGGCACGTAGGCATGAATCCGCGCTCCCAGCCGATTCAGATTCAGGTGCGCGTTGCGCGCGACCAGCGGATCGAACGTCCAATAGACGACATCCACGCCAAGCTTGAGCAGCAGCTCCCGCTGATACCACTTGAGCCGCTGGCCGAGGCCCTCCCCCCGGATATCGTTCCGCACGGCGAGCATGTGCGACCAGTGCGCGGGCTTGCGGTGCATGATGCCGGTGAGCCCAAAGACGAAGCCCAGCATCCGGTTACCCTGGAATGCGCCGGCCACGATGCCGCCCACCTTCTGGGAAATCATCAGAATGGAGGCGGGGACGATCTCGGTGAAGGGCGCGCCCCAGGTTTCCTTCTGGATCTCGACGCACTCGTCGTATTCGGCGTGGGTGTGGAGCTCGCGGAGGGTGAAGTCGGGTTGGCTGGGGGGCTGAGTCGGTTGCGGAATCTGTATCTCCTCAGGTGGGAGCACGGCGGCAGGTGGTTGCAGGCGACGGTGTCCTCCGCTCGGGCGGAACACATTAAAGACTACTCCGCCGCAGGACAAGGGACCAGCGAGCTAGTGAGCGCGCCGGTGGATAGCCGGGAGGGAGATATTTATCCGTTGTATTAACTTTGACGCGCCGACGATGCTTAATTGTATCCCATGAAGGTATCCCGATGACCAATTCGGGCACTGCCAAGCCAGCAGGGCGAATCGGTGAAGACTGCTACTGAAGCCGGCGGCGGCCGCGCGACCGAGGTGTACGCCACACTGCACGATCTCATCGTGCGGGGCCGGCTGGCTCCGGGCGTGCGGATCACCGAGATCGAGGTGACCCGCCGCCTGGGGGTGAGTCGGACGCCGGTGCGAGCGGCGATCCAACGCTTGCGGCAGGAAGGTTATGTGGTCGTGTCACTCAACGGTCGGCGCGCCCAGCCGATGGTGGCGCCACTCACGGCGGAGGATGCCTCCGAGGTCCTCACCATCATCGGCGAGATCGAGGCGCTTGCCGGCAGGCATGCGGCGCAACTCTCGCGTCGTCCGAGGGCAAAACTGGTCGAGCGGCTCCGTGCCATCAACGGTCGGCTGAAGGCTGCGGCGAGAGAACGTCGGCCCGATCCCAATGTCATCTTCGACATCGACCAAACCTTTCATCGAGCGTACGTGCAGGCTGCGGCCGGTCCTCGGCTCCTGGCCCTACATAACGCCATGAAGCCGCAGGCCGAGCGCTACATCCGAGTCTACGTCAGCGCGCTGGTTGAGAAGATCCTAACGTCGGTCCGGGAGCACGACGAGATCGTGCGGCACATCGGAAGAGGGGCGGCGGACGCAGCCGAACGGGCGGTACGGAAGAACTGGCGGAACGCGGCCGCGCGCTTGGGACGCGTCATCGAATCGGTGGGCGAGCGAGGGATGTGGTGAGGAGGAGGTCCTGGCGAACCCAGCTCCTGTTTTCGGAAGGTCGGTGATTTCAGAAGCAGCACCAGCTCGCTCGTTCATTCGCGTGAGCCGGTTCGGTGGTCTTGCGCGACTTGGTGCGGTGGCCAATATTCGCGCCGACCACTGTATACAAAAATGTCGCCCACGGAACCGGATTGGGCACCATCACTTCGCCTCCGGAGCCCCGCTCATGGACTCATACTTCCGCAACCTCCTCGTCTTGCCGCTGGTAACAGGGGTCGTGGTGTCGTGCGCGGCCGATAATAGGCGGACGCCGGAGGCTGGGCGAGATGCGCAAGGCACCCACGGAGTGGTCACCTCGGACCACCGGCTCGCCACGGAGGCGGGACTCAAGGTGTTACAGCAGGGCGGGAACGCGATGGACGCGGCGATCACGGCGGCTGCGGTGCTGAACGTGGCCCGGCCGCACATGAACGGTATGGGCGGCGACATGTTCCTGCTGTACTTCGAGGCGTCGAGCGCCAAAGTCTACGCGCTCAACGCGTCCGGTCCGTCCGGGAACCTGGCGATCATCGAACGGGTGCGGAAGGCGGGGAACAAGGAGATGCCCGCCATCGGTGCGATGAGTGTATCGGTCCCCGGGGCGACTCGGGGATGGGCCGCGGCCCTGAAACGATTCGGCACCATTTCGTGGTCACAGGCCCTGGAGCCTGCGGTCACGCTCGCGCGCCAGGGACTACCGGTCTCCGAGCGACTCTCGTTAGACATCGCGGAACAGGTCAAGAAGCTGCGCGCTGATCCCGAGGCGGCGCGAATCTACCTGCCGGGCGACACGGCACCAAAGCCGGGTGCGATTCTGCGGCAGGACGACTTGGCCGCTACCCTGGCCCGGGTTCAGGCGAATGGACCTGACGAAGTGTATACCGGGGAGACGGCGCGGCGGATCGTCGGACATCTCAAAGGCAGGGGCGGCTTCCTCGAGCTCCGCGACTTGGCCGAGTATCAGCCGGAATGGACCGAGCCGATCAGCGTCGAGTACCGGGGTCTCACGGTTGAGGCCTTCCCGCCCAACACCCAGGGCGTGACGCTGCTCGAGGAACTGGCCCTGTTGCGCGAGATTGACCTCAAGACTCTGGGGCAAAACTCACCCGACTACCTGCACACCATCGCCGAGGCGATTCGCATCGCGGTGACGGACCGCGATACCAGCGTTGCCGATCCCAAGTTCATGCGTATCTCCGTGGCACAGCTGCTCGACCCTGACCGCCTGCGCCGGCTGGCCGCCGCTATCGACCCCAAAGGGTCTGCGCCCGACGGGAAAGTGGCCCTGGCCCTCGACCATCCCAACACGGTCTACATCATCACGGCGGACGAGCAGGGCAATGTGGTGTCCATGATTCAGAGCCTGTACGAGGCCTTTGGGTCAGGGATCGTGGTGCCGCGCACTGGTGTGGTGCTCCATAATCGGGGGTCGCTCTTCTCGCTGGATTCCCGTCATCCAAATGTGCTGGCTCCCCGTAAGCGCCCCTACCACACGCTGTGCCCGGTGCTGGCGCTCAAGGACGGGAAACCCTGGCTTGCCTTCGGTACCCCAGGGGGCGACGGGCAGACCCATACCAACCTGCAGGTGCTGAACAACATCCTGCTCTTCGGGATGACGCCGCAGGAAGCGATCGATGCGCCACGGCTGCGGCGGATGCCGGATGGCAGTCTGAGCATCGAAGACCGAGTGCCCGAGTCGGTGCGCGCCGCCTTGGCGCAACGCGGCTACCACGTGGTGGCCAAGACCGGCTGGACCGCGGAGTTCGGTGGGGCGCAAGCAGTGCTCTTGGATCCTCTCGCCGGGACCAAGCGGGCCGGCGCGGATCGACGGCGAGAAGCCTTCGCCGGTGCGTACTGAGCAACGAGTCGGCTCCGGAAAGGAGCTGCGGAGCGCAAGTGACAGGAACCCGATAGGAGGTGAGCCGATGTTCTCGCGACTTGTCAGATGCTTCCTTTGGGCCCTCGCCGTCACTCTGCTGCGGGCCGGGGTGGGGTGGGCTCAGGCCGGGCAGATCTCCGGAGTCATCGTGGAGGAGCGAACGCAAACCCCGCTGGGAAATGTTCCCGTGGCGGTGGAAGGGAGCCAGATCTTCGCACGCACCGACAATGCGGGGCGATTCAGTCTGACCGGGCTCACCGGGCCGAATGTCACCTTGCGCGTCACCTGGATCGGATACCGACCGGAGACACAGGTCGTTCCGGTGGGGACGAGGGATCTTCGGATCGCCCTGACCGAAACCGCCATTCAGCTCGACGAGATCGTTGTGACTGGCACCGCAGGGGTACAGCGGACTCGTGCCATCGGCAATTCCGTGGCGTCGCTGCGGGTCGGGGACATGACGCAGCAGGCGGGTCTCACCGGTCTGCAGGACTTGGTCCGTGGACGGATCGCCGGCCTGGAACTCGGTCGCAGCCAGGGTACGATCGGCACGGGTGGGGTCACTCGAATTCGCGGTACCTCGTCACTGTCGCTAAGCGGGGCGCCGCTGATCTACGTAGACGGGGTTCGGCTCGACAACAACGATGGAGCCGGTCCGTCGATCCGCAACGGTCGACAGGTAGCACGGATCAATGACATTGCCCCCGAGGAAATCGAGCGAATCGAGGTGATCAAGGGCCCGGCCGCGGCGACTCTCTACGGCACTGAGGCATCGGCGGGAGTCATCCAGATCATCACCAAGAAGGGCGTGGTGGGGAAACCGACATTGGACTTGAGCATTCGCCAGGGAGCTAACTGGTTCTCCAACCCCGAAGGGCGGTTGAACCACGTGTACAGCCGGGACGCTTCCGGCAATGTGCTCGAGCTCGACTTGCTGAAGCAGGAATCAGATGCGGGCCGGCCCATCTTCCAGACCGGGCGACTGCAGGGCTACGATGCGGCGTTCCGCGGCGGGTCCGACCTGCTGCGGTATTTTGCTGCGGCCAGTTGGGACGACGACGTCGGCATCGTCTCGTACAACTGGCTCAAGCGGCTGAACTCCCGGCTCAACCTGACCGTCACGCCTAGCGACAAGGTCGATGTCTCCGCCAACATGGGTTTCGTGCACAGTCGCACCCGTTTCGCCCAGGCAGCGACTGGGTTCGGCATCATCGATCAAATCAACTGGGGCTCTCCCTCGCGACTGAACACCCCCACCCGCGGGTTCCTGCGGGTCACCCCCGAGGCGGCGGGTGAAATCGAATCCTACGCCGACCTCAACCGCTTCACGGGCAGTCTCCAACTCAAACACTCACCGCTGCGCTGGTTCAATCACCGGCTCACCGCCGGGGGAGATATCGGAGAGGAAATCAATTCGATCCTGTTCCGGCGGAATCCCTTGGGCGCCCAATATTTCTTCGGAGCCCAAAGCCTGGGCGAGATCACCCGCGAGCAACGACGGGTGAGCTATACCACGTTCGACTACGCGGCGACCGGAACGTTCGATCTGACATCGTCCCTCAACTCGGCCACGTCGCTCGGCGCCCAGTACTACGCCAAGCAGACTGAGGAGCTGAGTGCCGTCGGGCGACAGTTCCCGTCGCCCAGCGTGACCACTGTGGGTGGCGCGGCCATCACCACCGCCGGTGAAGACTTCCTCCAGAACAAGACACTGGGCCTGTTCGGACAGCAGCAGTTCAGCTGGAAGAACCGGCTGTTCGTGACCGCGGCTCTTCGAGGAGATGACAACAGCGCATTCGGAGCGAACTTCGATTTCGTGACCTACCCCAAGTTCAGCGCCAGTTGGGTGCTGAATGAAGAGCCGTTCTTCAAGGTGGGGTTGTTCAATACCCTCAAGCTCCGCGCCGCGTGGGGACGAGCGGGGCAACAACCGGACGTATTCGCCGCGGTGCGTCTGTACGCTCCGACCACCGGCCCCGGGGACCAGGCCACGGTGAGTCCCAGCACGCTGGGCAATCCGGATCTGAGGCCCGAGGTGGGGGAGGAACTCGAACTTGGCTTCGATGCCGGCCTGCTAAAGGACCGCGTGGGGATCGAATTCACGTACTACGACAAGACCACTCGGGACGCGATCGTCTCGAGAACCGTGGCGCCGTCGGTGGGATTCCCAGGTGCGCAGTTCGTGAATCTCGGCCGGATCGACGGCGCGGGGCTTGAGCTCAATCTCCGGGGCCAGCTGCTCACCGGCAGTTCAGTGGCCCTGGAGCTCGGGGGCATACTCGCCAAGAACGAGAACAAGATCGTGGACCTGGGCGGAATTCCGCCGAGTGCCGGCACCCGGCAGAACCGCGAAGGATTCCCCATCCGGTCCTACTTCACCCAGCTGGTGCTCAGCTCGTCCCTGGACGCCACCGGCCGGGTAGTCAACGCCATGTGTGATCAGGGAGACGCCTCTCGCCGTCCCAACGGCGTCGCGGTGCCCTGCGCGGGGGCGCAACCGGTCTACTGGGGACACCCCGACCCGGACTGGAGCGGTAGTGCCAGCGCCACGCTCACGTTGTGGCAGCGGTTGCGGCTGTTCGGCCTCCTGGACTTCAAGACGGGTCATATGATCGATGTCGGTGACGTGGGAGCATCACACACCAGCTTCCGGAACTCCAAGGCGATCAATGAAGCGACCGATCCGATCCTCCTCGCCTACGATCAGACCGGGTATCGCTTCGGCGCGGAATTCGCCAAGGGCGGGTTCCTCAAACTGCGCGAGATATCGCTTGCCTACACCCTCCCGGACCGTTGGGCGCACCTGTTCCGAGCCCAACGCGGCTCAGTGTCGCTCGCGGCCAGAAACGTGGCGACGCTGTGGGTGGCGCAGGGCGACATCTTCGGCACCAAGATCCACGACCCCGAGGTGTACATCGGTCCGACCCAAACGATGCTGCCGTTGCTGATGTCGGTGGTCGGCACGGTGCGGCTCACCTTCTGAGGAGACGACAATGCCAAGGCTTCGTTCCGCACTGACGGGTTTCCTGGCCCTGACGGGAGCTGCTGGTTTGTCGGCCTGCGACAAGCTGCTCGATGTCGAATTGCCCACCAGGATCGTGGCCGAGACGCTGGAGGATCCCGCGCTGGCGGCGACATTGGTGAACAGCGCGGTGGCTGACTTCGAATGCGCGTACGTCAACTACGCGGCCGGGACCGGCACCCTGGTGGACGAGCTGGATGCGTCGACCGGCTTCATCGTGTGGACGCTGTGGGACCAGCGACGCGTGTTCCCCAATGATGGAAGTCTGTCGAGCGGCACCTGTTTGAGCGGCGCCTGGTCGGTCTACAGTCCGCTCCACACCGCCCGCTTCCAGGCCGAGCATATCGCCAAGAACCTGGAGGGCTGGACCGACCAGCAGGTCACCAATCGCATAGGCTTGCTGGCTACCGCCTACGCCTACGCCGGCTACAGCTACATCCTGCTGGGTGAGGGATTCTGCGAGGTTGCCGTCGACCAGGGGCCGATTCTGAAGCCGGCGGCGGTGTTGGCGATCGCCGAGGAGCGCCTCACCACCGCTCTTCAGCACGCGACCGCGGCTGGGGCTTCCTATGCCGACATTCGGAACATGGCGCTCGTCGGACGCGCGCGCGTGCGCCTGGATCTGGGGAAAACCGCGGAAGCCGTGACGGACGCGCAGTTGGTGCCGCAGGGATTCGTGAAGAATGCCACCTACTCGGCCGCAACCGCCCGGCGGTGGAACCGAGTTTTCACGCGGAATCAGCAAGACTTGTACGTCTCCGTCACGGCGTCGTTCCGGAACCTGACGTTCGGCGGCGTGCCGGACCCGCGGGTCCGGGTCACCGACGCCGGGCGCCGGGCCAATGACGGGTTGACCCCTCTTTGGTACCAACAGAAATACACGGCTCAGACGAGCCCCATTCCGCTGGCCACGTGGAAGGAAGCCGTGCTGATCGTCGCCGAGGTCCAGGGCGGCCAGACCGCGGTGGATAACATCAACCTGCTGCATACCGCGGCGGGACTTCCGGCGTTCAGCAGCAGCGATCCCGCAACGATCGCGGCGCAGGTGTTGGAGGAACGCCGTCGCGAGTTCTTCCTCGATGGCCACCGTCTGAATGACATGCTCCGGTTCAACCTGCCGTTCCCCACTGGCAAGACGCTGGCCGGTGTTGATTATGGCGCGACGACCTGCCTGCCGTTGTCGGATGACGAGAGGGCCAACAACCCCAACGCCAGCTGAGGGTGCGAGCGTGATCATGACTATCACTTCACGCAAGACAATCGCCGCCAGCGTGGGCCTGGTGGCCATCCTGGCGCGGGGCGCGCCGCTCGGAGCCCAACAGAGGACCTTTTCCGAGTACCCGATCACCATCGAGTACGATGTGAAGGTGCCGATGCGCGACGGGGTGAAGCTATCCGTCGACGTCTATCGGCCGGCGGATGACGCCAAGCACCCCACCATCTTCGGACTCACGCCCTACAACAACCTCGGCGATAACACCATGGAGGCGGCGTGGCGCTACGTGCGCCGGGGGTACGCGTACGTCGCCGCAGATGTCCGGGGGCGCTTCGATTCGGAGGGGGAATTCACTCCCTATCGGAACGACGGGAAGGACGGGAGCGACATCATCAGCTGGATCGCCCAGCAGCCGTGGTCGGACACCAAGGTGGCCACGACCGGCGGGTCCTACGGCGGCAAGAATCAGTGGATGATCGCGAAAGAGAGCAATCCGCACCACGTTGCCATGCTGCCCACCGTAGCACCGGCGGACGAGTTCCATGACGGCGTGCGGTACAACGGCGTTCCGAAGCTCGACCTGATGTACACCTGGTCGATGGGCATGGATGGACACGAGGCGCAACCGCGGCAGGGATGGAACTGGGCCGCCGCCATGCGCTATCTCCCGCTGGTGTCACTCGATTCCGTGGTCGGTCGGGTGGTGCCCTGGTGGCGCGAGTTGATGACCCACGACGCACTGGATGACTTCTGGGATCCGGTGCAGATCCGGGGTCATTATGAGCAGTTTTCCATTCCCTCGTTCAACGTCTCGGGTTGGTGGGATGGGCAGCTCCGGGGCGCGCTGCAAGGCTACACCAACGCCGTACGAACCGGCAGAAACCCCGCCGATCACGTGATGATCATCGGCCCGTGGCCGCACGGCGTGAACCGCACCCGCGAATGGGGCGAGCTCGACTACGGTCCGAACGCGGTCATCCAGCTCGACCGGATGCGCGATGAGTGGCTGGACTCCCGCATGCTGGGCAAGCCGAGGCCGGACCAGGCCAACGTGATGTACTTCCTTCCGGGAAAGAACGAGTGGCGGAAGGCGACGGCTTTCCCGATCCCGCAGACCCAATTCGTTCAGTACTACCTGGACAGTCAGGGAAGGGCGAACACGCTGGCCGGGAATGGCATCCTGAAGACCGGCACGCCAGGCGTGGGCCAGCCGGACGAGTTTGTCTCGGATCCAGCCAATCCGGTGCCGACGATCAGCAGTCGGACGTCCGGAGCCCGCGGCGGACTCAAGACGGGAGCGGCAGATCACCGAGCGCTGGAGACCCGGCCGGACGTGCTGGTCTACACCAGCGAACCGCTGCGTGAAGGGGTCGAGGTCACCGGTCCGGTCAAGGCGACCATCC
>JACQVB010000012.1 GCA_016209985.1 Gemmatimonadota bacterium | reverse complement strand
GCTTACCGGCCTACCGGTGGGGTCCTATACCGTCAACGTGTACTGGTACAAGACGAATGAGGTGACCTACTACAACCGGCTCACCGGCATCACCGTATCGGCCAACAGCACCACGCCGGCGAACGTGACCACCCCGACCACCTTCGTTCCGACGCTCACCGCACTCACGTCCCCAACATGGATGTTCCGGGTCAACGCGACTTTCAACACGGTGGCGGCTGCCGACAGCTACAAGGTGGAGTACGCCAACAACTCCGGGTTCACGGGCGCCACGACGGTAACTCCCTGGCCCAAGACCGGTACCGCCGCGCTGGCGTTCAACGCGACCGGGACCTGGTACTGGCGGGTGCGCTCGGCCAATGCACAGGCGCCCGCCGGCGGCCAGGCGAGCGCTTCGAGCAGCGTCACGGTCAACACCGACATGCGCGCATCCGGTGACGTCGCCAGTCCGACAAGCCTAGGATTCTTCGCAACCACCACGACCACGCTGGATTCGCTGAACATCTTCCCAGCGGGCGACGACGATTGGTTTGCGGTCTCCCAGTGCAACGGCGATACGCTCACGGTCAACGTCCAGGCGGCGCGACTCTCGCCGGCATCGCCGCTCAACTCGGCGGTCCAGGTCTACAACAACTCGGGCCTGCTGGTGGCACAGAACGACGACTCCAGCGCCACCAACACGGACGGGTTCGTCAAGATCGGGCAAAGCTACGACAACGCCTACCGGGTCAGGGTATCGGCCGGGGGGAACGGCAGCAGCATTGGACATTACAAGCTGCAGGTGGCGGGAAAGGCGGGGCCGAACAACCAGACCTCCTCCTGCCGCGTGGTTCCGCTGGCGGCGACCCAGGTGAGCGGCGGACTCTACCACACCTGTGTGGTTCGCTCGATCACCGGCAGCAACGTGGACTGTTGGGGGAACAACGGGAATGGCCAGTTAGGCAACGGCACCAGCGGCACGGCCACATCCTCGCCCGTCCGGGTGAGCGGCAGCACGACCTTTGCCCAGGTAGTGACCGGTGCCTTTCACACCTGCGCCCGAACGTCTGCCGGAGCCGCGTACTGCTGGGGGTCGAACTTCCAGAGTCAAATCGGAGACGGCACCGGCACCGACCGCTCCGTTCCGACGCCGGTTGGCGGCGGTATTGTCTTCGCGTCTCTGGCTTCGGGCTATAACTACACCTGCGGTCTGACGTCAGCGGGGGCCGCCTACTGCTGGGGCTCCAACGCCTTCGGCCAGTTCGGCAACGGCTCGACAAGCAACGCGAGCACCCCAACCCAGGTCCCCTTCCCCTTCCGCGTGACGGCATTCAGCTCCATCGGCGCGGGCCAGTTCCACGCGTGTTTCGCGGCGACCGACGGCTACATGTATTGCGCGGGCGACAATACCTACGGTCAGCTCGGAACCGGCGACTACACCAGCTCATCGTCCCTGATGTCGTCCGGCGGTCCGGCGCCGGGAGGCGTCTGGGTTCAGGCAGAAGCCGGTAACTACCACACCTGCGGGCGCGCCAATACGAACCTGGTCTACTGTTGGGGAGACAATGCGTTCGGCGAGCTGGGGGACGGTACGTTTACCAGCAACACAGGACCGGGATCATCGGTAGGCGGGATCAGCTTCTCGACGATCGACGCCGGGCGGGTGTTCACCTGCGGGCTTTCGGGATCAACGATTTACTGCTGGGGATCCAACCGCTACGCGCAGCTCGGTGACGGAACGATGAGTAACCAGTCGAGTCCCGTAGCCGTCCCCGGTGCCTACGTCAGCGTCACCAGCGGCAGCTATCACACCTGCGCTGTTGCCAGCTCAGGCAGCACGACCTATTGCTGGGGTTGGAACACGCTGGGAGCAATTGGCGACGCTTCGCCATTCAACCACGCCGGACCGGTGCCGGTATCCGGCGGTTTCATCTGGAAGTCTCTCAGCCCGGGGAATCTCCACACCTGCGGCGTCACCACCACCAATGCTTCCTACTGCTGGGGATACAACGGGGCGGGACAACTGGGCGACGGCACGTCCACGACGCGCGTCACTCCGCAGCCGGTCTCGGTAGGTGTCGTCACGTTCACCTATATCGGGACCGGAAGGACTCATAGCTGTGGACTGACCACCGGCTCGCAGGCGTATTGCTGGGGGGCGAACCAGTACGGCCAGCTCGGAGATGGGAGCACCGCTCCGCGGCCCACTCCCTCGACCCCGGTGAACACCGGGCAATTCTTCACCCAAATCTCGGTGGGCGACGAACATGCCTGCGGGCGCACCTCGGCCAATCAGATCTATTGCTGGGGTTACGGCCTGAACGGGCAGCTCGGAAACGGCGGAACTGGCAACAATCTGTCCCCCAGCCCGATCTCGTCGGCTGTCTCCTTCGCGTCGGTGGCCGCAGGCGGGCTGATGACCTGCGGACTCACGAGTACGGGCACCGGTTATTGCTGGGGAGACAATACCTACGGCGGCCTGGGCACCGGATCCACGTCTGCCAGCCCGTCACTGACTCCCGTGCAGATGAGCGGCGGTCAGACCTGGGCCACGGTCACGCCGGGATTCGACTTCGGTTGTGGCCGGACGACGGCCAACGCGGGCTTCTGTTGGGGACATAACCTGTCGGGCCAGCTCGGGATCGGGAATTCGACCACGACCGCCACGATCACCGCAATCACCGGAAGCCTGACGTGGTCCAGCATCCAGACCAGCAGGAACGAGGGAACCTGCGCGGTCACCACCGCCAACATCGGTTATTGCTGGGGCTACGGCTTTTACGGTCAGATCGGCGACGGTGGATTCGCCAATCGAACCTCGCCGACGCCTATCAATACGGCTGTGCCCTTCTCGGTGGTGCAACCCGGTGATCTGCACACCTGCGCCATCGCGACCAATAACTCGGGGTTCTGTTGGGGCAACAATGAGTACGGTCAGGCGGGGAATGGAACGCGGACGGTACGGCTTGCGCCGACGCAAGTCATTACCGGCCCGGCTGCGGCACCTCAGGTGCTCGTCTCGGGTGTGATCGCCGACGAGTCGGTCGACGTGTGGGGCCGGCCTCGGAATCGCGGGCGATCCGCAAAATCCGATCAACCGACTCCGTAGCCAGACCTACTGAATCTTCAAATGACGGCGGCGGTGGAAGACTTCCACCGCCGCCATTGTTTCGTCGCGCGTCTCGTCACAGCGTTCTATAGCACGACCCGGACGATATTGCTCGCCGGCCCGTCACCGCTCTTGTTGACGGCGATGACCTGGTACTCGAATTCCACGCCGGCCTCCTGGTTGTTCACCGTGGCCTCGCTCGTCACGGCCGTGCCGACGTCGGCCCAGTCAGCGCCGGTTTTGCGGCGCTGGATCTTGTAGGCGGCCACTTCGCCGCCCTCCACCGGGTCGCGCCAGGAGAGCGAGACCGAGTTCTTCCCTTCGTGCTGGATCACGAGGTTGGCGACCTGGCCGGGAAGGGTGTCCGGCACGGCTGACGGAGAGCGGCGACCGCCCCATCCGATCATCCGGAGCCTGTTCCTGTCCTTCCGGTACAGGCTCTCGGCATAGCGGATCTGCCCTCTCGCCCATTCTTCGACATTGGCGACCGCCTTGCCATGAGGCCGTCGGCCCATCGGCAGGCGCCTAACCAGCGCTGAGCCTGTGTGAAAACTCTCGAATCTGGACAAAGAGGGGGTCCTCCGACCTCTCCCCGGGTCGAGATCGTCGGTCCTGAGCGAAATGTGAGCGTCGGAATTCTTGGACGCGACACAAGAAGCGGGTTTTCACACAGGCTCCGCTTGAAGCTGGCGAGCGCGGCTGGAGGAACTCAGTTCATTTGTTCGCCTGGAGAGTGACGGTGTACCAATCCTCAGCTCCTTGCGCCTGGCGGGGAGTCGCTCGCAGCTTAAGCGCAGATCCGTTAGCCACCGATAAACTTGCTTCGACGGGTACATGGACCGAGACTAGGGGAGATCAAGGTGCCTCTCTATTCAAGGAGGGACATCATGAACACGATTCCGACGCGGTACCTTCGTCTTGCATCGGTTCTCTGTTGCGTGGCCTCGTCTGCAGCCGCTCAGGCGACGCGCGACAGCGCCGGCATACGTATCGTCGACAACGCCAAACCAGTGTGGGCCCCCGGCCGCGAGTGGCGTCTCTCGGAGAAACCGATCCTGGACATCGGGGGTGGCGCGGGCGCGGACTATGAGCTCCGTCGGATCGTGGGTCTCACGAGGCTTTCGGACCGTCGCGTCGCCGCCGCCGACCAGTCGACGCTCCAGCTCAAGTTCTACGACGCGTCGGGCCACCATCTCAAGTCGGTCGGTGGCAAAGGGCAGGGCCCGGGCGAGTTCAGGGATTTCAGTACGATCACAAGACTCCCTGGCGATTCAATCGCGGTCGAGATGGCACGCATGACGACGATCGTCGCGCCTAGCGGGGCGTTCGTTCGGAACGTGCAGTTCGGGCCCTTCGCACCGGGCGTCCTCCAGATTCCGTTTGTGGTGGCGCTGGGGCGGTTTGACAACGGGACCGCCGTCGTGATGGACTATCCCCAGGGCCAGCGTCGGCCAGCCGGCGCACAGCGGTGGGTAGATTCCTCGTCCCTCTTCCTGGTTGACCATGGTGGCGCCGTGGTGCGCGCCCTCGGGAAGGTTCCGGTCGTCGTCTTCGTCGCTGGCACGACCCATCCAACTCCACTCGACTTCGGGCCAGGGGCGCTGCACGCCTCATCGGGACGCGCGATCTACCTCGGCTTCAGCGACCAGTATGCCATCCGCGTCTACAACTCCGACTGGACCCTCGAACGGATCATTCGCCGCGCGTGGACGCCGCATTCGTTAACCGCCCGCGACCTCGACACCTATGTCGACGGCTGGATGCAGATGTGGACCAAGAAGACCGGCGCCGAACGCGAGGCCGAGCGCAAGGAGATGCGAGAGCAGCCCTATCCCGAATTCCTTCCTGCCTATTCCGCGATCTTGGCGACGCCAGCGGGAGACCTCTGGGTGCGTGAGCCGGACCTCACGGGTGCGCCCGGCTGCTGGTGTCTGGCTGGTCTGTCGACCGTCCCGAGCACGTGGAGCGTGTTTGACGCCGACGGCCAATGGCTCGGCGACATCGCGATGCCGCCGCGCTTCATCCCGCTCGAGATCGGCGCCGACTACGTGTTGGGGCGGTCGCGCGACAGGGACGACGTGCCGCACGCGGTGATGTATCGGCTCGACAAGCCGCGGTAGCCGCCTTTGAAACATTCGGAGATGAGTTGGGCGTGTTCCCGCACCACTCTCTTACCCATGCATCCCGACTGTCGCCGCCCCGCTGGCTAACGGAGCGCTTGCAGCTGGCGTCGCTGTCTCCGGAAGCGGCTGGCTCGCTGCGCTCGCCAGCCGCATCTTTGATCGTGCGCCTCAGATGAAGCGTTAGGCGCCGGCATGGAGCACCAGATGAGACGAGCCCTCTTCCCTCTGGCATTTGTCGCCTTGCCACCCCTGGCGCTACTTGTTCCGCCTGAGCGGCCCCCGGATTCGGCTGGACCCAGACTCGTAATGTTTTATGGAGGAGCCCTCGCGGATCGACGCGGATACCTGACTGACATATGGGAGGTCATTGGTTTCATGGCCTCCTATAGCGAGGCCACAGCCGCAAACCCTACAGATACGATCGCTCGAGCACACATCGAGGTTGGATTCTACTGGAACAATCAGATCTGGGAGCCATACGTCGCTGACACCACGCGCCTCAAGACGCTGCCGATCCCCGACCCCTCTATTCCCTTCTCCCCGCCGCCCCCCAGCCCGAGACGCTGAGGATCCTCGTCGCTGGATCCAGCCAGCTCGGCTCTATCTTGGCACTGGCAATCGTCCACCGATAATCACTGGACGCACTGGCCTCCGGGTCGTGACAGCGGGTGGCGTGGGGATCCTCCGCAAACATGGCGTCCCGACCCATGACGATGATTCACTCCAGAAAGGGCTGAACATACGATGAGCGATCCCTGTCGAGTCGCTCTGAAAGCGCCGCCGGAGTGTGTATGCCTGAGGAGGACTCGCACCTCCCCGACCAGACACGCTCACAGGCGCACCCGAGCGCGGGCGTTCAGCCCGCGATTCGCGAGGCACCAGAACACAGATCGTCTTGGCAGTCGTCGCCAATTCGCGCCCTGAAAGGGCGCGCTCGGCGCGGCGCTAAAGCGCTTCACAGGCCCGAAGGCGAAGGGGCTCCAGAGGGAGCCCCTCCGGTGCAATTACCGGTCGCGGCTCGGGATCCTCACCCGCATTCACTGTACCCGCACACGTGGCACTTCACGCACCCCTCGGCAAACTCGAGCTGCGAGCCGCAGTCCGGGCAGGTGCCGATGAACTGCTCTTCCTTCATGCCGCCCACCTGATAGGTGTGCGCCCCGGAACCGCTGATGGTCCGCACCTGCTCCACCGCCGCTCCCTCCGCGGGCGCCGTGCCCAGAAGATCCTGCTGGATCCCGTTCTTCTCCTGCATCCACTTTTCAATCGCGATCCCGATCGCGTCGGGTACTGAGAGCACCTTGTTGGGGCCGAGGCCGCTCACCCGGTCCGAAGAGATCCCCCGAAGCTGCCGATGGATTTCGCCCAGCGGGATCCCGGCGCGGAGCGCGACCGAGATCAGGCGCCCGATCGCCTCCACGTCCGCCATGAGCGCCCCGCCGGCCTTGCCCAGGCTCATGAACACCTCGAACGGCTGCCCGCGGTCGTCTTCGGTGATGGTGACGTAGATGGTGCCCAGCGGCGTCTCCAGCCGGCGGGTCGTGCCGCGCAGCAGCTCCGGCCGCGAGCGCTTGGCCCGCCGCTGGAGGTTCTCGCTCTCCACCTCGTGCAATTTCTGCCGGGTGCGCACGAGTTCAGCTTCCAGCTCGGCGATGGTTGCCTTGAGATCCGCAACGCCAGCAACATCCTGCGCGCCTTGCCCGCCCTGCCCGCCTTGCCCGCCTGTCCCGCCCGGCCCGCCGTGTTGCTCCTGCACCTTCTTCGCCGTCGAACCCGTGGAGAGCACCTGCATTTCCCGCGAGCCATCCCGATAGACCGTCACACCCTTGCAGTCGAGCTTGAAGGCCAGCTCGTAGATCTGGCGCACGTCCTGCTCGGTGGATTCGTTGGGGAAGTTGCAGGTCTTGCTGATCGCACTGTCGGTGAACTTCTGGAACGCCGCCTGCATCCGGATGTGCCACTCGGGAGTGACGTCGTGCGCGGTCACGAAGATGCGCTGCCACTTGGCAGGCACCTGGTCGAAATGGATGTGCCCTGCCTCGGCGATCTTCCGCATGAGATCTTCCGAGTACCAGCCCTCGTGCTTCGCGATCTTGACGAAGTCTTCGTTCACATCAGGCATCAATACCCCGGCCTGATTCCGCATGAACGCCACCGCGAAAAGCGGCTCGATACCCGAGGAGCAACCGGCAATGATGGAGATGGTGCCGGTCGGCGCAACGGTGGTGAGATTGCAGTTCCGCAGCCGCCGCATGGGGCGGATCCGCTCGCCCTTCACGTCCCGCGCACAGGTCTTATCCGGGCCCCAGATGCTCCTTTCCCACTCGGGGAAGACTCCGCGCTCCTGGGCCAGCCGCTCGCTTTCGACCTTGGACTCGTTGTCCACGAACGTCATCAGGCGCTCACCCCACTCCACCGCTTCGGGACTGTTATAGGGAACGCCGAGCTGAACCAGGAAGTCGGCCCAGCCCATGATGCCGAGCCCGATGCGCCGGATCCGGTGGGCCAGATCGTGAATCTGGGGCAGCGGGTACTTGTTGGCGTCGATGACATTGTCGAGGAAGTGGGTGCAGAGATGGACCGCCCGCCCGAGGCCGTCCCAGTCCACCTGGCCATCCCTGACGAACAGCCCGACGTTGATCGAGCCGAGGTTGCACACGTCATAGGCCAGGAGGGGCTGCTCGCCGCACGGGTTGGTTGCCTCGTAGCTGCCCAGGTGCGGCACCGGGTTGTAGTGGTTGGCGCGATCGATGAAGAACACTCCAGGCTCGCCGGTCTTCCAGGCGCCGTGGACGATCTTGTCGAACACCCCGCGGGCGTTGAGCGTGCCGACCGGCTTGCCGGTCTTGGGGTGAATCAGCTCGTAGTCGGTCCCCGCTTCCACCGCCCGCATGAATGCGTCGGTCACGGCGACCGAGATGTTGAAGTTGGTGATCTTGGTGATGTCGTCCTTGCAGGTCACGAAGTCGAGAATGTCCGGATGATCCACCCGGAGAATCCCCATGTTCGCCCCGCGTCGGGTGCCACCCTGCTTGACCACGTCGGTCGAGGCGTCGTACAGCGACATGAACGACACCGGACCGGACGCCACGCCCATGGTGGAGCGGACCACGTCGTTCTTGGGCCGTAGCCGCGAAAAGGCGAACCCCGTCCCGCCGCCCGACTGATGGACCAGCGCCATGCTCCGGAGCGTGTCGTAGATCCCGTTTTCGCCGTTGGACAGCGCGTCTTCGACCGGCAACACGAAACAGGCCGAGAGCTGGCCCAAGGGCCGGCCCGCGTTCATGAGCGTGGGGCTGTTTGGCATCCATACCCGGGTCGCCATGAGGCGGTAGAACTTTTCCGCCAGCGACTCGACGGACTGGGGCGTGCCGCCGTACTGGCTGTCCGGCGCCGCGATGGTTCGCGAGACCCGCCAGAAGAGGTCTTCCGGCGTTTCGGCGGGTTTGCCTTTGTCGTCTTTGACGAGGTAGCGGCGCTTGAGAACCGTGAGGGCGTTGTCGCTGAGTGCAAGAGGGATAGTCTTCGTCGCTCGGGACGATGCAGGCATAGCGTTCCGCTCTCCAGAAACTGGGCGTTGGACTCGAATCTGAAAGCTAACGAGCGAATGCGATTTTCAGTGCGGGAGGACAAGGTAAAACAACCATGAAGCCACGCAAGTGGGTTGACAGCGCGCGCGGGACTCCAATCGGTCAGTGTCGCTTCACGGCGGTCGATCGGCGGGTCGGCGGGTCGGCGGGTCGGCGGGTCGGCGGGTCGGCGGGTCGGCGGGTCGGCG
>JACQVB010000125.1 GCA_016209985.1 Gemmatimonadota bacterium | reverse complement strand
CAGTACATTCGCGCCCATAACAAAACCTGTCGGCCCTTCCGCTGGGCCTATACCAACCCGAAGCACCGCATCCGTGCTATCGGAAAAAGAGAAACAGTCCACTAGTATTGCCGACACGGCCGATACCAATGCCGCGCGCCGCCAATCCGGCGGTTTGATACGCTTGGTCTTCAGCGCCTTAACGAATTCCGACGCCGTCGCAAACCGGTCCGCCGGCATCTTCGCCAGCGCCTTTTCCACCGCCGCCTGCACGTGCTCGGGAATGTCAGGTCGGACGACGCGAAGAGACGGCGGCCGCTCGTGGAGGTGCTTCGCCGAGATCGCCGCGTTGCTCGGTCCCGTGAACGGTGGCTCTCCCACCAGCATCTCATAAACCACGCAGCCTAACGCGTAGATATCGGTGCGCCGATCGATCGATTTCTCGCCGGCGCATTGCTCCGGACTCATGTAGGGCAGCGTGCCGACCATCAGCCCGTATTCGCTCAGCCGCTCATCTCCCGCCAAGCTCCGAATCCGCGCAATGCCAAAATCGGCCAGGAGCACGTGGCTGTTCGGCATCAGCAGCACATTTTCCGGCTTGATGTCGCGATGGGCTACGAATTCGGCATCGGTAAAGCGGAAGTCGTGCGAATAATCGAGAGCCTCGGCGAGTTGGCTCGCGATGTCGATCACTTCAGCGAGTGGCAGCGGTCCTTCGCGACGCAGCCGGTCGCGCAATGAGCCGGTTTCGACAAACGGCATTACGTAGTAGAGAATTCCACCAGCCTCTCCGGAATCCCACAACGCGAGGATGTTCGGATGGCTGAGCCGAGCGGTGATCTGAATTTCCTGGAGAAACCGACTGATCTGCCCCGCCAGTGCGAGCTCGGGTCGCAAGGCCTTGATCGCGACACTCCGATCGTAAGTGAGGTCACGGGCGAGATAGACCACAGCCATCCCGCCCCGACCAATTTCGCGAATGATCTGATACCGGTCGGGAAGGGCTCGCTTGAAGCGCTCGGCGAATTCGTCCACCGGCTTGCCCTTCGAAAAGTTCTGTGAAGAGGGTCTAACTTGGGGCCTGTTGGACATGCTCGCCAGATGGTGGCGGGATGGTGTTACCCGTTGAACGGGGTCGAGAGCGGTTGCGCGATCATGGCGTAAGCGCCTACTGGTCCGATGGTTACGTTACACTGAAGGACATTGGAGCGAGGTTGGCGGAGGTTTCCCCTAGCGGCGGATTCAGCCCAGTTACTTAGGGACGCTTGACGAGATAGACCAGATGGAGCTCCCAGAGGGCACGAGCCGATGAATTACAGCGGCCGTGCCCGAGCGGATTGTTGGAGCCGGCGCCGCGGTGCTCGCCGTCAAAGAACGCAGCCCCCACGACGCGCAGCTGGACCGGCGGGTCGAAATCCTCGTCGCCGGTCCTGCTCGACCCCACGACATGGGAACCCGCCCGAACAGTTCTTGTTGTGTCGGCAACCGTCTCACGATCTTAGCAGCGATCGAATCAACGCGCCGACCGACTCGTCAAACGCACCCGCCTCGGCCTTGCGAACCAACACACCGACGAGCGACTCGACGGCAGCCTGCCCGGCATCCGCGGCGATGGTCCTGGCCAACTCCGCCAGTCGTTTGGCCTCCGAGGAACTCATCAGGGCGCTCTCATCAATCAGGCTGGTGAGCCGCTCGATCTCAGGCTGCCGCTCAAAGAAAGGACGGCCCAGGCGCTTCGCTTCGATGACCGCGAAGTGAGGTCGCAGCGTTTCGTCCTCGAGCGCCTGCCGAACCGCGCCGATTCCGTCTTCCAGGTGATCCCCACCGATCGCGAGCACCAGCAACGTGTCCGGCTCATCCAGCACTCTCCGGGCGGCCGCTGCGTGCGTTTCCGTCTGCGGTTCCGTCACCACGACCTCCGTCGAGCCGGTAACCTGCATCGGGAGGTGATCGTCTTCCCAAGTGGCTTCCACCTCTATCCGGTGAGGACCCGCGGACCAGAAGAGGGCGCCCTTGCCACCGCGAAGAAGCGTTAGGTCCTCACTGATAGAGCTACCGGGTTCGAGCACCTGAGTTTCGTGTTTGTCCAGGCAGAGGAAGATCGACTTGAAGGGACGAGCCTCGCCGCTCGGACCCGTCACGGTTCCCCCTACGTGTCCCGCGCGCATCCCGAGGCTGGAAGGGACCCGGCGAGCCGCTCCCGTGGTGTTCTCCAGCGTCAGCCGGAGCCGCACCGGCGCCCCGAGGGGGACTTCATTCAGCAGGGGGACGACGTGAAGGCGTAGTCCCCTGGCGTTTTCAGCGGCCCGGAGATCGCCTCTCGGGTAGGATTCGGTCCACGGGGCACTGGGCATGACCCGGATGTCTGGAAGGTGCGCCAGGCGCCGCTGATCCCGCTCGGCAAATGACCACTTGATGTTATCGGGGAACTGCTCCGGATTGTTCTCGGCAATACTGTCAGTGGTGTTCATGAAAAACGTGCTACCCGGCTCCCCGTGCAGCAGGCCCATCGCGTGGCCAACCTCGTGAACGGCGGATCGGAAGTACGGCTTCTTTTCCGAGCCGTACAGTTTTCCCCCCAAAGCTCCCCAGGCAGGTGGTATTTGCCACGTAGTGGAGACGAATGCGCCACGCAGCAGCTTCTTGGAATCGCTGCCGCCCCCATCCCACATGACACCTCGATCGTAGTCTTCGATGGTGCCGACACACAGCAGGTAGTAGTGCCACCCCTCACTGGGAGGGTCCGCGAGACGATTCTCCAGCATCTGCTTGTGCAGTTCGGCTAGTGACCAGGATTTCCGGTCTTCGATCTCCTTGTTGCTCTGAATGGTTCGGAGATCCCATCCCATGGCTTTGAAAACCGAGGACCAGGACACGCCCTCACCATTGTCGGTAGGGAATGAAGCGCTGGATATCTTGTCGATCTCGAGTATGGCGCGCCGAAGCTGCCTGCTCACCCAATGCAGCGCGAGATGACCGAATGCGACCGTCCCGGCGAACACCTCGCCCGCAAACTGAGGGGACCGCCCCCCCTTCTGGCGCTGCAGTACCGCGGTGTACTGCCCCTTGAGCTTCCATGGCTGATCGTCGGCGATATGTTCGTGTACCGAAAAGCCAAGGCGAAGGTCACCGGAGCCGCGATCGTGAGAAAGATTGTTGGCCTGGATGTGGTAGCAGTATGCCTGTGCCGGGAGCGACGGGATGCCTCCGGGGGGGCTGGGTGCGCCGGCCGAACCGCGGAGGTACATATCGCCGCTGACCCGCATCTCCTTCTTCACCCGCTGCACGCGCAACGTGCCGTCGAAGATGTTGCTTGAACCCGTCTTCTGGAACGTCATGAGGTAGCAGCCGGGCTTGAGGCCGGCACCGGTTGCCTGGGTTGCATCCAGAACGGCATCCGTTTGGGGAACGCGCCCTTTTTCCCGGTCGGCGTGCGCTACCACGTCGCCGCCAGGCAGGACCCTCTCGCGGTCAGGCAAAAGCGTAGGCATCGGTCACCTCCGACTGTCCATTGCGCGCGCTTCGAATCGCTCGAGACTTCCTGGCGCGCGGCCAAGACGGGGCCGCGCACCGGATCATCTACCTCTTGCGTGGACGCTTACCACTATCCGGCGGCGGCTTGGGCGACCCCGGCGTCTCCTCGTCACCAAAACCCAGCTCGCTCGATCGTCTTCCTCCGGACGATGTCTTTGCCACGGTGGCTGCCGCTCCGGCAACCACACGCAGGGCCGTCAGCCACTCGTTC
The DNA here is from genome assembly GCA_016209985.1 of Gemmatimonadota bacterium. Taxonomy (GTDB): domain Bacteria; phylum Gemmatimonadota; class Gemmatimonadetes; order Gemmatimonadales; family GWC2-71-9; genus SHZT01. Next base: position 4,072 of record JACQVB010000125.1, on the reverse strand, counting down.
ACCCCTTTCTGCCACTCTTCGAGACTCCGGATCCGATTCTCGACCGATCCATCCGGGGGTGGTTTGGGGCTGCCCGGTGTTTCATCGCCGAGCCACCTTTCGAGTCGACGGAGTCGGTTTCCAATCTCGCGGGCGTCAGGCGGCGGGCCCTTCCCCCCCGGCGTTTCTTCATCCGGTGGCGGTCCCTTGCCGCCTGGGGTCTCTTCATCGCCCGGAGCCACCATCCGCTCCCCGTTCTTTCCGCGCGGCGTCATAGAGCTTCCTCCACGGTTAAAGGTTCGTTGTAGCTTGGTGCAAGCTGTAAAGCCGTTCGGTAATCCGTCGGGCCAGGTCTTGCCGCCCCATCGCTTCGGCAGCCCTGCGGCGCAGGTCGAGGCTCCACGGCAAGAACAGCAGGTGTACGACCGTCACTTGTGAATCGATTTCGGTGGCGACCCGATACGCCTCCAAGGCGTTTCCGCGCTTCAACATCAGCTCGGCAAGCTGTAGGCGTTCGCCCGCGAGCGACTCCCACAAGTCCCAGGCCAAGTCGACTCGGGAGGCAGAGGCTCGCAGCCGCGCCAACCGCTGATAGGCGTCGGCCGTGTCACCGTTCGCCATCGCCACGTGGGCGGTGATCGTCTCGGCAATCAGGCGATCCACCCGGGCTGACGAGCTGTCGGCTCGCTTAGAGAGTATGGTCCCAATACTTCGCAGCCGATTCACGTCCCCCACGCGGGCCATCCATATTCCGACCGCCCAGAGCCGAGGACTGACCATGCGGGGCAGGCTTGGCCCAAACCACGGGAGCGCGAGCTCCGCACGTTCTCCAACATCGAATCCGGCCGCGGCGTCGAGAAGGTACAGGTACCGAACCTGGGGAAAGGTGGTAACCGAAGAATCGAGCAGCGCCAATGCACTGTTCAGGCGGCCCTGAGCCAGCAACATGCTTTGCAGCGTCAGGATAGCGCCCCATTGGTCCACTGACTCCGCGGCCCCCGAAGCGATGACCGCCCGAAGAGCGCCTTCGGCGCACTGCGGCTGGCTCACGCCGATGGCGAGAGCCCTTCCGGCAAGTGCCACCGCACGAGCGTCTCGCCGCGCTTCCCGCTCCCAATCGGCTGGCGCCGCACCATGCTCGACGCAGTTCACCATGATCAGCAACTGCTGCCCGATCGTGGAATCGGGTCCGCCCTGCAAGAATTCCTTCGTATAGGCGCGTGCGCTCTCGACATCACCTTCGCGCAGGGTGATCTCGACGAGATGGTAGAGCGGAGGCGCGAACTCTCGATCTCCACTGCGCGCAGCCAGGAATGCCGACTTGGCGAGTGAATCGAGCGGCGACCCCGCAGGGAGGAGGTGATAGTACACCTCCCCCAGTGCCATCCACGCCTCACTCCAGCCCGGAACCAGCCCGATGGCTTGCCGATAGCGAGCGACCGCAGAATCCGCTGACCCTCCGAGGTAGAAGCTGAGGCCCTGCGCGAACTCGGCATACTGACGGGGCAGCTCCGATTGGTGCCTGAGCGCCACGGCAAGAAAGGCGGTCGCCTCATCAGCCCGCTCACTCCAACTGGCGGCCTGTGCGGCCTTGACCGCCGCGAAGGCCAAGTTCGAGTCGTGATCGAGCGCACGACGGTACCGGTCCAACGCGGCACCAAACTGCGACCGGCGATACTCACGCTCTCCCTGGAGCCACAAGGCGACGGCCGCCGGATTCCGCTCCGAGAGCACTCGAAGATCGACGGCGCGGCCTGGTTGGAGCAGCCGCGGGAGAAGCTCTCGCACGGCCCGTAAGCCGAGTTGAGGGAAATCCATCGTGGGCAAGTGGGCGGATGCGGAGGCCTGTGCGATGAGCGAATCGCCCGCCACGTCGAACAACCGAAGAATCACAGTGCCTGAATCGCGACGCACCAGGATCGAGCCGTCGATGTAGTATCGAGCATGGCGATGATCGGCTATGCTGCGCGCCGCCGCCGCCGACAGCACCGCCGTGTTGGCACGTTCCGCCGAGTCCAGCCAGGTCCAACCGTCGATCCATCGGAGCGGCTCGGTATGCTCGAGGGCGCTGCCGATCAACAGGGCAACTTCATCGCCTCGGCCTGGCTCGTTTTGTCCGCCCCGCAACGTGAGTGGGAACACCACGACCTTGTTTTCATCAAGCGACGGGACACGCGTTTCCCACGCGCCCCACGCTCCCCACGCGCCCCACCCGGCGAGTGCGAAGGCCGCCGCGGCCGCCACCGCCTTCCAGACCCCCGGCGTAACCGGCGCCGCCCTGGCGGCGAGCGCCTTGCCGAACTCCGCCGCCGTCGCGAACCGGTCCGCCGGCATCTTCGCCAGCGCCCTCTCTACCGCCGTCTGCACATGTTCCGGGATATCCGGCCGCACCACCCGCAACGACGGGGGCCGCTCGTGCAAATGCTTGGCGGAAATTGCCGCGTTGCTCGGTCCGGTAAAGGGCGGCTCCCCCACCAGCATCTCATAGACCACGCAGCCGAGTGCGTAGACGTCGGTGCGCCGGTCGATGGTTCGTTCGCCGGCGCACTGCTCCGGACTCATGTAGGGCAGCGTGCCCACGATCAGTCCGTATTCGCTCAGCTTCTCGGCGCCGGCCACGTTCTCGATCCGCGCAATGCCGAAGTCGGCCAGCAGGGCGTGACCACCCGGAGCGAGCAGCACGTTCTCCGGCTTGACGTCGCGATGCGCCACGAACTCGGCCTCGGTAAACCGAACGTCGTGCGCATGATCGAGGGCCTCCGCGATCTGCCGAGTGAGCTCGATGACGTCCGGTAACGGAAGGGGACCCTCCCTCCTCAGCCGATCGCGAAGCGAGCCGCCCTCGATGTAGGGACTGACGTAATAGAGAATGCCGTCGGCGTCGCCCGAGTCGTGCAGCGCGAGAATGTGCGGATGGGTCAGGCGGGCAGTGATCTGGATTTCCTGGAGAAACCGGCCAATCTGCCCCGCCAGCGCCAGCTCGGGCCTCAGCGCCTTGATCGCGACATCGCGGTCGTACTGGCGGTCGTGGGCGAGAAAGACAACAGACATGCCTCCCCGACCGATTTCGCGGATGATCCGATACCGGTCGGGCAAGGCCTTGCGAAAGCGGTCGCCGAAATCCTGCAGCTGGCACGCCCCTCGGACGAGGGACTCGATAACATGAGGCGTGGTCCCGGACACCGCCAGATGGTGATCCAGGCCACACTCCAGGCTGACGACGAGTGGCAGCAAGTACCCTCCCAGGTCCCCGCGTACCATGGGAGCGGCGGATCAACTCACGGCCAATTGGGAACCGACCAGTCTGGAGGACGGCCGGAAAGTGCTACCAGACCCCCACATTCAGGGCCCGGACCAAGTCGCTTTCCTGCTCGGGCGAGCGTTTCAGCAGATCGAACAGGCTCTGATCACAGCACCAGGAGTTCCGGGTCACCGCGTTCTGGTCCAGCACATCGAGCCAGGCCGCGTAATCCGCGGACCGGTGAAGCAACTCCTCGAAGCGGGCCGCGCGCTGGGTAGGCCCCGCTCCGGTGATCGGGAGGGAGGCCTCACCCTCCCACTGGATCCACCGCACCAGCTGCGGCCATCGCAGCATGATGGTGAGCCATTTCCCCAGCGCCGGAGGGTCGGCGTACTCCAACCCCTGAAATTGCCGGGTCCACTGAATCATCCGGTAGAATCGATACAGGTTGGCAAAGCGCTTGATGGTGCGCGGAGAAGCGCCGAGGAACGGCGTGTACGCCTGCAGCTGCCCGATGATCTCCGGGTCTTCGTCGGTGAATTGATGCGCGCCTCGCTCGATGGCCTGTTCGGCGTATTGCGCCGCGCGATCGGGAGCCTTATGGCGTAACTCCTGCAGCGGACCGGCCACCTGCTGCACGAGGTCTCCCGCATAGGCGCCGGAACCGAGCACCCTGCGAAGCGCTGCTTCGGCTTCCTGGGCCTCGGGCGGTCCGGAGTCGCCCGCCTCTTCAGCGTGCGGTCCGGAAAAAAGCCGTAACAGGTACTCGCCGCGCTGCTGGTCGGAGAGGCTAGGGATGACAAAAGGAAGCTGAACGAACTTGTCCATGAAGTACCAGCCCAGGGAGCCGTG
>JACQVB010000124.1 GCA_016209985.1 Gemmatimonadota bacterium | reverse complement strand
GCGTTGTAGTGTGCCGCGCCGAACCCGGTGCTGCCGCGATACTGCGGGGTGATGATCACGTAGCCTCGCTCCACCGCTTCCTTCACGAACGGGAACATGGACGTGCCCCAATTGCCGTGCACGCCGCCATGCACCCAGACCATGGCCGCGTGGCCGCGCGGGCCCCGCTGGTTGAGCGGCTGGAACAGATACGCGGGGATCTCCATACCGTCGGCGCTGCTCTTGTAAGAGACGATCGCGAAGTCCATCACGCCTTTGCTGCGCGCCGCGTAGGTGCTGTCCGCCCGCTTCCGGCCGGCGATCTGCTGCTCGAAACTCGCCTGGGGATGGTCCTCCGGCCGATTACTCACGTAGAGCTCCCGGGCGCGGGCGGTGTCCATGACCACGGGGCGCTGCTGGGGAGGCCGCTGCTGGGCGACGAGAGTGGCGGGGCACAGAACCAGCACCAACCCCGCGAGACCGCGCGGGGAGACGAGCTTCATCATACGCACCTCACCATGGGGGGAAAGCCAAACCCGATGCTAGGCAGAGCGGCGGCGCTGGGCAAGACTCGGAGGGGGCGCTTGGGGGACGCGCGCCGCGGGCCGGCGTGTAGGTTTGTGGTGGCGGTCGCCCTCCCCGAGGTGAGTGCATGACTGGCGGAGCATCCCGGGCGTTCAAGTTCGTCCGGGCACAGATCGATCCCCTAGCCGACGACCGGTGTCAGGCCCTGGTGCAAGTCGAGCGCGCCGGCCAGGGGCCCAGCACCGGGACGGCGCAAGGCGGCAGCGGCCAGCCCGACACGCTGCGAGCGGTGGCCCGCGCCACCGCCGACGCGCTGTCGGAGGCGTACGAGGCCGAGGGCGTGAAGGTTCGGGTCCGCGGGGTGCAGCAGGTTGAAGCCTTCGCGCAAACCGTGGTCATCGTGTCCCTCGCGGCGACGCGGGGCGCCGAGACCCGGTCGTTGCTGGGCGTTTGTGACGGAACTGACGATCTTGCCCGGGCCACCGCGCTCGCGGTGCTGAACGCGACCAACCGGGTACTGGGCAACATTTTTGCGCGGATGGAGAAGACCAACGGTGAAGCGAGCGCATAAGGCACTGGCATTGATAGCGGTCGCCGCGGCGGCCTGTGGCCCGGCAACCGTTACGCAGGTGCCGACACCCGCTTCCGCGGCACCCGAGGTCGTCCAGGCCCCGGCACCGGTCCAACCCGAGGTCGCGGACTCCCTCGCCGTTCTCGCCAGCGGCAGCGAGATCGCGGCCGGTGACACGGCTCAGGAAGAGGCCGATTCGGCCGCCGACCAGGCGGCGCTATCGGCGCTGGACGAGCTCGAGCTGGAGAGTCTGGACAAGAATGCGGGCCAGGTCCGTTCGGTTATGGTGCCGGCGGTCTCGGGAGCCGAAGTGGCCGGCGAGGCCTCCGGGATGTTTGCCGCTCCTCGCGGGGGGACCGCCAGCGTGGCATCTCCCACCTACGACATCGACGTCGAAACGTTTGCCAGTCACGGCAGGGTCCAGGCGTACATGGATTACTTCCTGGGTCCCGCGCGAGACCGGTTCGGCATCTGGCTCGGCCGCATGGCGCGCTACGAGGGCATGGCCCGCAACCGCTTCCGGGAGCAGGGCATTCCGGAAGACATGGTGTACCTCGGGCTGATCGAGAGCGGGTTTTCGACCGGGGCGGTCTCCTGGGCCAAGGCGGTCGGCATGTGGCAATTCATGGCGGGGACCGGACGGCTGTACGGTCTCACCGTGGACCAGTGGGTGGACGAGCGGCGGGATCCGTTCAAGGCCACCGACGCTGCGGCGCGGCTCCTCTCCGACCTCAACGCGGAGTTCGGGTCCTGGTATCTCGCGGCTGCGGCCTACAACGCCGGGTCGGGTCGGGTCTCGCGGGGGCTGCGCCGCCTCGCCAAATCCGACGCCGACTCCCTGGTGGACAACATGTTCTTCCGGCTGTCGGACAAGCGCTATCTCAAGCGGGAGACGCGCGACTACGTCCCCAAGCTGATCGCGGCTGCCCTGATCGCGAAGGAGCCGGCGCGGTACGGGTTCGACAGCCTGCCGATCCTGCATCCGCTGGTATATGACGAAGTGTCGGTGGGTGCCCAGACCGGTCTCGACGTCATTGCCCGCCTCTCCGACACGACCACGGCGGCGCTGCTCGAGCTCAACCCGCAGTACTTCCGTGGAGTCACGCCGCCCAAGGCCGTCATCGTGCGAGTGCCTCGGGGAACCGGCACGTCCGTGGCGCAGCGCTGGGCGGGGCTGCCCGCCAATGAGCGGGTCACGGTGATCGATCACAGGATCGCCCGGGGCGAGACCATTTCCCAAATCGCCAAGCGGTACCGGGTGGACGCCTCGCTCATCATGGCGGCCAATCCCCGGCTCAAGCCCAGGGCGCTTCGAGTGGGGGCGCGGATCACGATTCCGGTGAGTCCGGTCGCCCGCGCCAAGCTGGCGGCGAGCCGGCCACGCCCCCGGCAGGTACCCAAGGCCAAGACGGTTGCCACGGCGAGCGGCCGGTGGCACGTGGTGCGGTATGGGGAGTCACTGTGGGTGATCGCGCAGCGATACCGCGTGCGGATCAGTGATCTGCGGGTCTGGAACGACCTGACGGCCAAAGAGGTGCTGAAACCTGGCACCCGGCTGCTGGTGGCGCGTCCCGCCGCCGGCGCGGCGGACATCCCGGCCGAGTCTTCGCTACCCTAGCGGAAAGCCGGCGGGTTAGCCGCCGGATCAGCCGGCAAGTCGACCTGCGGTCCTGCCGGATACCCCTTCAATACCGCCGAAGCGTAGGTGCCGGTCGGTGTCCGGCCGCCATCGAGAATTTCCTGAAGCCGGCCGGGCCCCACGTTGTAGGCCAGCAGCGCCATCCGCATGTTGTTCCGATACCGGTCATGCAGGTCTCGCAGATACCGGAAGCCGATCTGCAGGTTGCGCTGTGGATCGTAGAGGTCTTTCTCCGTGATGTGACGGTCGTAGTGCCGGGCGGTGGCCAGCTGCACCTGCGCCAAGCCGATCGCGTTGGCCACGCTGCGCGCCTGGGGATTGAAGTTGCTTTCGACCCGGACCAGCCGGAACGCCAGCTCCGGATCCAGTCCCGCGCGTACCGCTTCGTCATGAATCAGAGCCGAGAGGTCGGCAGGCACGCGATACCGGGATGACAATTCCATGATGGTATTGGCCCGGCTCAACTGCAGGGAGCGAATCTCGCTTTCGCCCACCGCCATGGCGAGCGATCGCCGGAGATCGTTGAGCGGGCTGATTCCTGCGGTACCGGTATAGAGCGCGGACCCGAGGTCCGCGCCTGCGGGGCTGAAAAATCCACCCACGGCGCCGCACAGCACGGTGACCACGGAAAGCAACGCGAGGCCGCGCAGCATCAATCGCTGGGTTTGGGTCATTGGTTTGGTGCTCCTTTGCTCCATGAACCGCTCCGTCCGCCGGATTTCTCGAGCAACCGGATCGCGCCGAGCTCCATGCCGCGATCGACTGCCTTTACCATGTCGTACACGGTGAG
>JACQVB010000006.1 GCA_016209985.1 Gemmatimonadota bacterium | reverse complement strand
CTTCCTGCACCGCGTCGTCGCCGAGCTGCCGGAGAGCAAGCGCCGGATGCTCGAGCGCCTGCACGGGTCGAACGAGGTGCTGCGCCAGCGCAAGGTGCTCGTCGTGGACGACGACGCCCGCAATATCTTCGCGCTGACCACCGTGCTCGAGAACCAGGAGATGGAGGTCCTGGGCGCGACCAATGGCCGGCAGGCGATTGAGGTCATCCAGAACACTCCCGACCTGAGCGTCGTGTTGATGGACATCATGATGCCGGAGATGGACGGCTACGCGACGATGCGCGAGATCCGCCATGATTCGCGCTTCCGGACCTTGCCGATTCTCGCCCTGACCGCAAAAGCCATGAAGGGCGACCGGGAAAAGTGCTTGCAGGCGGGGGCGTCGGATTACATCGCGAAACCGGTGGACACCGACCAGCTCCTCTCCCTGCTGAGGGTGTGGCTTTACCGGTGAGTGGTGCGTGGTGCGTGGTGCGTGGCCAAGCTGCATCGGAGCGTCATGGCCACGCACTACGCACCACGCACCACGCACCACTCACCGACTTTTACGCGATTGGAGGATAGCACGGAGTTAGAACCGAAGTCGCCACTCGAGAGCGTCGGCGCGGCGCCTGAAGAGCCCGTCCAGATTCTCCTGGTGGACGATCAGCCGGTGAATCTGGAGGCGCTGGAGCTGATGCTCGCGCCGAGCGGCTGCAAGTGCGTCCGTGCCAAGTCGGCGGACGAAGCCTTGCTGGCGCTGCTCGACCAGGATTTCGCTGCCATCGTTCTCGATATCCGGATGCCGGGCATGACCGGACTCGAGCTGGCGAGCCTGATCAAGCGGCGCCGGCGCACGGAGCATGTCCCGATTCTCTTTCTCACGGCCCACATGGCCGACGAAAAGGAGATCATCCGCGGGTATGGGACCGGGGCGGTGGACTATCTCACCAAGCCGGTGAGCCCCGAGATCCTGCGCTCCAAGGTCGCCGTTTTCATCGATCTGTTCCGGAAAACGCGGGCTCTGGCCCGTGCCAACGAGGCGCTCCAGCGGGAGATCGCCGAGCGGCAATGGATGGAAGAGGCGCTGCGCGAGGCCAATCAGGAGCTCGAGGTGCGGGTGCAGGAGCGAACCGCCGCGCTCCGCGAAGCTGACCGCCGGAAGGACGAGTTCCTCGCGGCCCTGGCGCACGAGCTGCGGAATCCGCTCGCGGCCCTCTACACGGCCGCGGAGGTATACCGGCTGAAGGCGCCCTCCGGGACCGACCTGGCCGGTCCGCAAGGCGTCATCGAACGGCAGCTCCAGCAGATGACGCGGCTGGTGGGCGATCTGCTCGACGTCAGCCGGATCACCCGCGACAAGCTCATCCTGCAGAAGTCGCGCGTGGAGCTGGCCAAAGTGGTCGCCGATGCGGTGGAGACGAGTCGCCCCATCATCGAGCAGCGGGAGCACGCGCTGGTGGTGAACGTACCGGCCGAGCCGGTCACGGTCGAGGCGGACCAGGTGCGGCTGGCGCAAGTGTTCTCCAATCTGCTGGACAATGCGGCGAAGTACACCGAGCCCGGTGGGCGGATCAAGCTCAGCGCGGAGCGTCACGACAACGACGTGGTGGTGCGGGTGGAAGACACCGGTATTGGGATCGAGCCGGAGGCGCTCCCCCGGATTTTCGATCTGTTCATGCAGGCGGACAACGCCCACGATCGGGCTCGCTCGGGTCTCGGCATTGGCTTGACGCTGGTGCGCCGGTTGGTGGAGATGCATGGCGGGTCGGTAAGCGGTCAGAGCGAAGGGTCGGGAAAAGGGTCGACCTTCGCGGTACGGCTGCCGATCCTCATGGACGCCCCGGCGCAGCAGGAGCAGGATCGCCTGGAGCCCGACCGACTCGTGCTGGAGCAGTCGCTGCGGATATTGATCGTCGAGGACAACGTGGACGCGGCGGAAATGCTCAATGCCATGCTCACGGCGTGGGGGCAGGAAACCAGGGTGGCGCACGACGGTGTCGCCGCGCTGGAGGTGGCGGGCCAGTTCCGACCGCAGATCGTGCTGCTGGATATCGGTCTTCCGCAGTTCTCTGGCTACGACGTCGCTCGCCGGCTGCGGGCCCAGTCGTGGGGCAAGAGCATTCTGCTGGTTGCCGTCACGGGTTGGGGCCAGGAAATCGATCGCCAGCGCAGCAAGGCGGCGGGCTTCGATCATCATTTCCTCAAACCGGTCGACCCCGGCCTGCTGAGGAGGCTGCTCGCGAGTTATCGGGCGCCGGTAGTGCTCGCGGGGTCGCGCGCCGGCGTTTCCGGCTCCGGCTCGCGCTCCTGATCGGCGCGTCGTTTCCGACCCGCCCCAATCACGCGCGTAGCTGGGGCGTACTGCTGGTCCTGTCGCTCCCGGCGTTTTCGTCGGGAACGGACTCCGCTCCCGTCCGCGTCCGCCATCCCGAAGGCGTGACTCACGGTTTTCTGGTCCTTCGCGGCGCCGACAGCGCGCTACTCGCGGAAGGCGACCTGTTGCAGGAGGCCAAGGGTCGCGACACGGTCGAAACCCGCATCCTGTTCAAATTCAAGGATGGCTCGCTCCTGGATGAGACCGTGCGGTACACCCAGCGCGAGGTCTTCACCATGCAGACCTACCACCTGATCCAACGCGGGCCCGCCTTCAAGGTGGACACCGAGATCCGGATAGAGCGCCCCGGGAAGTACCGGGTGACGACGAAGGACCACAAGGGTGGCAGGGAGAAAGTGCACGACGGCACGCTCGAGCTCCCGAACGACGTGTACAACGGCATGGTCATGCTGATCGCGAAGAATCTCGAGAAAGGGGAAAACGCCACTGTTCATTTCGTCGCGTTCACGCCGGAGCCCCGGCTGATCGAGCTGGAATACACCCCGGTCGAGCGCCGGAAGGTCGCGCCGGAGGAGCTCCCGGGCGTGATGGTGCAGTACCGGGTGAAGCCCAAGTTCGGAATCTTCCTCAAGATCATGACAGCGATTCTGGGCCGGACCCCTCCCGATCTCCACGCGTGGATCATCCACGAGACGGTTCCCGCGTTCGTGCGATTCGAAGGCCCCTTGTACCTGGACGGACCGATCTGGCGGCTGGAGACTGCGGCGCCGCGCTGGCCTTAGAAGCGGTACTGCAGCGAGAGGAGCGGAACGCGATTCCGGCCACGGCCCAAGAGGTGGGCGGGCGCCAGTGGATTCACCGAGAATTCCAGATTCCCCAAAGCGGTGGAACCGCGAGCTTGTCGGGCCATCGCCGGATAGAGGGCCGCGAACCCCACGCCAGCGCCCAGCGCGCTCGCCACCAGGTACAGCTCGCTATGATCGTTGGGGTCGCGGTACGGTCCTCCCGGAACGTAGTTGTAGGTTCGTTCGGGAGTGGCGAGGTAGGCGAGCCCCAGGCCCAGAAGCCCTCCGGCGAGTGGCGCCAGGGTCAGCAGCGTTCCCTGCCCGGTAGTGAAGTTGCGCCCCTTGACCAGCACCCGACCTACGGCGACGCCGGCAGCCGTGCCGGCCAGGGCCCCGGCGGCGTGAATGCGGGAGAACTCGTCTTCGTAGTACGTAACCGAGCCGCCGGGGTAAGTTTCCGTGACGAGCCGCGGCTGATGGACGATATCGCCCAGGGCCACGCCGGCCAGGCTCCCCAGAAGGGTGACGTTCCGCAATACCGTAGCGTCTCCCCGGGTCCACTCCTCGCTGCGGTCCATCAGGTAGCCGCCTGCGAGCCCGATGCCCACGCCCGTCAGGGTTACGGCTGAATGAAGCGTTCGATCGTCCGTGCGGTAGGTGAAGTTCCCGCCCGGCTGGGATACCGTGACGGTGCGCTGGCGGTCATTCAGGCCGAGCAGGTACCCAATGCTCCAGCCCGAGCCCAGCCCGATGTCCCCTCCCGCGCCAGTGAGCTCGGCGCGTCCCGGCGTCATGGCGAGCGACTGAGCGGCCACGCCCGCCACGACGGCCTCGGTGGCGCCGACCAGCACTGTCCAGGCGAGCTTGGTCTCGTCGCTGTCCGTGTCGCCCAATTCCGACACCAGCAACCCGTGAATCGGGCCGCGCATTGCGCCCCACAGCGCCATCGTCGCGACCGCATCGGGGAGGGCCCGGTTTTTGGTTGCCAGGAACGGCACGATGAAGGAGCCCGCGGCGGTCAGCATGTAGATCGCCACGGCGGACTGACTGTCGTCCGGGTCGAGCGCCACCATGGTGGCGGGGGCGTAATATCCGAGTCCCAGAATCGTCGCCCCCACCAGCAGCTTGGTGCGTCCTCCCTGATCGAGGACGGCGCTGGGGGCCCGCGCCGTCACGCGCTCGGTCAGGTCGTGCCGAAATGCAGCCGCCTCGGAGGTGGTGAGCGGCCGCCGCTCGCGCTGCAACGCTCCACGCGGGGTCGCCGTGATCTCGAGTACGAAATCGCCGGTGGGAAGCTGGAACAGACGTGCCTCGCGGAACCCGTCCACGTCACCGAACAACCCCAGGCGGCGCGCCAACTCGGCGGTGACCACCTGGATTCGGCCGGCCTCGTCCAGCGGGACCTGGACCTCCTGTGCCCGCAACTCACCCGCGAACAAGACCAGCGCCGCGAGCATCGTGTGCCACCCTGGAGCGCGCATCGTTCGACCTCCGAAGGACGGATCCACCACCGATCGACCGGCCCAATATCACGCCCGCGCGTCAAGCACGCATCAAGTAGGGTCGGACGGCAGAGCGCCACGACCGGATGAGGGTTTTCCCGCGGCTTCAGGCGGGTAGATTCACTCTCGCGTTCCCCTCTCCGGCAACGGAGAGGGGACAGGGGTGAGGTCCGTCTTTTACCGACCCTTCAAGGAGCTTCTTTTGAGCGCCGCAGGTCGCTTGGGTTTCCGTATCCTTTCAGCTCCCGCCCGTCTCGATGATGCGACCCTGGCGCGCTTCAGGGGGGCCGCGTCGTCCAACGTGGCCGACGCGATGGGGCGGTTCAACTTCATGGATCCGGGCATCAGAGCCCGGACTTCGCGCCCGCTGCTCGGTCTTGCGGTGACGGTTCGCTGCCGGCCGGGTGACAATCTGATGGTTCACAAGGCAATGGAGGTTGCGGGCCCGGGAGACATCATCGTCGTGGACACTGGCGGGAATACCGCCAACGCCGTGTTCGGCGAGCTCATGTGCCACACCGCGGTGGCGAGAGGTCTGGGCGGCATCGTCGTGGACGGCGCGATTCGGGACGTGGCCGGCATCGCGCAGCTGGGATTGGCGGCGTTCAGCCGGAGTGTCACTCCCGGCTCGTGCGACAAGGACGGGCCGGGTGAAGTAAATGTGCCGGTGAGTTGCGGGGGAGTAGTCGTCATGCCGGGTGACGTGATTGTCGGCGACGACGATGGTGTAGCCGCCGTTCCGCGGGCGGCCGTGGCCGAAGTGCTGGCCAATCTGGCCGCCCTGATCGAGCGCGAGCGCAAGCGAGTGGCCGAGATCAAGACCGGCGTCGTCTTCAAACCGGACGTGGACGAGACCCTGCGCCGGCACGGCGTCATTTCGTGACGGAGCCCTTGCTCCTGATGACGCCTGGCCCCACCCGGGTGCCGGAGCAGGTTCTTCGGGCGGGCGCCCGGCCCATGCTACACCACCGGTCGCCCGAGTTCTCCCAGGTCCTCGCCGCGGTGATGGAGCGCCTGCGGCCGGTAATGGGGACCCGCGAGCCGGTCCTGCCGGTGCACACGACCGGGCGTGGAGCGATGGAAGCCGCCATCTGCAATCTCTTCTCACCCAGAGACGAAGTCGCGGTTTGTTGCAACGGGAAGTTCGGCGAAATGTGGGCCGATCTCGCCCAGTTGTACGGTCTGGTCGTTCATCGCATCGCGGCCGATTGGAATCGTTCGGTCGATCCGCTCCTGGTCGAGGCAGCGCTGGTGGAGAATCGCAGAATCCGCGGCGTCCTGTTTGCCTACTGCGATACCGCCAACGGAGTACGCAACGACGTGGCGGGGATCGCGCGGGTCGCGCGAGCGCGGGGCGCGCTGGTGCTGGTGGACGGCGTGTCGGCGATAGGCGGCATGCCGTTCGAGTTCGACGACTGGGACGTAGACTTTGCCGTCACGGCTTCCCAGAAATGTCTGATGTCTGGTCCCGGTCTCGCGTTTGTGGCCGTCAGCGAGCGGGCGTGGTCGGCGGCAGCAAGCGGCAGGCTGCCGCGGAGCTACTGGGATTTTGCGGAGATCCGCCAGCATGTGACCCGGCCGAAACCGGAGACCCCCGGCACACCACCGGTGCACGTGATATGCCAGGTAGCCGAAGCACTGGCCATGATCCACGATGAAGGACTGGAACGCGGGTTCCGGCGGCACGAAGACATGGCGGCGCTTACCCGGAAACGCGCGGGCGAGCTGGGCCTCCAGCTGCAATGTCCGCGACTCGAACAGTTCTCGCCCACGGTGACTGCCATTGCGGTGCCACCCGGTGTCCAGCCGTCAACGCTCCGCGAGCGTCTCAAACGGCGCGGCATTCTGACGGCTGCGGGACTGGGAATCTTCGCGGCGTCGGGGTTTCGAATCGGGCACATGGGAAACATCCAGGTTGCCGACGTCGAGCGTACCATGGCCGCGCTCGAAGCGGTTCTGGCCTCACCCCTGTCCCCTCTCCCCTCGCTCCGCTCGGGGCAGGCTCCTCCGGGAGAGGGGCACGGCAAAGTGTGAAAAGCCGATGAGGCTGCATACGAGAATCTTTCTCGGACTCGCTGCCGGAGTTGCGGTCGGCACGGTGGCGAAGGCGGCGCAGTGGGAATGGCTACAGCGGCTCGTGGTGGCGCTCGAGCCGGTGGGTACCGCGTTCATCCGTCTCGTCACGATGGTCGTGGTACCGCTGGTCGTGGCGAGCCTCATCACGGGGATCGCCGGCCTGGGTGACGTCCGCCGGCTCGGGCGGATCGGCGGGAAAACGCTCGCCTACTTTCTTGCGACCACGTTGCTGGCGGCGGGCGTGGGCCTTGGCGTGGCGCTCTTGCTGCGGCCGGGGAGCGGTCTGGAACCGGCCACGCGCGACGCGATCACGGCCCAGTTCAGCGATCGCGCCGCAACGGCGGCCGCCACCAGCGCTCCGGGGTTGGTGCAGTCGATACTCGACGCCATACCGTCGAACCCATTCGCCGCTGCGGCGTCCGGCGACCTGCTGCCGCTCATTGTGGCGGTCAGCATCTTTGGTGCGGCGCTCACCACCGTGGGCGGGGAAGGGCGCCGCGCCGTGATCGCCTTCTTTCAGGGAATCAACCAGATCGCGATGGTGGTGATCGCTTGGCTCATGCTGCTGGCACCACCGGCGGTGTTCGTGTTGATCGCTGTAACCGTCGTGCGCTCGGGCGTCGACTTGCTCCAGAGTCTGCTGGTGTACTCGCTGGTGGTCGTGACCGCGCTCATGGTGTATGTGGTCGTGGTTCTCCTGCCGCTGCTGCGCGTCGGAGCCGGAATCGGCGTCAGCGTGTTTTTTCGATCGGTTTCCGATGCCTTATTGCTCGCCTTCTCGACCGCGTCGTCCAGCGCTACGCTGCCGGTGAGCATGGCCGCCGCCGGCCGGTTGGGCGTGCCCGACGGCATCACGAGCTTTCTGCTGCCTGCCGGAACGACGATCAACAAGAATGGAGCCGCGATCTACAAGGCAGTAACTGCCGTCTTCCTCTGCCACTTGTACGGGATTCAACTGGGAGCGAGCCAACTGCTCACCATTCTCCTCGCGTCAACGGCTGCGGCGTTCGCCGGCGCGGGTGTGCCCGGGAGTTCGCTGGTCACCACACTCGTCGTTCTGAACGCGGTCGGGTTGGGGCCCTATGCCGCCGCGGGCATCGCCCTGGTGGTCGGAGTCGACCGGCCGCTGGACATGTGCCGGACGACGGTGAATACCATCGGCAACCTGGTGGGCGCCACGGTGATCGCGCGCAGCGAACGGCAGGCGGGACTGCTGGCCGCCGAGCGCGAGATGGCTGGAGCAGACCGGGAACACGCGCGCGCATGAGTAGTGGGAAGACCGTCGCGGAACAGATCCTCTCGGCCAGATCCGGGGTTGATGCGCGCGCGGGCGATGTGGTGGTCTGCGAGGTGGACTGGATTCTCGGCACCGATGCCGCGACCCCGATGGCGATCGGCTATTTCGAGAAGATGGGCGGTCAGTCGGTTCGGGATCCTTCGCGCGTGATGTTCGCGCTCGACCACTACTCGCCACCCACGACTCCGCGCACGAAGGCCTTTCACGATCAGGTTCGGGCCTTTGCCCGCAAGCACGGGATCGAGGTCCGGGACGTCGGGGCGGGGATCAGCCACCAGCTGCTGCTGGAATCGGGGCGCGCCAAGGCGGGCGATCTGGTAGTCGGGGCCGACAGCCATACGGTCACCTGCGGCGCGCTGGGGTTGTTCGCGACCGGCATCGGCTCCTCCGACCTCGCCGCGGCGATGGTGACGGGTCAGATCTGGTTGCGAATCCCGGAGACGATCCAGGTGACGCTGACCGGCGAGCGAGCGGAAGGCGTGAGCGCCAAGGACATGGCCCTCGCCTTGGTGGCGCAGGTCGGGGGTGAAGGAGCGAACTACCAGGCGGTCGAATTCCGCGGGCCGGCAGCGGAGGCGCTCCCGCTGGAGGACCGGCTGGTGTTGTGCAATCTGGCGGTCGAGATGAGCGCCAAGGCGGCGATGTTCCCGGTGGGGCCGGCGGACCCTGGCGCCCGGTACGCGCGAGCGGTCTCGCTCGACCTTTCCGCTCTTTCGCCGGTGGTGGCGCTACCGGATGCGCCGGCCAATGTCACGGCCATCGGTAACGCCGCGGGGACGCCGGTGCACATGGTCTTCGTCGGGACCTGCGCCGGAGGCCGGGTGTCGGATATCCGCGAGGTCCTGCGGGTGATCGAGCGCGCCGGAGGCCGGGTTGCCACCGGCGTGCAACTGGTCGTGACGCCGGCATCGCGGGAGGTGGAGCGGAAGCTCACCGCCGACGGTACGCTGCCCAGGCTGGCCTCGATGGGTGCCACCATCACCACGCCCGGCTGCGGCGCGTGTTGCGGCACGAGTGGCGTCATTCCGGAAGACGGCATGAACGTGATGTCCACCGCGAATCGGAACTTCAGGGGACGCATGGGGAATCCCCGCGCGTCCATCTACCTGGCGTCCCCCGCCGCCTGCGCGGCGGCCGCGGTGTCGGGCCACATCACCGACCCTCGCACGATGGGGCGGTGATGGAGGTCCGGTTGGAAGGACGTGCGAGAAAATTCGGTGATGACATCAACACCGATTACATCATCTCGTCCACCAGAAAAAAGGAGACGCTGGATGAAGCCGAGCTCAAACGGTACTTGATGGAAACACTGGACCCGGATTTCGCGGCCTCGGTGAGGCCGGGCGATCTCCTGGTTGCCGGAAAGAATTTCGGATGCGGCTCGGCCATGGAGGTTGCGGCGACGGTCATTCTGGCGGCAGGCATCCAGGCCGTGCTGGCCCAAAGCTTCTCGCGCACGTTCTATCGCAACGCCATCAACAACGGGCTGGTGGCCCTGGAATTCGATACCAGCACGATCCGCGAGGGGGACCGGCTTTCGATCGAGCTGACGGAAACCATGCTCACCGTAGGCGACCTCACGACCTGCGTGCGGTCATCAGTGGCTACCAGGTTGCCGGAGCCGCTGCTCGGCATTCTGGAGTGTGGTGGGTTGGTCGGCTACCTCAAGCAGCGCGGGGGATTCCGTACTCCCTAGTCCCGCCCTCCCGCGAGCTTCCAGGTTCGCCGCAGCGGGTGCGCCTCGGTATTGAAGGTGACGACATCGAAATCGAGTGCGCGAGGCGGCGCAAACAGCAGGTAGGCATACTTCAACGTCTCCGCCAGGAAGAAGCTTTCCATTCGATCGGCCTGTTGTTTGGTGACCACATTCCGGAGTGCGGCGAAGGCATCCGGGGTGCGGGTGTAGTAGAGCAGGCTATCGGTCATGATCCGGCCCATTTTCCGAAAGTGCTCGTTCCCGGTGAAGTGGTAGAGGTAATACGCCGATTCGATCGCTTCCGGCCGGAGCGCGTAACCCGAGTCCACGATCTGCATCGTGACATAATCCAGCTCTTCCGGCTCGATCCCGAACCTGGTCCACATCCGTAGTACCGACTCCATCAGCCGGCCGGCCCGGTCGGTGTCGCCGCCGAGCGCGAGCACCGCGGGCAGAAATGCGTCGAGCGCCCCGTAATGGGTGGCGCCGCGGCGTCCGCTGCGCATGTCGGCGTGGCCATACCAGAGGCCGGTGGGGCGCTGGTCCGCGAGGTAACGGTTGGCGGCCACGATGCTCGAATCCCACATTTGCTTGAAGTCCTGGTCGCCGAACAGGCGCCACGATTTGAGCAGGTACTCGTAGTAGGAATCGATCCCGCCGCTCAGGTGGCTGTCCCGATCGACCCATTGGCCGGTTTCGACGTTGATCGTGGATCCCACGAGGCCGATCGGAGACCGTCGTCGATACAGCTCCTGCACCGCCCGTTTGGCGGCGCGGTAGTAATGCTCGTCGCCGGTGAGTTTGCTCAGCGCCCCGAACTCGAGCATCAGCGTGCCGATTTCCGCCGGATTGCTGACCGTTCCCTTTACCGCGCCGCTCCGGAGATTCACGAATCGGTAGGGCATTCCGGTCTTGGAGCCGAACGCCGGCATCATGCGGTCGCCGAGGTCCTTTGCCAGCGCGAGGAAACGGGCGTCCCGGTTCATCTGGTGCGCGCTGAGCAGGCCGCCGAGCAGCCGGATGGTCATTTCGAAGACCTGCACCGAGAGATCCCGGTCGAACGAGAGCCGCTCGAGGATGCTGCGTTTGGTGGCCTCGGCCAGACTGTCGAGGCCCATGAGGAGCATGGTGTCGTAGGCATCGACCGGGGTCATCATGAGCGACGTTTTGTACCAGTCGCGACCCGCATGACTGAGCGGCAGGAACTGATCGTGGCCCGCGGCATAACGCTCGTAGCCGGTCCAGGCGTGGAGGAACGCTTCCCGGACGACCGCGGCGCTCGCGGAACCCGACTGCGCCCCGGCACTCGCCGGAAGGCTCAGCAATAATGCAAGGATGAGCGCACGATCGCGCATCGTATTCCGGACCTCTGGTTAACGTGATGACCTGTTGCGCTCAAGGATGCGTGGCAACCTCGATCAGCGCCAGCTCGATGGCGCTCCGGTCGAGTCGCGCCATATTACGCGTCCCATGACGCACTTTTCGGCGCTCGACTGGTTCTGGACCGCGGCCTTCCTGGTGCTGATGATCGGTGGGCCGTTCGTGTTCTATCGGCTCGCGCGGCGGACGGAATCGGATTTCTTCCTCGCCGGCCGCGGGCTCCCGTGGTGGCTCCCGGCATCATCGGTCTTCAGCACCCACACCGCAACGGATACGCCGATGTGGGTGACCGGCGTCATCTACCCCCACGGTCTCCGGGGGCTGTGGTACACGTTTTTCGCCGCCTGGACCGCGGTGGGATCACTGGTCTCGGCCCGGATCTTCCGGCGATCCCTGGCCTATACGCAGGCTGAGTGGCAGGAGCTTCGGTTCGCGGGACTCGGATCGGAGCTGCTGCGCGGCTGGCTGGCCGGCTGGGGCGTGTTCATGAACATGTTCATTCTGGGCTGGGTGAGCATGGCCATGGGAAAGGTGGGAACGCTGGCATTTGGCTGGCCGTTCTGGGCAGGTCTGCTCATTCCGACACTCATTACCGCGGTGTACACGCTCGCCGCCGGGTATTGGGGTGTGGTGATGGGTGACTTCCTGCAAGGCATCGTTGCCGCGTTCGCCATCGTCGTCGTGTCCCTGATCGCGGTCTACGCCGTCGGCGGCCCGTCCCAACTTTCGGTGCGTCTAGTGACGATGGGCGAGGGATGGCGGCTCAATCCGCTCGCGTTCACCGGCTGGTTCGGCGGGAGTTTCCCCATTGCATGGTGGATCACCATGCTGGTGATCGCGGTGATCGGCGGGTTCGGCATGGGTACCAGCATCGACTGGTACGCCGAGGCGCAGCGCATTCAGTCGGCGGGCACGGTGCGCGACGCCACCTACGGGATCTGGGCGGGCGGGATGGTGACGCTGGTCCGGAACAGTTTCTGGGCGGCCGCCGCCCTCGCGTTCTTCTCCATGGTGCCCGGGCTCACCACTGCCGGCGAATACGAAGTGGGGTGGTTCCGCATCGGCTTCGAGCTGCTGCCGGTTGGAATGCTGGGAATTTTCTTCGCGGCCATCCTCGCGATCCACTTCTCGACCATCTCCAGCCACCTCAACCTCGGCGCGCTGTACGCGACGCGAGATCTCTACCAGCGCTACCTGAAGCCCAAGGCGGGCCAGGCAGAGCTGGTCTGGGTCGGACGGGTGGCGACGGTAGTGTTGCTTGTCGGGGCCTTCTTTTACGGTCTCACGATGAAAGAAGTCACCCAGTGGCTGATCTTCGCCCTGTGGCTGATGATGGCGGGCATCTGGCTGCCCAACATTCTCCAGGTGGTCTGGTGGCGATTCAATGCCTGGGGATATCTGCTCTCGTGGATCACCAACCTGGGTCTTTCCTGGCTCGTCGTTTGGGTGTTGCCGGCGTTCAAACTCATTCCGCCCCTCCCCGACTACCTGCAATTCTGGCTGTTGATGGCGCTGGGAGCGGCGATACTGATCCCGGTCACTCTCCTCACGCGGCCCGAGCCCATGGACCGGCTGGTCAAGTATTACGCCATGACTCGTCCGCTGGGTTGGTGGGGACCGGTGAGGCGTGAAGCGGAGCGGCGGGGAATGATCGGGCTTGGACGGCGGTCAGACAGTCAGACGGACAGACGGTCAGCGACGGAGTCGACCGTCCGACCGTCCGACCGTCCGACCGCCTCAGCTGCGGAACCACGACGGCCGCTCATCCAGCGGGCCTGGACTGCTGAACAAGCCGAGGAGTGGACCCGGGAGGATTGGATCGCGATCGTGCTCTCGCCGGTGATCTTCGCGTTGATGATGATTGGCCTGGCGCGGCTGCTGCTGGCCCAATGGGATGGCGGGTGGATGGTGCTTCTGGCGGTGCTCGGCACGGTGGTGGTCTACTGGGTCATCGATCCCAAGCTGCGGGCGGTCTCCCAGAGCTACGAATCGCGGCAGGCGGGCTACCTGCAAGACCTCGAGCGACAATTGCGCTCCGCCGGCGCGCCGGCAGAAGGGACTTGAGCCGGTGGAACAGGGACTGGCAACGCTGGTGGGGATGACCATCGCGTACGCGGCGTGTTTTCTGGGTATGGGTTTCGCGTATCTTCAATGGCGCCGGCGACGGAAGGGGCAGCCATGAACCCGTTGCCGGTCGCTTCTCCGATCGCCGCAGGGGTTTTCTGGAGTTATCTGGTGCCCGCGGCGCTGCTGGTTGTCAGCGTCGGCAGCACGTGGTGGCTGTATAGACGGTTTTCAAAAGAGAACGACACCAAACGGTGAGTGGTGCGTGGTGAGTGGTGAGTGGTGCACTACGCACTACGCACCACGCACGACGCACCACGTACCATCCAAGGGAGCTCTTATGACCAGGAGATTTGTCGGCATCGCAATGCTGGTTTTCGTTTTCGCCGCTCTACCGGTGGCTCTTGGGGCCCAGGATTACGCCCCCGGCCAGCAGGGAAGCTCCAACGTCCACATCGTCGCTCACATCCCGATGGGTGGTGAGATGCACGTGGGCGATATCGAAATCGAGCAGGAGCTCTCGCGGCCATACGCGTACGTCTCACTCGCGCTGAGCCAGCCCAGCGGATTCAACGTGGTGGATCTGAAGAACCCGAGCAAGGCGAGCCAGATCTACAGTTGGCGCATCGAGAATCCCGAGCTGCACCTCGGACTCGGCGCGCTGCGGGGGCGTCACTTCAGGGTGAACGGGCGCTACTACTATGCCCAATGCTTCCAGTTCTTTCCCGGCGGCCCCGACGCGGACCTGGGCCTGGTGGTCTTCGACGTCACGGGACTTCCCGATTCGTCCAAGGTTAGGGAGGTCACCCGGGTCAAGGCGCCGTATGCTCCCGGCGGGTTTCATGACCTGTATGCCTACAAGCACTCGAATGGCCAGGTGCTGGTCTTCACTTCAGTAGCGGGGAAACCGTACGCCAACATCTATGACGGGCAGAAGATGGTGAGTGGAGACCCCAAGAGCGGGCTCATCGGCCAGGTGCCGAACCCCGGCGCCAACGAGGCCAACGGGGGAGGGGGTTTTGCCATCGTCGGCGGCTACCACGACTACTTCGTCGGGTACGATCCGGCCACGCGCCAGGACAAGTTCTACGGCGCAGGCAACGGCGGCTACTACGTCTACGACGTCAGTAACCCGCTCGAACCCAAGCTGATCACTTCGATAACCGGAGTCGCCGGTGTCACGTCGGGGCACACTTTCACGCCGACTCCCGACGGCCGGTATGCGGTAGCAGAGGTGGAGTATCAGTATGCTCCGCTCAGGATCTTCGACCTCAAGCCCGGTCTCGACGGGACGGTGAAAACCATCTCGCGGCCCATCGGCGCCTGGACGGCGCGCTGGCAGGGCCTGCCGCATAACCATGAGGTCCGGTGGCCCTACGTTTTCGTTTCGGCGTACGAGGATGGACTCCAGATCTTCAACATGATGGATCCCACGAATCCCTACACGGTGGGTTATTACGATACCTACGACGGTCCCAACCAGGCCGGCTGCTGCAACCCAGCCTGGATCACCGGGCAGAGCAAGAATCCCAAGGCGAACGGGGTGGACAATGGCGCGTTCGGGGTACAGGTCCGGAACGCCGATGGGCTGATCGTGATCAGCGACATCGCCACCGGGTTCTGGGCCTTCCACATGGATGGCTTCGATGGATGGAACGGGCACCAGTGGGGCATGCCCAACGTGAGCTCCGCGCAGGACTGGGACAACGGGCCGGATGGGGCGCCGAAGATCGGCAAGGTGAGCTGAACGGGTGCGTGGTGCGTGGTACGTGGGGGCTGACCATCGCTGGGTAAAGCCGGATGCAGTCGTGCACTCGTCCGCCCCCACTCACCACGCACCACTCACGGTCAGTTCGAAAGGAGCTTCAGTGACTCATAACCTCGCGAGCGGTGTCTTACTCGCCATCCTGGTCATGCCTTCGCGGGTGCTCAGCCAGTCTCCACCGTCGAGTCAAGCGCCCGGTTCTGCAAACATCCACGTGCTCGCGCATCTTCCCCTCGGCCGCCCCTTCACCATCGCGGGAATCGAGGTCGAACAGGATCTGGCGCGGCCGTACGCGTATGTCTCGCGCAAGATCGGCGGGGTGCGGGAGCCGGGATTCGACATCGTTCAGATGAAGGTGCCGGGTGGTGCGCGGGTCATCTACTCCTGGCGAATCGCCAACGGTGAGCTCCACGACGGGCTGGGCGCGGTGGAAGGGAAGTACTTCAAGACCCGCGGGCGCTACTACTACGTCGAGTGCACGCAGTTTCTGCCTTCAGGTCCCGATGCCGATCTGGGAGCAGTCGTATTCGACGTGACGGGACTGCCTGACCGCCGCACGATTCGGGAAGTGGGGCGCATCATGGCGCCCAATTCCGCCCGCGCGGCGGCGACCGATCCGACCAGCGCGCAGCGCCGAGGATCCAGCGCCGGATTGCCCGGTGGATTTCACAACGTGTTTCCCTACAAGCACTCCGACGGCCGCGTGATCATGTTTGCCAATACCCTCTCCGGGACCGACGCCAGGATCTACGACATGAATCTGTTTCTGAGCGGCGATTCCGCTCGCGCGCTGATCGGAACCGTGCCGGTCCCTGGTGCTACCGGGCGCTACCACGACTATTACGTCGGGTACGATCCCGCCACCCACCAGGACAAGTTCTATGGAGGCGCGCAGCCGGGCGGTTATTTCGTTTTCGACATCACCAAGCCGGAAGTGCCCAAGCTGCTCACCTCGGTGACCGTCGGCTATCCCGCGATCACCTCGTCATTCGGCCGGGGACACACGGTCACACCGAGCCCGGATGGACGGTGGCTGGTCACCGAGACCGAGTACCAGTACGCCCCACTCAGGATCTTCGATCTCAAGCCCGGGCTGGAAGGGAAGGTCCCGACCATCACCCAGCCGGTCGGGGCATGGACGGCGCGGTGGAAAGGGCTCCCGCATAACCATGAAATCCGCTGGCCCTATGTCTTCACCTCTGCATACGAAGATGGCCTGCAGGTCTTCAACATCATGGATCCAACCAATCCGTACACCGTGGGCAACTACGACACCTACGCCGGCCCGCTGCAGGCGGGCATCGCTACGGCCGGGCAGAACGAAGGATCATTGATCGCCAACACCGGTGGGGTGTTGAACGGCGCCTGGGGAGTGGACGTGCGGAACGCCGACGGCATCATCGTGATCAGCGACCAGGTGACCGGGTTCTGGGCGTTCACCATGGACGGGTTCGACCATTGGAACGGGCACGAGTGGGGGATGCCGAACGTATCTTCGGTGCAAGACTGGGATAACGGACCGGAAGGGGCGGCGACAAAAACTGGGTGAGGTTCCTTCGGCGCTTCGCGCCTCAGGATGACAGCTCCGCTTTTCTTTTGTAAAACAAAAAAAAAACGTGCGCGTCATCCCGATCCCGACTCCGAGCGTTGCGAGGAGGAGGGGGAGGGAACCAGAGTTCTCAGGTATCGGTTCACGCCCGCCGCCGCCGCCCTCCCTTCCGCGATCGCCCACACCACGAGCGACGGCCCGCGGGATGCATCTCCGCACACGAACACTCCCGGCTCGCTGGTCATGTACGTCTCATCACGCTCGACCGCTTTCCGCTCCGAGAGCTTCACGCCGAGCTGGTCGAGGAGGCCGTCGGTCTGGGGACCGAGAAATCCCATGGCCAGGATCACCAGATCGGCGTCCAGGGTGAAATCGGTCCCGGTTTTGGGCACCGGCATCCTCCGCCCATTCTGGGTCTGCCACTCGACCTCCACCGCGCGGATCTGCCGTACCCGGCCGCTGGCGTCTCCCGCGAAGCGCTGCGTGGAGACGGAAAAGACTCGTTCGCCGCCCTCCTCGTGCGACGCCGAGGTGCGGAAAACGTTGGGCCATTGCGGCCAGGGGTTGTCCGCACCGCGTTCCTCAGGGGGACGGGGCAACAACTCGAGCTGATGCACCGAGCGCGCCCCCTGCCGATGCGCCGTCCCGAGACAGTCGGCCCCGGTGTCGCCCCCGCCAATGATGACGACTCGCCTATCGTGCGCGCTCTCTCGTTCCCCTCTCCGGTATCGAGAGGGGACAGGGGTGAGGTAATCCATGGCGAAGAGGATCCCGTGCAGGTCACGGCCCGGAATGTCGATGTCGCGAGGTCGGGTGGCGCCGATCGCGAGCACGATCGCGTCGAAGTCCCGCCGCAATTCCTGAACCGCAACATTGACGCCGACGTGTGCGTTGGTCCGGAATGAGATGCCCTCGGCCTGAAGGAGGGCGAGTCGCCGCTCGAGAAACCGTTTCTCCATCTTGAACTCGGGAATGCCATAGCGCAGCAAGCCCCCGATCCGATCGGCCCGCTCGAAGACCACTACCGCATGTCCCGCCCGATTCAGCTGGTCTGCGGCCGCCAGGCCGGCCGGACCCGAGCCGATCACCGCGCACCGCGCACCGGTGCGGTGAGAGGGTGGGTGTGACTCGATCCATCCCTCCTCGAACGCTCGTTCGATGATGGAGAGCTCGATCGACTTGATCGTGATCGGATCGTCGGCGATGCCGAGGACGCAGGAAGTCTCGCATGGGGCGGGACACAGCCGGCCCGTAAACTCGGGGAAGTTGTTGGTCGCGTGCAGCCGCTCGAGCGCCTCGCGCCAGCGATTGCGGTAGACCAGGTCATTCCAGTCGGGAATGAGGTTGCCCAAGGGGCAGCCCTGATGACAGAAGGGAATCCCGCAGTCCATGCACCGCGCGCCCTGCTCGGCTGCCGTGTCGTCGAGGAGCGGCAAGTAGACCTCACGCCAATCCCCGATCCGTTGCTCGACCGGCCGCGCCGCTGGCTGGGCGCGCTCGATCTCGAGGAATCCCGTCGCCTTACCCACGGAATGCGTCGGTCATTGCCACCCCTGACACCTGGTCCCTGACCCCGGTTCCCTGCTGTTCCATCACCCGCTGGTAATCGGTGGGCATCACCTTGACGAATTTCGCTTGGCTCTTCCTCCACGTCGCCAGGATTTTTCTGGCATAGAGCGAACCGGTGGCGCTCACGTGGCGGCGGATGAGATGTCGCAGGAAGAGAATTTCCCGCTCGTCCTGGAGGCACTCGAGCTCCACCATGCCGAGGTTGCAGTGGTGGCGGAATTGCCCGTCCGGGTCCAACACGTAGGCAATCCCGCCGCTCATGCCGGCAGCGAAGTTCCTTCCCGTGGGTCCGAGCACCACGACCCGCCCGCCCGTCATGTACTCGCATCCATGGTCGCCCACGCCTTCCACCACGGCCAGCGCTCCACTGTTGCGGACCGCGAAGCGCTCTCCCGCTATGCCACGGACGTAGGCTTCGCCGCTGGTCGCGCCGTAGAGGGCAACGTTTCCGATGATGACGTTCTCCTCGGGCACGAAGTTCAGCTCGCGCGGAGGGAAGACGGCGAGCCAGCCGCCCGAGAGGCCTTTGCCGAAGTAGTCGTTGGCGTCCCCCGTGAGGAGCAGGGTGATGCCCGGCGGCAGGAATGCGCCGAAGCTCTGCCCGGCGGACCCGGTGAAGCGGAGCCGGATGGTGTCATGGGGCAGGCCGGGTGCTCCCCACCGGGTGGTTACTTGGTGGCCCAGCATGGTGCCTACCGAGCGGTGACGGTTGCGGATCGGGAGCTCCAGCTCGATGGGCCTCTGGTTCGCCACCGCGTCACGGCACCGGGGAATCAGCTGCGTCGCGTCCAGCGACTGCTCCAGTCCATGATCCTGGGTTTGGACCGCGCGCCTGGCCGAGCTCGGCGAGCGATCGGGCTGGTAGAGGATCGAGCTGTAGTCGAGCCCGCGCGCTTTCCAGTGATCGGTTGCGGCCGCGAAACTCAGCAGCTCGCTGCGTCCGATGATCTCATCCAGGCATCGCGCGCCGAGGGCCGCGAGATACTCACGCACTTCTTCGGCGACGAACCGGAAGAAGTTCTGCACCAACTCGGGCTTTCCGGTAAAGTGTTTGCGGAGCTCGGGGTCCTGAGTCGCGATGCCCACCGGGCAGGTATTGAGATGGCAGACCCGCATCATGACGCAGCCCATCACCACCAGCGGGGCAGTGGAGAAGCCGAACTCCTCCGCCCCCAGCAGTGCCGCGATGATCACGTCGCGTCCGGTCTTCATCTGGCCGTCCACTTGCACCACGATCCGGTCGCGCAGCCGGTTCAGCATCAATACCTGCTGCGTTTCCGCCAACCCCAGCTCCCAGGGAATGCCGCCGTGCTTGATGCTGGTGAGCGGAGAGGCACCGGTACCGCCGTCATGGCCGGAAATGAGCACGACGTCGGCCTTGGCCTTCGCGACTCCGGCGGCGATGGTCCCGACACCTGCTTCCGCGACCAGCTTCACGTGCACCCGCGCCTTGGGGTTCGCGTTCTTCAGGTCATGGATGAGCTGGGCCAGATCCTCGATACAGTAGATATCGTGATGGGGCGGTGGCGAGATGAGCCCCACGCCCGGGGTCGAAAGTCTGACGTCGGCAATCCAGGGGTAGACCTTGTGGCCGGGGAGCTGGCCGCCCTCGCCGGGCTTGGCGCCCTGCGCCATCTTGA
Source organism: Gemmatimonadota bacterium (assembly GCA_016209985.1). Lineage (GTDB taxonomy): Bacteria > Gemmatimonadota > Gemmatimonadetes > Gemmatimonadales > GWC2-71-9 > SHZT01. Next base: position 27 of record JACQVB010000006.1, on the reverse strand, counting down.
TCTGGAGATCGTCGGCCTGGACCAGGT
>JACQVB010000122.1 GCA_016209985.1 Gemmatimonadota bacterium | reverse complement strand
TTGACAGTCCGCAACCGCGCTTCTGTATTCTGCGTTTCACGTACCACGCACCACGCACCACGCACCACGCACCTAAGCAAGCGAGGCTCCGTGTTCGAAACCGCTGAGCTCGGCCGCAAGGTCTCGAAACAGGACTACGAGAAACGGGTAGCCGACCTGCGCTTCGGCTTGCTGCGCGTCCAGGACGAGCTCAAAGAAGCCAAGTTCCCCGTCATCCTCCTCATCGGCGGGGTCGACGGCGCCGGCAAGGGCGAAACCGTCAACCTGCTCCACGAATGGATGGATGCGCGCTTTCTCCAGACTCATGCATTCGGACCACCGTCCGATGAGGAGTTCGAGCGACCGGCATTCTGGCGCTTCTGGCGGGCGCTGCCTCCCCGAGGCCGGATCGGCATCTTCTTCGGATCGTGGTACACCGATCCCATCGTGCGGAGAGTGTTCGGCCAATCCAAGAAAGCGGAGTTGGATACCGCGCTCGCGCGCATCAACGGGTTCGAAAAAGAGCTGGTGGACGACGGCGCGCTGATCGTCAAGTTCTGGTTTCACCTCAGCAAGCAGGCCCAGAAGGAGCGGCTCAAGGCGCTGGAGCGACACCGGCTGACGCGCTGGAGGGTGACCGACTCCGATTGGAAGCACTTCAAGCTGTACGACAAGTTTCGCCAGGTATCGGAGCGGGTCTTAAGGGAGACCAGCACCGGGGATGCGCCCTGGCTGGTGATCGAGGGCGCCGATCACCGCTACCGCAGCCTGACGGCGGGCGACTACCTGCTCGATGCCATGACCAAGCGTCTCGCCGACGGCGGCAAGTCCAACACCCGGGCCTTCGCCGGGAGGACCCAGACGAAAGACCCCACCACCGTGCTGGACCGACTCGACCTCTCGCTCAAGCTGGAGGACGACCAGTACGAGAAGGAGCTGGAGAGACTGCAGGGCCGGCTCAACACGCTGGTGCGGAAAATGAAAAGGGCGGGCCGCTCGAGCATCGCGGTGTTCGAAGGATGGGATGCCGGCGGGAAGGGCAGCGCCATCCGGAGAATCACTGCGGCGCTGGATGCCCGGGACTACTCGGTGATCCCGGTGGCCGCGCCCACCGACGAGGAAAAGGCGCATCCCTACTTGTGGCGCTTCTGGCGCCACCTCCCCCGTGCAGGGCGGGTCACGATTTTCGACCGGAGCTGGTATGGTCGAGTGCTGGTGGAGCGAGTGGAACAGTTCGCCACCGAGCCCGAGTGGAAGCGCGCCTACACCGAGATCAACGAGTTCGAAGAGCAGCTCCACGAGCGCGGCGTGGTCATCCTCAAGTACTGGCTCCACGTGGACCAGGACGAGCAGATGCGGCGGTTCAAGTCGCGGGAGAAAGTCTCCTTCAAACAGTACAAGATCACCGAGGAAGACTTCCGGAATCGGAAGCAGTGGGACGCCTACAAGGAAGCGGTTGACGAAATGGTGGAGCGAACCAGCACCGAGTTCGCGCCCTGGACACTGGTGGAGGCGAACGACAAGAAGTACGCGCGGATCAAAATACTGAAGACGCTGTGTGACAGATTGGATGCAGCACTATAAGAGGTGTTGGGTCTTTGGTGTTAGGTCTTGGGTAGTTCCACCCAACACCCAACACCCAAGACCTAAGACCCGTTCGGTATGATCAACGCCTTCGTCACTCTGAGTTTCTCCACATCCTCCAGCGCCCGGTTCGCCTCGCTGAGGCCGTAGCGCGCTCCCACGGTCTGGGCGAACGGCAGCCGGTCCCGGTGGCGCGCGAGCATCTTGAGCGCCCGGTACACGTGGTGAAAGTCGGTTCCCCACTGGCCGCGAATGTCGGCGTGCTTGCGATTGACCTCGCGGTGGGGATTGAGAGAGACCGAGCCGGTATCGGTGTAGTGCCCGGCGATGACGTAGGTGCCGCCGTCCCGTAACAGCACCAGCGCTTCAGGAACCGCCGCCGGATTGCCGGTGGCTTCTATGATCACGTCGGCGCCCCGTCCGCCGGTCAGCTCTTCCACCCGGGCACGCCGCGCATCCGCGGACTCATCCTCGATCGATATCGTGACGTCGGCACCCAACTTCCCCGCCAGTGCCAGCCGGGGGGCCGGCGCCCCGACGGCGATCACCATGGCGGCGCCCCGTAACGCCGAGAACGCGATCGCCCCGAGGCCGACCGGCCCGGTCCCCTGCACCAGCACGGTATCGCCCATTGCGAGCGTGCTGCGCTCCACGGCCGCATACCCGGTGAACAGGCCGCACCCACCGCCGATCACGTCGTCCGCCGTGAGCGGGGGCGGCAGCTTGAAGATCCGCACACCTGGTTTGAGATAAATCCGCTCGGCCCATCCGCCGAGCAAGCCGTCGTTGGCGGAGTAGGTGATTCCGTACACCCGCCGATGAGGACAGCGATTCGGCTGCCGAGCGACCAGACATTGCCAGCAGGCGTTGCACACCTCGTGGACATCGTAGAACGTCACGACGTCTCCCGCGTTCAAGGGCTCTCCGGTCGCGTCCCGTTCGACGCCCCGAGCCTCGACGACTCGCCCCACGCTTACGTGGCCGGGGATGATGGGATACGGAACGCCGGACAGGCGCCCGTGATGGAGATGGACGTCGGTACCGCAGACTTCGCTGGCGAGAGTCTCGAGCAGAACGGCGCCTGGCTCGAGCGAGGGATCGGGGAAACTGCGGACCTCGACCGGAGCTCCAGATGCGGGCATGACGGCGGCGCGGACGGGCATGCGTCAGTGACGGTCGGACGGTCGGACGGTCGGACGGTCGGCTCCGAAATTGACCGTCCGTCCGTCTGACCGTCTGACCGTCTAGCTCACCCTCCCCGCCTTGGGTGCCCCATCCGGCCCGTTGTCCCAGTCCTGGGCGCTGGAGACGTTGGGCATTCCCCACTGGTGGCCGTTCCAGCCGCTGAAGCCGTCCAGGTAGAAGCTCCAGAAACCGGTCCGGCCGCTGGTCACGATGAGGCCGTCGGTGTTGCGAACGTCCACGCCGAAGGTCCCACCCATCGAGCCGAGCACGCCGGCGTTAGCGGCACCCAGATCGTCGGGTGCGTCGAAGGCGTCGTAGTAGGCGACGGTGTAGGGATTGGTGGGGTCCATCATGTTGAAGACGTACATGCCATCCTTGTACGCCGAAACGAAAACATAGGGCCAGCGGACCTCATGGTTGTGCGCCAGGTTTTTCCAGTTCGCGGTCCACGCGCCGATGGGCCGCGAGATGGTCTGAACGGTGCCGTCCAGGCCGGGCTTCAAATCGAACATCCGCAGCGGCGCGTACTGATATTCGGTCTCCGTCACGGCGTAGCGGCCGGTCGGATCCGGCGTGATGGTGTGTCCGAACGGCACCCCCGACACGCCGGTGATGGAGGTCAACAGTTTTGGCTCCGCCGGTTTGCTGATGTCCCAGATGTAATAACCGGCGGCACCTGCGCCGTAGAGCTTGTCCTGATGGGTGGCGGGATCGTAGCCGGCGTAGAAATCGTGATAGCCCGGCAGCGCCGCTTTGAGTAATTGGCTCAGCTCGGTGGGCGGCGCATTGGCGTAGGGATCGCCGGGGACCGGAACCTTCCCGACCACGCCGGGCTGGCCGGCGACCACCTGTTCCATGTCAAAGATCTGCGCGTAAGGTGCGACCACGGTGGTGATGAACAACGCGCGCCCGTCGGAGTGCTTGTAGGCGAAGCTCTCATGGAACCCGCCCGGCTTCTCCGGCACCCGGATCCGAGCGACCTCTTTCACCTTGGAGGAATCCGGAAGGCCGGTCACCTCGAATACGATGCCTCCGAGGTCCGCATCGGGACCGGTCTGCCGGAACTGCACCGATTGCACGACGTAATAGCGACTCTTGATCTTGAAATACATCGCGCCAGTCCCGCCGCCCTGATGGATCTCGGGATTGTCGATCCGCCAGCGGTAGATGGTGGTGGCTCGCGCCGGATCCTTCACCGAGATCACGTCGAACCCCGCGCCACCGGAGCCGCCGGTGGAGACGTACACGTACGGCCGCGAAAGCTCCTGCTCGATCTTGATGTCAGAGGCGGAAGGCATCGGGACGTGGGTGGCGATGCGCACATTCGCCGAACCTTGTTGCCCCGGTGGATGCTGTGCCCGCCCCGACGCTGCGAGCGTGAGAAGGACCAACGTGGCGGCCGCTGCGTTCCGAATCATGAGACCTCCAGAGTGCGGAACGCGGAGCTGGGAACGCGGAGCGGAGGAGCCTCACAGCTCCGCGCTCCGCGCTCCACACTCCGCGCTGGGCTAGCTGACCTTCTGCACCTTCTTCGCCCCATCGGGCCCGTTGTCCCAGTCCTGCGCGCTGGAGGTATTGGGCACGCCCCATTGGTGACCGTTCCAGCCGTCGAAGCCGTCCATCTTCAGGGCCCAGAACCCGGTGCTCATGTCGGCCACGACGATGAGCCCGTCGGCGTTCCGGACCTCGGCCTGCCAGGCGCCATTGTTGGCGTTGTTCGGCTGCCGTGATTCATGCGGACCGTCATACGTCCGGTAGTAGCCGACGGTGTAAGGATTGGTCGGGTCCATCATGTTGAAGACCTGAAGTCCGTCCTCGTAGGCGCCGACGAACACGTAGGGCCAGCGGACTTCGTGATTGTGCGCGAGGTCGCGCCAGTCCGCGGTCCACGCGCCGATGGGACGGGAAATGGTCTTCACCGTGCCATCGAGGCCGGGCTTCAGATCCACGATGCGGAGCGGAGCATACATGTATTCAGATTCGATGACGGCATACCGGCCGGTCGGCTCGGGCGTGAAGGTGTGGCCGTTGGTCATGCCCGCGAGGCCGGTGACCGACGTGAGCAGCTTGGGGTTCTGCAGATCGGTGACGTCGTACACATAGTACCCGCCGGCACCCGCTCCATAGAACCGGTCCTGCTGGGTCGCCGGGTCGAAGCCGACGTAAGAGTCGTGATAGCCGCGGCCGGCTGCCGAATCGGTCGCTGACGGATTGGGCACGCGGCCCACCAGCCCGTAGTTCGGCGCACCGGCAACCAGCTTGTCCACGTCGTAGATGTTCTGCCACGCCCTGCCAGTCACGTCGGTGAAGACGAGAGCGGCACCGCTGGAATGCTTGTAGGAAAAATTCTCGTGGAAGCCGCCGGGGGTCTCGGGCAGCCGGATCCGCACGACTTCCTTGATCTTGGTCGTATCGGGGAGGCCGGTCATGTCGAAGACGATGGCGGCGAGATCGTAATCGGCCCCGCCGGAACCGAACTGGAAGGTCTGGAAAAAGTAGTACCGGCCCTTGGTCTTCACGTACATCGGCCCCAGGGCGCCGGAACCGAGATGCAGCTCCGGGTTCTCGATCCGCCAGGAGTACATCACGTACGCCTTGGAGGGATCCTTGATGTTGATGATGTCGAAACCGCTGGGCTGGAAGCGCCGGTCCAGGTACACGTAGGGCCGCGACAGCTCCTGCTCCAGCTCGATATCCGACACATGCAGGAACCCACCGACGGGCACGTGGGAGAGCACTTTCATGTTGCTGCTCCCCCGGGCTCCCGGAGCCGGGTACGTCGTGTGTCCGGCATATGAGGTGAACGGGCCGGGATTATTGGGATTCTGGACCTGCGCCGAGAGCGAGACTGCCCCCAGGAACGCGCTGGCGGCGACGATGAGGCTGGCCTTCCGAATCATCACTACCTCCGGGACAAGAACGCCGTCGAGGACGAGTGGACGGATGCGCAACGGGGAACCGACGGCATCAATGTGGAAGCCCGCATCGGGAGGCGCAAGGCAGCGTACCGCGTGATATTCCGCGTATGCGCGCGATGGTGTTGGACGCGCCCGGGCACCCACTCCGCTTGGCCGAAGTCCCCAAGCCAACGCCCGGGGCGCGACAGGTCCTACTCGAGGTGAAGGCATGCGGCGTGTGCCGCACCGATCTTCATGTGCTTCAGGGAGAGCTTCCGGGACCCAAGCTGCCCCTGGTCCTGGGACACGAGATCGTGGGAGTGATCCGCGCCGTCGGGGCCGAAGCGGGGCGCTTCGCGGTCGGAGACCGCGTGGGCGTTCCCTGGCTGGGCTGGACCTGCGGTGAATGCCGCTTCTGCCTCTCGGGACGGGAGAATCTCTGCGATCGCGCGACGTTCACCGGATATGGGCTGGACGGCGGGTACGCCGAGTTCGCCTCGGCCGATGAGCGGTATTGCTTTCCCATTCCGCCCTCCTACAGCGACGCCGAAGCGGCGCCGTTGCTCTGCGCCGGGTTGATCGGCTACCGCGCGCTGGTCGCCGCGGGAGACGCCGGGCGGCTGGGCATTTACGGATTCGGCGCCGCGGCCCACATCGTAGCGCAAGTCGCACGGCATCAGGGTCGCCGATTCTATGCGTTTACCCGGCCGGACGACGACGAGGCACAGAGGTTCGCGCTGGAGCTGGGAGCAGAGTGGGCAGGGGGGTCCAATCAGGCGCCTCCCACACCACTGGACGCCGCGATCCTGTTCGCACCGGTGGGGGCGCTCATTCCGGCGGCGCTCCAGGCGGTGGAGAAGGGTGGCACGGTGGTCTGCGCCGGCATCCACATGAGCGAAATCCCGGCGATGCCCTACGAGCTGCTGTGGGGCGAGCGGGTGATTCGTTCCGTCGCGAATCTTACGCGGAGTGACGGAGCAGAATTCTTCGCGCTGGCGCCGACGATTCCGGTTCACACCAGCATCGAAGCGTCTCCGCTGGAAGAAGCGAACCAGGCGCTGGTCCGGTTGCGCGAGGGAAAGGTTCGCGGAGCGGCGGTACTCCTGCCGTAAAGAGCCGGTAAGGGTCGGGAAGGGACGGTAAGGGTGACGATTGAACACTCTTACCGACTCTTACCGACCCTTACCGTCTCTTACCGACCCTCTTGTTGCGTCCAGGCCACTGATGCCGCAAGGGGCCCGCGGTTGGAGCCCACACCAAGATTGACCCCTGCCCGGGAGGCACGTGGTACAAACCATGCTGGCATTGGTGCGGACTGGGAGGAAATTCATGCCGACACGAGCCAGAACCGCGACGTCAACGCGTGGCAGCGCCAGGTCGACGCGTGCGCGCCGGGGCACCATCAGGAGGTCCCGAGCGGGGCAATCCGGGACTCCATCCACTGCAAACCAATCGACGGTAGAGGTCGCCATGGGAAAAGGCGTACGGCAGGTCAAGCGGACGGCGGCGAGAGTCGCCCGCGTCACGGGCTCGGTCATTGCTACCGCGAAGAAGCGCATCAAGCGGGCGGCGGCGCGCCAACGCTTGAAACAGAAAGCGCGTAGGGCGGGAAGGGCGCTGGCGGACGTGGGGAAGGCTGCGGTGATCGCCGGGTTGGCCGCGGGGGCGGTCCGGGGAGCCCAGATCATCAGCCGTCGGGGGTAGGCCGACAGCAGGACCAGCCGCGACACCGTTTCTCGTAGGCCGCGACGCCGGGATGCAGGACGTCGCGGCCTTTACGTATATTCGTGTTATGCAACCAGCAATTGGGGAATGGCTCTCCCGCCTGCTTGCGGGAAGCGGCGCCGCAGACGCGGAACGGCTCGCCGATTTCCTCTCGCCGCACGTCGAGGACGCTCTCCGCGCGTCCGCGCTCGACATGCTACGGCAATGCAGCGTGGCGCAGTTCGGCGAGCTGGAGGACACCGACGCGGTCAAGGAATGGACCGTGAGCGTCAACGAGGCGGTCGCCGCCGCGATGCGCCGAGTGGAGAACAAGCGCCAGACCGTCTGACGCTCGCGAAACCGGCGTGAGCGACCTTCTCGCCGCCCGGTCGCAGATGGCGGTCTCTCTCATCTTTCATATCGTTTTCGCCGTCATCGGCATCGCCATGCCGGTCTTCATGCTGCTCGCCGACTGGCAATGGCAACGCACCCGCGACCGCACCTACCGGGATCTGGCACGCCAATGGGCCCGCGGTACCGCCGTCTTCTTTGCCGTCGGCGCGGTGTCGGGAACGGTCCTGTCATTCGAGCTCGGCTTGTTGTGGCCGACCTTTATGCGGCACGCCGGACCGATCATCGGCATGCCGTTTTCGCTCGAAGGGCTGGCCTTCTTCACCGAAGCCATTTTCCTCGGCATCTACCTCTACGGATTCGATCGGGTCCCTCAGCGCCTGCATTTCGCGGCCGGAGTGGTCGTGGCGGTATCGGGGGCCGCCAGCGCGGTCATGGTGATGAGCGTAAGCGGCTGGATGAACGCCCCGACCGGCTTCCGGGTGGTCAACGGAGCGCTGAGCGACATCGATCCGGTAGGCGCGATGCTGAACGCCGCGTGGGGACCGATGACGCTGCACATGCTGCTGGGTGCGTTCGTGGCGGTCGGATTCGGCGTCGCGGGGATTCACGCCTGGAGGCTGCGCGACGGAGGGCGAGACCGGTTTCACCGCGCCGCGCTTGGGATCAGTCTCGCGATCGCCGCGCCGGCGGCCATCGGCCAGCTGGTGTCCGGTGACGTGCTCGCCCGGCATGTGGCGGTCCACCAGCCGGTCAAGTTCGCCGCGCTGGAAGGGCAATTCGCCACCGAGGCAGGCGCTCCCATCAGGCTGGGCGGCGTGCCCGATCCCGAGAGGCGGGTCATGGTGGGCGCCATCGAGATCCCGCGCATGCTCAGCCTGCTGGCCCACCACGACCCCAACGCGACGATTCCCGGATTGTCGGAATTCCCCCGGGATCACTGGCCTCCGCTCTTGCCGGTCCGCATCGCCTGGCAGCTCATGATCGCCAGCGGGACCGTGCTCGCGATCGTCGCGGCGCTGGCGCTGCTGCGCCTCTGGCGGCGACGCGCCGAATGGCTGGACGCGCGCTGGTTCCTGACCCTGCTGGCCGCCTGCGCACCGCTGGGCTTCATCGCGCTCGAGGCGGGATGGATCGTCACCGAAGTGGGCCGCCAGCCCTGGATCATCTACGGCGTCATGCGGACATCCGACGCGGTAACGCCCATGCCCCGGCTGGTCATCCCCTTCCTCGCCTTCACCACGCTGTATGTGGTGCTCTCGGTCGTCGTCGCGCTGATCATGCGCCAGATCGTTTTGCGGGCGGAGACGGAGCGGCAGACCGCAGAATGGTCCATCGAGGAAATGGCGCGATGAGCAACCTGCTGGTGGAGCTGATCGCGCTGGTGATCGGCGGCGCTCTCAGTCTGTATGTGGTGCTGGGCGGGGCCGATTTCGGGGGAGGAGTATGGGACCTGCTCGCCAGCGGACCTCGCCGCCGGCGCCAGCGCGAGCTCATCGAGCACGCCATCGGTCCCATTTGGGAGGCGAACCACGTGTGGCTGGTGTTCGCCCTGGTGGTCTTCTTCACCGCGTTCCCGGCGGCCTTCTCCAGCTACATGATCGCGCTGCACGTGCCCATCACGATCGCCCTGGTCGGAATCGTGCTCCGGGGTTCGTCCTTTGCCTTTCGCAGCTACGGGGTCCATGGCGACGGCAACGACCAGCACCGATGGGGCCGGGTATTCGCGGTGGCGAGTACGGTGACGCCCTTCCTGCTGGGGACCTGTGTCGGCGCCCTCGCCGCGGGACGGGTCCACCTGGCCGACAACCTGCCGGTCAACGGGTTCATCGGCTCCTGGCTTTCACCATTCCCCCTCGTCGTCGGTGTCCTCACCGTGGCGTTATTCAGCCTGCTGGCCGCGGTCTATCTCACTCTCGAGACCAACGACCGCGACCTGCGCGAGGATTTCCGGCGGCGCGCCCTCGGCGCGGCAGTGGCGACCGGAGCCATCGCGGCCGGCGCGGCGCTTCTATCCCGCAGCGAAGCGCCGCGGGTCTGGAATGTTCTCGTGGGGGTGAGTTTCGCGCTGCCCTTCCACCTCGCCACCGGTACGGCCGCTGTCGGCGTCATCTGGGCATTGGTGGTGCGGCGCTATGCGCTGGCTCGGGTCCTGGTGGTGCTGCAGGCCTCGTTCGTCCTGTGGGGCTGGTTCGCCAGCCAGTATCCGTATTTCGTCGTACCGGATCTCTCCATCTTCTCGGCGGCGGCTCCGGCAAGCACGCTGCGACTCGTTCTGATCGTAACTGCGCTCGGGGCCGCCATCGTATTTCCGGGATTCTACATACTGTACCGGACGTTCAAGAAGTTTCGGGAGGGGTGAGTTCTGACCGCTTACACGCCGCTTCCCGTCCGGCTAGGTTCCGCTCATGACGCACGACGGCACTCGCCCGACTCGCTTCAAGGTCGGCCTGATACAGATGGCGATGTCCGCCGACCCGGGGCGCAACCTCCTTACCGCGGTCGCGCGCGTGAACGAGGCGGCAAGACTCGGCGCCACGGTCGTTTGCCTCCCGGAACTGTTCCGCTCGCTCTATTTCGCGCAGCGGGAGGACGCCGGGTTGTTCGACCTGGCCGAGCCGGTGCCGGGACCGAGCACCGAGTCGTTCGCCGCCGTGGCTCGCGAGCATCATGTGGTCGTTATCGTGCCGATCTTCGAGCGGCGGGCACCCGGTCTTTACCACAACAGCGCGGTGGTGATCAACTCCGATGGCGCGATCGCGGGGCTGTATCGCAAGATGCACATTCCCGACGACCCTGCTTACTACGAAAAGTTCTACTTCACGCCCGGCGACTTGGGCTTTCGCGCCTTCGATACCAGCGCGGGCAGGCTGGGGACGCTGGTCTGCTGGGACCAGTGGTACCCCGAGGGCGCGCGTCTCACCGCGCTTCAGGGAGCGAACGTCCTTTTCTATCCCACGGCAATCGGTTGGCATCCCGCCGAGAAGAAGAGCCACGGTGCGCAGCAGCTCGACGCCTGGCGCACGGTGCAGCGGGGCCATGCCATCGCCAACGGCGTATTCGTTGCCGCGGCGAACCGGGTGGGGCATGAGCGCGCCGAGGGCGGCGAGGGAATCGAATTCTGGGGCTCGTCGTTCCTGTGCGATCCGTTCGGCGTGGTCATCGCCGAAGGTCCGGTGGATCGGGAAGCCATCGTGATCGGAGAGGTGGACCTCGCTCGAATCGAGGAGACCCGGCGTGGCTGGCCGTTCCTGCGTGACCGGCGGGTCGATGCCTATGGCGGGATCGGGTCGCGGTTTCTGGATGCCTCACCCCTGTCCCCTCTCCCAAAGGGAGAGGGGAACCGCAAGTAGCGCGAAGCATCGACGTGCCCACGAAATCCTCTCACGCTCTGTCGTCCCCCTCTCCCGGAACGGGAGAGGGGACAGGGGTGAGGATGCCGGCCGAGTGGGAGCCGCATGACGCGACCTGGATCGCCTGGCCGCACAATCGCTCCGATTGGCCGGGCAAGCTCGCACCCATCCAGTGGGTCTACGGAGAGATCGTCCGCCGGCTGGCACCGGGAGAGATCGTGCGCATCCTGGTCAATTCGGCGGCGCATGAGAGCGCGGCCCGGCGGATTCTCCAGAGCGTAGGCGTCGATCTCGCCCGCACAGAGTTCCTCCGCTTTCCCACCGATCGAGCCTGGACCCGTGATTTCGGGCCGATCTTCGTCCGGCGAGCCGGACCGCCGGTGGAGGTCGCCATCGCCTGTTTCCGGTTCAACGGCTGGGCCAAGTATCCCGATTGGAAAAAGGATGACCAGGTGCCGGAGCTGGCGGCGCGCAAGCTCGGCCTGAAGCTCATCCCGGTGCAAGTGGATGGACGCGACGTGGTGCTGGAGGGCGGTAGTATCGACGTGAACGGTGAGGGCACGCTGCTCACTACCGAAGAATGTCTGCTCGACCCTAAAGTGCAGGTGCGGAATCCCGGCCTCGCGCGCGAGCCGCTGGAACGGGCGCTTCGCGAGGCGTTAGGAGCGACCAACATTCTCTGGCTCGGCCGCGGTATCGCAGGAGATGACACCCACGGTCATATCGACGACGTGTGCCGGTTCGTGGCACCGAACGCGGTCGTTCTCTGCCAGGAATCCAATCCCGAGGATGCGAACTATGTACCGCTCCAGGAAAACCGGGAGCGGCTCGAGGGAATGAAGCTGGAGGACGGTTCCCGTCCCGAGGTTCTTGCGCTCCCCATGCCGGCTCCGGTGTTTTTCCGGGGGCAGCGACTGCCGGCAAGCTACGCCAACTTCTACGTCGGCAACGAGGTGGTGCTGGTACCGACATTCAACGATCCGCAGGATCGCTTCGCGCTGGGCATGTTCTCGGAGATTTTTCACAGCCGCACGGTATACGGAATCCATGCCGTGGATCTGGTGTGGGGCCTGGGGACGATCCATTGCCTGACCCAACAACAACCTTCGGCCAAGGCGAAAACAAAAGAGCCGCGGAGAGTATCGGCTCCCGATCTGCGCCGCTGAGACGCCCTCTAGCCGACCTTCCAGCGCAGCGACACACTGGCCGATCCGTATCGCCAACCCGAGCCGCTCGTGACGATCCCGGCGGCAGGAGCATCGTACGCTTCCAGCTCCAGCCGCAGTGCGGTCCTGCGGCTCATCGCGTAGCTGACCAGCGACCAGATCCCGTAGGCGCGTCGCCACGTTCCCGGAATCCCGCCCTGCGGGGCGAGCCGCTGGGCACCCAGACTCACATCCAGTGCGAACGAGGTACGGTTCCGCTCCAACTCGGTGTAGGACCCGAGCTGGGCGATCTCGATGAGCCGGGGCGCGAAGTAGCCCGCGGTACTCGAGTGGGCGTAGGTGATGCGATGCAATTGCCCCGATATCTCGACTTCCGGCGTCGCCTTGAAAACGACCATGCCGGCGACCTGGGCCCGGGTATTACGATCGAAGCGGCTGCTGATCCCCGTGAGCCGCCCCAGGGCCCGCGCGTGTAACGCTCCGGCGACGGGCAGCTCGAAGATGGTGCCGACCTCTTCGCGAACGACCCGCGCGGCCACCAGGGTGGGAGAGCCATCCACCACGACTCGCTGCGCACGGGCGTCGAGGCTCGTTCCGCTCGCACCGCGCGCGCGTACCCGCAGGTATCCCGTCGGAATCACCCGCTCGGTGGCGGCCGTACCCGAGAGATCGAGTGCGCTGCCGCCCAAACCGGCGTTGATGGTGGTGCGTCCCGGGAGCTGCCACGATCCACGCGCGAGAAGCTCCATCAGCCGGACCCGATCGATTCCATCGGCCACCTGGCCGCGCGTTGCCACGACGCCAAGCCGGCTCCGAGCGCTCGCCGGCCCATCGACTCCCACTCCGAAGCGGAACAGCGCGTCTCCATCGGAGTCCCGGCTGCCCCCAATCACCGGCTCGATGGTCACCGCGGCCGGCGACTGCGCTCGAGTACTGCCCACGCCTGAACCGGCGAGCGCTAAGAGGAACAGCAGCGCCTTGCGGGGACTCAAGCGGCGCCGACTTTCCGGATCGCGGGTTCCTCGGATGGGTCCGCCGTTGCGCCGGCCATCTCAGGGAGCGCCAGCGCGGGGGATCTCCAACCGTGCACCACGATTTTCAATACCCACACCCCGACGATGACCATCCCGAGCGTGGCCAGTGAGATCGCCATGGTAGCGGTGCGCAGCACGTTGGGAGCGAGACGGCCTCCCATTCCGGCGCCGTGCAGGGCGGAAAGAGCGGCCGGCGAGCTCGCAAGCACGACCGCCAGCAGCCAACCGGTGACCCATAGCCCGGCGCCAATGCCGGCGGCCATCGCCACCTGGCGGAGCACCAGGCCCCACCGATTCGCCTGCCGCCGTCTTACGGCACGGATCGTTTCGACCACCGGCATGCACAAGGCGCTGAGCAGATAGAACATGCCGCCGATGCCGGTACCCGGAAGACCAACGTTCACGTCAATGCCCTTTCTGGTAGACCCGTAACGAACGCCCCCGCACCAGCTCCTCGAACGCGGCGCGGAGGAAGAACACGGCGTTGACCGTGCGCAGCAGGAAAAACGCCGGCAGGCTCGCCAGGGCCCGGCCCGCCTCACGCCGGCTGATCGCCGCGGCCATGACCGGTATGGCGAGTGCCGGCACATCGATCACGTAGCCCAGCAGAATCCACGGATTGGCCAGCACCACCGCGAGCACCGGCAGGATGAGCAGGTAGATGACCGATGCAATGGTCGCGTCCCACATCGAGACGGCGACCGCGCTGCGGAGATACGGGATCCGGAGCAGCCCGCGCCAGTGGAGCTTCACGTTCTGCACGAATCCGTGAGACCAGCGACGAAGCTGCCGTGACATGAACCTGAAATTGTGCGGCTCGATGGGATAGCAGACCGCCTCCGGCACGAATCGCACCTGGTGGCCCGTCTGGTAAAAGGACCAGGTGAGGTCCATGTCTTCCGCCAGGGTGCGTGAAGGCCAGCCGCCATGCTGTCGCAGCACCGCAGTGCGGTACATCGAGAAGCACCCCGATGAAATCAGCGGCCGATCGTAGTAGTCCTGGATCTGCTTGTAAAATGTGAAAGCGAAGAGGTACTCCACGTACCGGCCCCGCTCCCACAGCGTGCGGACTCTCCGGGGCAGGACGAATCCGCACGCGGCGGAGACCTCGGGCCGGTCGAAGGCGGTCAGAAGCCTTTCGATGGCGTCCGGGGCCAGCACGGTATCGGCATCGATCGCGATACAGAGCGGGGTACGAACCAGGCGAAGCGCGAAGTTCTGGGCGCCCGCCTTCGACCCGGTGTTGGCCGGCGGGCGCATCACGGTCACGCCGATCCCCCTGGCGACTTCGGCCGTGCCATCGGTGGAGCAGTCGTCCACCACGATGATCTCGTGCGGCGGGACGGTCTGCTCATACAAGCTGCGAATCGTGTCCGCGATCGACGCCGCCTCGTTATAGGCCGGCACGATCACCGTGACCGGCGCGAGCTGCTCGCCGGTCCAGACACGTCTCGAGCTTTTGTGGGAAGCACCGCGACGGCGAATGGGAATCGAAGTCAGAGTCATCCTTTCAAGCGGAAAGTAAACACCAACCGCTGCGGCCGGTTCCTTTCGTGTGATCCCTGTCACCATTCCTCATATACGCGTTCATGCCCGTGCGCATGGCCATGATAAAGACTCGTTCTCGCCTCCCGCGGTCACGTACCAGTCGCCATGTTCGATATTGAACTCTGACCCCGGGAGTATCGTGCGAAGACCCGCAATACTCACCTGGCCCGTTCTCGGGCTCGTCCTCACGGCCTGCGCCGCGCACACCAGTCTCGCCCCGGTGGGGTCGGGCAGACTGGTGCCGAACGCGGGGCTGGGCGGACCCATCGTAGGCGCGTTCGGTGCCTACGTCCCTATTCCTTATATGACGGCCGGAGCCGACTACGGCCTGGGCCGCCGCGCCAACCTGAACGGCAGCGTGCATTTGCTGCCGTTGGCTTATCAAGTTATGGGGTTGGATGCCGGTCTCACCTGGTTTCCGCGGGCCGGCTCCCAGTCGGGGCCGCAAATCGGAATCCAGCCTCGGATCATGATGTTCGGAAGCGTGAAAAGCGGGGTATCGAGCCGGCTGCGGATCTACCCGATGATTTCGGTATCTTCGAGCTGGCAGCGGGAAAGGAGGTCGCTCTACGTCGGCGCGGATCTGGCCGGCCCGCTGCCGCAACAGGATTTCGATGCCGAAGGCGCATCGTTCATCTTCTCGCCTTTCGTCGGACGCCGCTGGAATGTGGGCCGCGGCTTGTTCCTGCTGACCGAGCTCAAGTGGCACGGCGCGAATGTCGAGACCGACCAGCTCGCGGTGCGTTACGTTCGCGTCCTCGGGCACGGAGCGCTGACCCCGCTGTTCGCGCTGCAGCGGAGCTTCTGAGATGCGCGCGCCCCGGTTGCCATGGACCGCACGCCTTCGGCGAACCCCGGGCTTGCGCCCGGGGTTAGTGACGCCATTGCTGGTGGGGACGTTTGTGGGCTGCTCGCTCGACGGGTTCCTGTTCAACCATCGAGCGACCGATGCCTATCAGCTTCCCGGCAACACCATCTCGGCCAATCTCATCGAGCCGGTAACGCTCCGGAGCGGGGACAATACGCTCTACGGCTTCTGGGTCGGCTCCGCGGGAGGGCGACCCGGCATCACCGCGATTTATTTCCACGGGAACAAGCACGACATCGACCAGTACTGGGACCGGGTCATGTTCCTGCACGACGCCGGGATCAACGTGTTCGTATTCGACTACCGCGGGTTCGGCCGGTCGGAGGGTACGCCGACCGAGGCGGGACTGTATGCCGACGCCGAGGCCGCGCTGGCGTACGTCTTGTCCCGGCCGGGCGTCTCGCCCGATTCGATCGGCCTCTATGGGTATTCGCTCGGCAACGTCCCGTCGATTTATCTGGCGGCCGAGCGGTTCGATCCGCTGTTCCTGATGGCCGAGTCTCCGTTCGCAGCGGCTAACTCGCTAACCCAGGCATCGCTGGCCCTCAACCTGCCGCCCGGCTGGCTGACCGACGGACGGTTCGACAACGTCGCTGAAATACGGAAGATCCGTGCTCCGCTGCTGCTGCTTCATGGCGAGGACGACGATTTTGTGCGCTACCGAGACAACGGGCGCGTGGTGTTCGAGAATGCCCCAGACCCGAAGCAACTGAAGCTGGTCCCCGGCGCGGTCCACGACGATGTGCCACAGAAGATGGGATTGGACGTGTATCGCGCCGCGATCCTGCAGTGGATCGACCAGAGCATCGCGCCCGGCCCTTGAGGACCGCCTTCGTAACCCATGGCTGAGGAGCAGGTGGTCCTGGTGGACGAGAACGACCGCGAGCTGGGCACGGGCGAAAAACTCTCGGTGCACCGCTCCGGCACGCTGCATCGGGCGTTCTCGGTGTTCGTCTTCGATGCCGCGGGCCGGCTGATTCTCCAGCGGCGCGCCCGCGGCAAGTATCACTCCGGCGGGTTGTGGTCGAACACCTGCTGCGGACATCCCCGGCCGGGGGAGCCCGTGGAATCGGCCGCGCGGCGCCGGTTGCGGGAAGAGATGGGTTTCGAGTGCCCACTCCACCCGTCCTTCAGCTTCATTTATCATGCGGCGCTCGACCATGGACTCACCGAACACGAGCTGGACCATGTGTTCACCGGCACGTTCGAGGGTACGCCCCAGCCGGACCCCGCTGAAGTCGCGGAGTGGCGAGCCGCTCCCACCACCGAGGTCACGGCGGATCTCGCAGCACACCCGGAGCGATATTCGGTCTGGCTGCGGCCGGCGCTGGAGGGAATGCTGAAGAGAAAGTGAGTGGTGAGTGGTGCGTGGTGCGTGGGGGTTGACCGGCCCCTGGTAACTGACATGAGCGCGGGCGGGAAACGTCAGCTCCCACGCACCACACACCACGCACCACGCACCGTTTTACCAATGACCCAGTCACAAGCAAGGGGACTACCGTGGCCGAGGAAACCGTTCAAACCGAAGAGCACAAAGTCACCGGAGACAAGCTCCTCACCAGAATCAAGGATCTGGTTCGCGAAGGAAACATCCGGCGGATTATCATCAAGCACGAGGACGGTCACGTCCTCATCGAGATTCCGCTCACGCTCGGCGTGGTGGGAGTCGCCTTGATGCCCATCTGGGTCGCCATCGGCGCCATGGCGGCCCTGGCCGCCAACTACACGATCGTGGTCGAAAAGACCGCGCAGAAATGAGCTGACGTGCCGACCGCCAAGAAGACCACCCGCCGGAAAAAGAAAGGCGCCCCCGCCCCCGCCCCCGCCCCGGAGCCGCGCGGCCTCGAGGCGTCGATGGTCGCCGCGGATTCTCCTCCGGCATCGATCGAGCGGCTCACCCAGGCGATCGCGGCGGATGGCGGAACCGCCCTGAGCGGCTATCGCGATCCGCTGGGCGGCCATTGGCAGCTCCTCGCGGCCTTGCCGCTGGAGAAGGTCGAGCCGACGCCCTACCAGCGCGATCTCTCGCAAGCCCACGTCGGACGACTGGCCAGCGCCATCGACCGCCTGGGACGGTTCCTGGACCCGGTGATCGCCGTGCGAACCGAAGATGGCCGCTACTGGACGCCCAACGGGAATCACCGGGTCGCCGCGCTGAAAAGTCTGGGCGCGCGATCCATCGTGGTACTGGTCGTTCCCGAACCCGAGGTCGCCCACCGGATTCTTCTCCTCAATACCGAGAAGGCGCACAATCTGCGCGAGCGAGCGCTCGAGGTGATCCGGCTGGCACAGGGACTGGTGGACCTGGACGACCGCCCCGAGCGGGAATTCGAAGCGGAGTTCGAGGAGGCGGCGCTGCTCACCCTGGGTCTCTGCTACCAGAAGAACGGCCGCTTCTCGGGCGCGGTTTACCACCCGGTGTTGCGGCGTACCGAAGCCTTCATGACGGTCAAGCTGTCGAAGGCGCTGGAGGTCCGCGCCGAGCACGCCAAGGCGGTGATGGAATTGAACGACGCCGTGGAAGAGACCGTGAAACGCCTGAAGGAGCGGGGCTTCGAGAGCCCCTATCTCAAGGCCTTCGTGGTGGCACGGGTCAACCCGCTCCGGTTCCAGCGGAAGGCCACGGCCGTTTTCGACGAGACCATCCAGAAAATGCTTGCGGGGGTGAAGAAGTTCGATGCCGGCAAGGTGAAGCCCGATCAGCTGGCCCGGGCCGGCGGGCCACCGGAGGAAACCGGTTGAGGGAGCGCCGGAAGACACCTGCGCCCGGTGCGATGACCATCCCGCCGCGCGGCGGAGCCGGACCGGCAGACGCGATCGTGATGCGCGATCCGCGAACCGGGCTTTACACGCTCTCGGCGCTCCGCGAATTCATCCAGTATGAGATCGACGGCGGCGCCCAGACCGAGGTGAACGAGCGTTTCGTAACACCGGTGTGCGCCGTGGCGATCGCCCTGGACGCGCTGAGCTCGATGCCGGAGAACAAGCACGACGACCTGGTGAGCCTGACGGCCAGAACGATCAAGCGCATCACCCGCCGCGCCGACCGCCTGGCGCAAGAGGGAAACGGGTTCGTGGCACTCCTCCGCCGCACACTCGCCAAAGGCGCCCGCGACCACTACGCGCCCCATTTGACCGGGATCGTCGTCGAAGCCACCCGGGAGGCCGGCTGTTTTACCACGCTGTCGTTTGGCATCTGCAGCCTCACCGAACACCTGGTGCGGAACCCGGATGACATGATCAAGAAGGCCTTCGTGGCACTGGAGGTCGCGAAGAAACGAGGGCCGGGATCGGTGGTGGTCTACGACTTGAGGGAGATGGCTGGAAGTGAGAAGTGAGCGGAAAGCCATCAGCCTTCAGCCATCAGCGGTCAGCCGTCAGCCGTCAGCCGTGCGCGTCGAAAAAGGGGGGTGAAGCTCGGCGCAACTTCTGATGGCTGATGGCTGACGGCTAATAGTCAATCACGAACAGGTAGAAGTTGCCCAGCGTGCCGTGCGGGATCGCCTGGTAGCGGAGCCGCATGAGCTCGAACAGGCGGCACCAAGCGGAAAGCGGCAGCAGCTGCGGCTCGCCATGGCGCCAGAGCTGCTCGCGGACCACTTGAATGAGGGACGGCCGGCCGGGCAGTGCCACCAGGAGATCGAGCAGTGCGGGATCGACGTGCCGCAACGCGTCCTGGATCTGGTGGAAGCGGTCGCAAATCCGGCCGATGGCAAACCGATTCCACTCGTTGGTGAAGCGGCGGTGCTCCTCCAGGCTCTCCCCGAACACTTCCTCGATGATGACCACGCGGCCGGCCGGGCGAAGCATGTGTCTGGCCGCGGCCACCAGGCCGGCGCGGTCGGTAAGTACTTCGGACGACCGCACGGGGATGGTCTGCAGGAACTGCGACATCAGCACGATGTCGGCATTGTCTCCGCGGACCGCCGCCGCGAGACTGGCCTTGAGACGCAGGTCCACCGGGGAGCTGGCCGAGATCGAGCGTCCGGTGCGGGAGAAAGCGATGGCGCGGCGGCCGAAGATCTCGACCATGGAAGGCGAGGGATCGAGACCGCGGTAGTCCAGGTGGCGAACCGCCCCGAGGACCTCGGCGGCGAGAATCCCCGTCCCGCAGCCGAACTCGACCATCCGCGCTCGTCCGGTGACCCGGCCGGCGATGGCGGCAATGGCCCTGGCAAATCCCGAGTAGTCCAGGAAACAGGGTTGTAGTTGTTCGTAGGTCGCCGCGAATCGACGTTCCTCGTCGATCAGCGCCGGGTCGGCGGGCAGCGCCCCCAGGATGGCGGAGGTGGACGAGCGAGGTTGGCTCAACCCTATCGAGGTCATGGCACTCAGGCTCCCGTTGCCATAGTTCGCGGTCAGCGAGGCGATTTTCGCCCGCGGCGCCGCACCATTGCAGGGATCGGACCACCTATCGGCGGCGCGCAACGAGCGAGGCAAAGCCGCGACAAGGCTTGCGTTTGCAGTATGTGGCCTCCGCTCCAAGTATGCGGTACCAGCACCACTTCGCTGCAGCGCGCAGACGAATTCGCACCGGTTTGAGTCGGGAGGGCCTTAAAAGACTACGGGGCCGATCGGTGAAGCCGATCGACCCCGGGACCGTTGGTGGTTCGGCCCGTTACTCTATGGCCGTGACGTTCTGAGCCGCTGGGCCTTTCTGACCTTCAACCACGTCGAACTCGACCTTCTGGCCTTCGCGAAGCGACTTGAAGCCGCTGCCCGAGATGGCGGTGTGATGTACGAAGCAATCCTTACCGCCGTCCTCACGGGTGATGAAGCCGAAGCCCTTGCTGTCGTTGAACCACTTTACGGTGCCTTTGGTACGCATACCCGTACTCCTTGTTGTGTTTTCGATGTCCGTCGGAGTGCGGGATATCCGTACTGGCCGATGGTGCATCTTGCGCGCGGACCTTGCCCCCGCGCTGGGCAGCCGCGGTTTCGCGGCGGAAAATCAAAAAAAGGGACCGAGCGTCGCCGCCCAGGTCCCCTCAGTCTCTGGTACTGGTGCGCCAACGTCGACGCACGGTGCTAACGCTGCAAGAATCGTAATGCCCGCCGACCCTGCACGCCAGAGGTGGGGGCCATCTGGCGCGCGCCGCCGCCCCAACCCATAATCCGCAGCGCAGGGACCTGTCTTCATAACCCTGTTGGTACAATACCCCATCAGGCGCCGTCGTTCCGCACTTCAAGGAGGGCTCATGCGTCGAATTGCTGTTTTTGCGGTCATGTGGCTCCTGTGCAGCACCGGGGCCGCGCGCGCCCAGGTGTTCACCAACGTCATCCCGGGGGTCAAGACCGGGGGCAGTGCCAACATGAAGCTGCTCGGCCATCTGACCATGGATTCCGTGGAGAAGACTGCCGACGTCACGATCGAACAGGAGCTGTCCCGGCCGTACGTCTACACTGCGCACCGGCTGACACCGTCCGGCGTGGACGCGATCAGCATCAAGGATCCCACCAAACCGAAGATTGTCTGGTCGTGGCGCATCGAAGACGGCATGCTCCACAAGGGCGCCGGCTCGCTCAACCCGATTTACCTCAAGAGCAAAGGTCGCTATTACCTGACCAACGCCTTCCAGTTCGCCACCGGTGGCCCCAACAACGATCTCGGTGCGGTGGTGTGGGATGTGACGGGACTGCCCGATTCGAGCAAGGTGCGCGAGGTCGCGCGCATCTACGACAAGGAGCACCCGGGCGGCTTCCACGAGAGCCAGGCGTACAAGCATTCCAATGGACAGTCGCTGCTCTTCACCCAGGCGGCCGACCTGTTCGCCAACATCTATGACATCGACAAAGTCGCGGCCGGCGGCGATCCGGCGGCGTGGCGCGTGGGACGGGTACCGGTGCCGGAGCAACCCAATCAGCCGGCGGGCGGCGGCAGGTCCGGCTATCACGACTTCTACATCCAGTATGACGCCGCCAACAAGCGCGATGTCTTCTATGGCGCCGGCGCCGGCGGGTACACGGTCTATGACGTGAGCGACCTCTCCAACCCGAAGCTGCTCACCTCGGTGACCGGCATGTCCGGCGTCACCCGCGGCCACACCTTCCAGGTGGATCCGACCGGCCGCTACGGTGTGCTCGAGACCGAATACCAATACGCACCGCTGCGGATCGTCGACTTGAAGCCCGGGCTCGACGGAACGGTGAAGACCATCTCGCGGCCGATCGGCGCGTGGAACGCCGACTGGAAAGATCTCGCGCACAACTTCGCGATTCGCTGGCCCTACGTGTTCACCTCGGCCTACGAGGACGGGCTGCAGGTGTTCAACATGATGGACCCAACCAATCCCTACACGGTGGGTTACTACTACACCTGCGAATGCCCGCACGGAGTTGGTGCCGGTGGACGGGGCAGCGTCTTCAGCGGTGCCTGGGGCGTCGAAGTCCGCAACGCCGACGGCTTGATCGCGTTGAGCGACCTCACCACCGGCCTCTGGCTCTTGAAGATGGAGGGGTTCGACGGCTGGAACGGACACCAGTGGGGCTTGCCCAACAACTCCAGCGCCATCGATTGGGACAACGGGCCGGACGGGGCACCGAAGGCGGGGAAGGTGAGCTAAGCGCGGAACTCGGAGCGGGGAGCGCGGAGCTAGGGCGGGACAGTTCCGCGCTCCGCGTTCCGCACTCCGCGTTTATTATTAGGTAGTTAGCCCTCTCCCGGAGCCCGCATGTCCATTCGAGGTTACTTCCTGTGGCACGAGCTGCTGACGCCCGATCCACAGGCGGCCGTCGCTTTCTACCAGCGAGTCATCGGATGGCAGAAACAGAAATGGGAGCAGGATCCGTCGTACACGATCCTGGCGTACCAGAACGCGCCCATGGCGGGTGTGATGGAGCTGCCCGAAGACGCGAAAGCGATGAACGCGCCGCCGCACTGGATGGCCTACATCGGGACACCCGACGTCGAGATCACTGCGTGGGACGCGCAGCGGCTGGGCGCCAAGCTGCTCAAGGGTCCGGTCGCGACACCCACCGTAGGGAAATGGGCGATCTTAAGCGACCCGCAGGGGGCGGTCTTCGCGGCGTACACACCCGAGCAGACGCCCAAGGTCGGGGCCGAGCCGGCGATCGGCGACTTCTCGTGGCACGAGCTTGCCACCACCAGTTATGCGGCGGCCCTCGATTTCTATCGCGAGCTGTTCGGGTGGCAGAAGACCGGTTCTTTCGACATGGGACCGGCAGGCACCTACCTCATGTATGGGTTCGGCAAGCAGAGGTTGGGTGGCATGTACACGCTGACCGGCGAGCAGGGCGGCACACCGGCCCACTGGCTGTCCTACATCCGCGTCCCTGACGTCAAGCCGGTCACCAAAGCGATCCAGTCAGCGGGCGGGGCTATCCTCAACGGCCCGATGGAAGTTCCCGGCGGGGACTGGGTCACCATGGCCAAGGACCCGCAGGGAGCGGTCTTCGCCGTCCATCAGAAGAAGGCCAAAGCGGCGAAGTCGGTCAAACCAGCACCCAAGAAGGTGACCCGCAAGAAGGCGGCGGCGAAAAAGACCGCGAAAAAGACGGCAACCAAACGGCCGGCGAAGCGCGCAAAGGCCGGCAAGAGGCGACGGTAGGCGTGCCGCAAGGTTTTGGATTCGAGGCACGCAAAAGCGACCGCCGCTCGGGATGGGATCGCCGAGGTGCAGGCGAGCGGCGGCTGGAGGAGCGCCGGAAACGGCAGGTTCGGGTCCTGCTGGAGCGACGTACTGCTTCGGACCGGCGAAGCCGGCAGCGCAGGGCCAGCCATGGACCGGATCGCCGGACCGGACGAGACCGCCGAACCGGACGGGGACTCCTGCTTACGGTTGAAGCAGTGGAGTTACCGGAGTAAGAGAGATAAGAGGGAGCGAGGGTCGGCGGGTCTCGCTCGCGCCGACACCTCAGACTCCGAAGGCAGCGCGAGACCCGCCGACCCTCACCCCTACCAGCTTCACACTTCCTACAGCTGCCCTCTCCCAAATCCCATGGGGCGGCGCGGCATGCCTTGCATCCCCGGGGCCATGCCGGGCCGGCGGAACCGCATCCCTGGACCGCCCGGGCCTCCCTGCATCCGTTCCCTCATCTGGCGACCGCGAGCGTCCGCCCACCCCTGCACCCGACCGCGCTGTTCGGGGGTCAGGATTGCTTTGGCCTGGGCGGTGGTGGTCAGGGCGCTCAGCCGGACGGTCTGCTCCACCTGCATCAGCGCCTGCGCGTGGGTGCGGAGCTGGGCCACGTCGGGGGTGGGTTGCTGCCAGAGCTTTTCCAGCTCTTCCCGGTGCGGCTTGGCGTCGGTCTGAGCCTTTTCGTGCGCCGCCTTGAGGTCGTTCTCCAGGGTGGAGAGCCGAGTGACCTGGTCGGCCGTGAGGTTCAGGACCTGGCGCCGCTCGAGGAGAACGGTAGGCGAGAACGCCATCATCGCGAAGCCGCCGGGCGGGCCGAACTCGGGCCCGGGCCCTCTACGTTCCATTCCCTGTTCGGCGGGCGGTGCTCCGGCCGGCGGTCCCGGCGGGCGGTTCTGCGGGGCCGGCTGCTGGGCCGCCGCCGTTCCGGCCAGGGCCATGGTCACGATCGCTGCATGCATCAGGTTCTTCATTGCTGGTGTTCCGCCTTTCTATCCTCGTGGCTGCCGTCCCCGGAGCAACGAGTCATTGATGACTTCGACCGATGGCTCGCAATTGCGAGTTCCTGACTAGAGTACGAGGGCGGGTGCCGACTTGTTAAGCGCGTCCGCTTCATGCTGCGATGCGTGACCGGGCCAAAAGGTCGCACGCCGGCCGGGACACCTTGCATGTAAAACGGAAACCGCAAGATTTAGCGGCCGTTCCGTCTCGTCACTCAATAGCCGGGGGATAGAATGAAAGGCTTTCTGCGCGTCGTGGGCTGCTACTGGTACGGCCTGGTCCTGGTCTCGCTCATCTGGAGCACGTCGATCGAATCCATGCGCGAGAGAATCTCGTCCACCAGCGTCATTCCCTACCTGGTCGTCTGGTTCATCGCCCTGATCCCCGGGGTGATCGCGCTCTACGCGTCAGAAAAGATGAAAGAGGCGTGAAACAAGGAAGAAGTGAGAAGTAAGAAGTGAGAAGGATGTGCCGCGATGCTTCCGGCCGACCACGCGCTCGGGAGCATCTTTAGCAGTCCTTCTCACTTCTTACTTC
>JACQVB010000120.1 GCA_016209985.1 Gemmatimonadota bacterium | reverse complement strand
GGCCCGCGCCGCGCCGAGGGAGCCCTCGGCCGCGCGGCGCTCCGCGTCGGCCGCGGCGGCGGCCTGGCGGGCCTGCGCGAGGCGCGCCGCGAGCTCGCGGTCGTCGAGGCGGGCGAGGACGTCCTTCGCCGCGACGCGCTCTCCCGCCTCGAAGGGCAACTCGACGATCCGGGCCGTGACCTGGCTCGCGACCTCGCTCCGGACCCGGCTCGCGACCGTGCCCACCGCCTCGTAGTGGACCGGGAGCTTCTCGCGGCTCGCCTCTGCCGTCCTCGTCGGCTCCGGCGCGGGCGGCGCAGGTCCGAGGTGCCCGGGCGCGATCGTGGCGCGCGTGAAGAACCCGCCCCCCCAGAGGACCAGGACCCCGAGGACGGCGACGCCGACGGAGACGGAGAGGATTCGCTTCATGGCGCGAGAAAGGTGCAAGGAGCGGGCCAGAGACGGAATCTCGCTTCCGGGCCGCTCGGCGCGAAGCGGCGTGCGGAATCTTCAGCGAAAACCGCGGATCTTCAGCTCCCGCGTCCGTCCCCGCTCGCGGAAGCGGGCAGGGTGAACCGGAACGTCGTGACGCCTCCGGTTCCCGACTCGACCCAGATCCGCCCGCCGTGGGCCTCGACGAGTCCCCGGGCGATGTAGAGGCCCAGGCCGATCCCGCGGGTGCCGCCGCGTTCCGACGCGGGCGTGCGATAGAAGCGGTCGAAGAGGCGGGGCAGCTCCTCGGGCGGGATCTCCGGGCCGACGTTCGTGACCGAGAGGACCACCTCCCCGCCGGCCGCTTCGCCCGCCACGGTGATCTGGGTGCCCGGCTCCGAGTACTTCGCCGCGTTGGAGAGCAGGTTGCCGAGGATCTGCTGGAGACGAGTGGGATCCGCGTAGAACAGCCCGATGGTCGAGTCGGCCTCCACCGCGATAGCAATGCGCTTCGCGTCGGCGCTGGGCTGCACGGCCTCCGCGGCGGCGTGAACCGCGCTGCGCAAGTGGATCGCGGTACGCTCGAGCACCAGTTTACCCGACAGGATGCGCGAAATATCGAGCAGCTCGTCGATGAGCTGCGCCTGACGCTTCGCATTGGCGAAGATGGTCTCGGCTGCCCGTTCCCGCCGGCTCTCGGGCACCATCCCTTTGCGCAGCATGTCGGCCCACCCGACGATGGCGTTGAGCGGGGTGCGCAGCTCGTGGGACACGATCGCCAGAAACTGGTCCTTGGCGCGGTTGGCCTCCTCGGCCTGGCGCTTCGCCGCGCGTTCCGCGTGCTCGGCTTGTTGGCGCGCCGTGATGTCGGTGACGGCGGCAAGGACGAAGACCCCGTCGGCCGTGCGGAAGGGGCTCAAGCCGATTTCGACGGGTACCTCTGAATCATCCTTCCGCCGCGCGTACAGCTCGCGTCCCGCCCCCATCGGCCGCCGGCGCAGCTCGTCAAAGAAGCTCGATCGATACTGTGGATGCGCATGGCGGAACCGCACCGGCACCAACTGATCGACCGGCTGCCCGATGAGCTCATGGCGGGCATAGCCGAGCAGCGATTCGGTGAGCGCATTCACCAGGACGATCGTTCCGTGCTGGTCGACCATGATCATCGCGGTGGGTGCGGCGTCGATAGCCAGGCGGAACCGTTCTTCCGCCTGCTTGCGCTCGGTGATATCCGAGCAGACGCCGACCATTCGCTCTGGCCGGCCGTCCGCGTCGCAGAAGAGTTGCCCGCGTCCTTCCACCCACCGTACGGCGCCGTCCGCGCGCACGATCCGGTACTCCACCTGGTGGTCCCGTCGCTGTTCGAGTGCCTCGGAGATGGCGTGGCGTAGGCTCTCGCGGTCCTCCGGATAGACCTCCTTCTCGAAAGCCTCGAACGTTCCGGCGAAGGTTCCTGGGGCATATCCGTGGATCGCCTCCAGGCCGGGCGACCACTTCACCTCGCCGGTACCGATGGTCCACTGCCAGGTCCCCATGCGGCCGGCTTCCAGCGCGATGCGCAAGCGTTGTTCCGCCGTTTCCGCCTTGACCCGCGCCGCTCGCTCGTTCTCGACCAAGTCGGCCCGTTCCTGCTCGGCCTGCCGTCGAGAGGTCACGTCGCGGAACACCATGACGACGCCGGCCACCCGTCCGTCCGCCGTCAGGATTGGTGCGGCGCTGTCGTCCACCGGGATCTCGCGGCCGTCCTTCGAAACCAGGACCGTGTGGTTCGCGAGTCCCGCAATCACGCCTTCGCGCAGCACCCTCCCCACGGGATTCTCCGCCGGCCGCCGAGAGTCCTCGGTGATGATGACGAAGACCTCTTCCAGTCGCCGGCCCAGCGCGTCCACCTCGGTCCACCCGGTGAGCGACTCTGCGACTGCATTCAATCGCGTCACCCGTCCCTGATCATCGGTGGCGATCACCGCATCCCCGATACTCGCGAGCGTGACCCTGAGCCGCTCCTCGGATCGCGACTGAGCGACGGTGGCCCGGCGCCACGCTTCGTTGAGAACACTGATCAGCGCACCCATCCCGACAAAGAGCAGGAGTCCCAGAACGTCGCCCGTCGCGCTGATGGTCAGCGAAAGCGCCGGTGCCATCCAGAAGTAGTCTGCGATCGTGGCGGAGAGTAGCGTGGCGACGATGCCCGGCCCGAAGCCTCCGAGCCAGGCGACGAGCATGACTGCGGGATAGAAGGTGATGAAGGGCAGCCCCCGCCCCCAGAGGGGATCGAAGGCGACCCGTAGAAGGGCGGCGATCCCGGTCACGCCGACCGCAATGGCATACCGGGCGGGCAGCGAGAGACCCAACACCCATGCCGAGAGCGTGCGGCGCCACCGTTCAGGTTTCATGGGTGCCGGGTCCTGGGCACGAGCGTCGATTCCCGCAGGCCCTACTTGTCGGGGGACACTCTCGCGTGGTTGACACAGTCGTGCAGGAGAAATGCGTCACGAACCGACTTCGACGGGTGCATGTTGGTGCAGTCGGGTGTGAGTGGCGTGGTCCAGCGGCAGGAAGAACATTTCCAGTGGGTGGTGCGTCCCCTGAAGTCCACCCCCGGCTCGAACTTCCGAGGGACCATGGTTGTCACGACACGTTCTCCCACCCAAAGCTGGAGTAAACACCATGTTTACGCTCGCAATTCTATCCTCCCCCCCAAAAAGCTGTCCAATATATTAGTCTTATGGTAATAATAGGACGAGCATATTAGTCGTATGGAGCTCAGGCAACTTCGCTACTTCGTTGCGGTCGCCGAAGAGCTGCACTTCACTCGAGCGGCCCGCCACCTGCGCATCGCCCAGCCGGCGCTCAGCCAACAGATCGCCAAGCTGGAAGACGAGCTCGACGTGAAACTGCTCTGGCGCACCAAGCGACGGGTCGAGCTGACGCATGCAGGTCGTATCTTCCTGGCCGAAGCCCAGCAGATCCTGTCCCGGGCGGACGGCGCGGTGCATGCGGCGCAGGGGGCGGAAGCAGGCCAAATTGGGCGGATTGCCGTGGCGTGTGGGCCCGTCGCGTCGTATGTCGGTCTTCCGGGCGTTCTCCACCATTTTCGACTTCAGTTTCCCGACGTTGAGCTCACACTGAGAGAGTACCTGGTCACCGACGTGGTGCTCGCTCTGGAACAGGGGACGGCGGATGTCGGTCTGGTGGTGCCGTATTTCGATTCCCGGCTCTTGCAACGCGAAACCGTGCTTCAGGTCCCCTTGTTGGCGGCGCTGCCCGAGTCGCATGCGCTTGCCGGATCCCGGCAAATTTCCTTGCAGCAGCTCTCGGGCGATCCTTTCGTTCTTTTTCCCCAACGCAAAGGTTCCGGGTTCTACGAACGCATCATGAGCGTCTGCCAGAGGGCTGGATTCACCCCCAGGGTGCTGGAAGGGGTCGAGCACCTTCAGACCTTGTTATTCATGGTCGCGGCGGGGTATGGAGTGTCACTCGTTCCCGCCACCCTCAACCTGCCCGGCGCGCCGGGGGTCAGCCACGCAAGAGTGCGAGAATCGTACGCCACGCTCGAGCTCTGCCTCGCCTGGAGAACCGACGAGCCGTCACCTCTGGTCGCCGGGTTTCTGCGGGCGGTGAGAGAGTGGTGTCGAGTGGAACCAGCGGCGCGGCGATTCTTGCCCAAACCCCGGCGCTCCCCCTAACTTGCCGCCTCACCACGCATTACGAGCTTCTCAGCCAATGCCGACCTACGAGTACCGGTGCCCGAAGTGCGGGCACGAGTACGAAAAAGTCCAGAAGATCTCCGACAACACCCGCCCCAAATGCCCCAAGTGCGGCACCAGGGGCGAACGGATGATCTCGGGGGGCGTCGGCGTCGTCTTCAAGGGGTCGGGCTTCTACGCGACGGACTATAAGCGCACCGGTGAGAAGAAATCGGGCGACGAGAGTGCCACGCCCAAGACCGAAAAACCCGCGAAGATCGAGAAACCCGCGGAGACCTCGAGCAGCAAACCAGCCGACAAGTCGAAGAAGAAACCCGGAGCCGAGTCCTGATCGGCGGGGCCGAACGGCTCCGTGAGGCGCTGGCACGGATCGCCGGCGAGCTGGGCGCGGCAGACATCGAGATCGTCCTCGAACGCCCCCGGGATGCCGGACACGGGGACCTATCCAGCAATCTGGCGCTGAAGCTTGCCGGCCCGCTCAAGCAGAAGCCACGCGCCGTGGCGGAAATCATCGTCTCCAGGTTGGACCTGCCAAAAGAAGTCGTGAGCAAGATCGGGATTGCCGGTCCCGGCTTCATCAACTTCTGGCTCGCGGAAGAGCAGCTCTCGGCGGTGCTTCCCGTCATCCTCCGTGCCGGTTCGAGCTACGGCCGGAGTAGCGTGGGAAAGGGCCAGCCGGTCAACGTGGAGTTCGTTTCGGCCAACCCCACCGGCCCGCTTCACGTGGGTCATGGACGTCAGGCCGCGATCGGCGATGCGATCGCCGCGCTGCTCCAGTGGACCGGCTGGAAGGTGACCCGCGAGTTCTACTACAACGATGCCGGCGCCCAGATCACCAATCTCGGCCTGTCGGTTCAGGCGCGCATTCAGCAGCTCCGGGGGCGCGACGCGGCGATCCCGGAGGGCGGCTATCATGGCGACTACGTCCGCGACATCGCCGAGCAGTATCTCGCCCGGCATCCTGAGGACCCCGAAGGGAAAGACGCGCCGGCGGTGCGCCGGTTCGCGGTGCAGGCCCTGCGCGAGGAGCAGGATCACGATCTCCGGGCGTTCGGCGTCAAGTTTGACGTCTATTTCCTCGAATCCTCGCTCTATACCAGCGGCAAGGTCGAGCAGACCGTCAAACGGCTCGACGATGCCGGCCACACGTACGAGAAAGAGGGAGCCTCGTGGCTCCGCACCACCGATTTTGGCGACGACAAGGACCGGGTGATGCGGAAGAGCGCCGGGAAAGGTGGGGAGTACACCTATTTCGTGCCCGATGTCGCCTATCACTGGACCAAATGGGAGCGCGGCTTCAGGCGCGCCATCAACGTGCAGGGCGCCGACCATCACAGCACGGTCACCCGCGTGCGAGTGGGCCTGCAGGCGCTGGAAGTAGGAATTCCCCAAGGGTATCCCGAATACGTGCTGCACCAGATCGTGACCGTCATGAAGGGCGGAGAAGAGGTCAAGATCTCCAAGCGGGCCGGGAGCTACGTGACCGTACGCGATCTGGTCGATCAGGTCGGACAGGATGCGATGCGCTACTTTCTGCTGATGCGCAAGGCCGATTCGCATTTCGTATTCGACCTGGATCTGGCGACCAAACAATCAGAAGAGAATCCGGTCTACTACGTTCAGTACGCGCATACCCGAATGGCCGGAATACTACGGACGGCGGGAACGACGGCAGGGGCGGTCACGGCCGATGGTGTGGACCTGTCGCTGTTGACCGAGGCTGATGAACAGGAGCTCATGAAGCACCTCGCGGAATTTCCGACGCTGGTCGAGCGCGCGGCCGAGAACCTCGAGCCGCACCGGGTAATCGCCTACCTGGATGATCTCGCCCGGCTGGCCAACGGATGGTATCATCGCCACCGCGTCATCGGCGTAGGCGAGGCGATCGAAAAAGCGCGGTTGGTCCTGGTCCGCGCCGTGCAAATCGTGCTTGCCAACGGGCTCAATCTTATCGGCGTAACTGCTCCGGAGAGAATGTGACACGCGCGCGGAGCGTGGAGCGCGGAATGCGGAGTGATCGTGCCACCCACCTGTCTGTTCCTCGTGGTGAGGACCGGCCTTACAGTTCCGCGCTCCGCGTTCCGCCCTCAGCACTCCTGGGAACGCGGCACCCCCAGGCCAGCCGATGAGCCTTCTCGTCGTCGGGAGTATTGCTCTCGATACGGTGGAGACCCCCTTCGGCAATGCCACCGAAGCCCTGGGTGGTTCTGCGGTCTTTTTCGCCTGCGCCGCGTGCTCGATCCATCCGGTGCAGGTGGTCGGCGTGATCGGCGATGACTATCCCTTCCATCAATTGGAAAACTTCTGCGACCGGGGGATCGACTTCGCTGGCGTGGAAAAGGTGAAAGGGGAAAGCTTCCGCTGGAAGGGGAAGTATTCCTACGATCTCCAGACCCGGGAGACGCTGGAGACCAGGCTCGGCGTTTTCGCCAACTTCCAGCCCCGGATTCCCGATGCGTTCCGCAACGCCGAGTGGGTGTTCCTCGGCAACATCGATCCGGAGTTGCAGCTCTCGGTCCTGGATCAGATCCGCAAGCCCAAGCTGGTGGCCTGCGATACCATGAATTACTGGATCAGCAGCAAGCGGGACGTCCTGCTCGAGTTGCTGCGGCACATCGATGTGCTGATGGTGAATGACGGTGAAGCGCGCGAGCTCTCGGGAGACTGGAACGTCTATCGGGCTGCGCGATGGATCATGCAGCGGGGTCCCCGCCTGGTCGTGGTCAAACAGGGGGTGTACGGCGCGGTGCTGACCGAAGGCGAGAACGTCTTCTACGTGCCGGCCTACCCGCTGGAAGAGGTATTCGATCCTACCGGCGCCGGCGATGCCTTCGCCGGCGGCTTCATGGCCCACCTGGCGCGTTCGGACGACATCTCGCCCGCCAACTTGCGCCGGGCAATGGTATTCGGCGCCACCATGGGATCGTTCGCGGTCGAGGATTTCTCGGTCCAGCGTCTCGCGCAGGTCGGCGTCGCCGAGGTGACCGCGCGGGCGCGGGCCTTTCGCGAGTTGGTCCACTTCGACGTCGAGACCGAGCACTTTGGCCCGCCCTGACCGCTACGCCGAAGCGGGCGTCGATCTGGACCTGGCGCAGCGGGCCAAGGCACGCATCGCCGAGGTCGTCGCCACCACCCGCACCCCCCTGGCGAGAGGAGCGCTCGGCGCCTTCGGCGGCATGGTGAAGCTGCCGCCCGACATCAGCGACCCCACCCTGGTGCTGTCCACTGATGGCGTCGGCACCAAGGTGCTGGTCGCGATCATGGCCCGTCGCCACGACACGGTGGGCGAGGATCTCGTCAATCACTGCGTAAACGACATTCTGGTGCATGGGGCACGGCCGCTGGCTTTTCTCGACTACATCGCCTGCGAATCGCTGGAGTCGAATGTGGCCGTTCAGCTGGTGGAGGGCGTGGCCCGCGGTTGCCGCGCACATGAGATGTCGCTCGCGGGTGGGGAGACGGCGCAAATGCCCGATCTCTACCCACCCGGCCACTACGATCTCGCCGGGACCATCGTCGGGGTGGTGTCCGAGCGGGGGGCGCTCCATGGTGACCGGGTGCAGCTCGGCGATGTGCTGATCGGCTATGCGGCCAACGGCCTGCATACCAACGGCTACACACTCGCCCGGCGCATTCTCTTCTCCGAAGAACGGTTGGGGGTGGACAGTGAGCTGCCGACTATCCACGCGACCGTGGGCGAAGCACTGCTCGCGGTGCATCGCAGCTACTACCGCGCGATCCAGCCGGCGCTGGAAAAGATTCACGGCCTGGCCCACATCACCGGCGGAGGGATCCCCGGGAATCTCCCGCGTACCTTGCCCAAGGGGCGTTGTGCCGCGGTGGAGAAGGGGAGCTGGATCGTCCCGCCGCTGTTCCGCTATCTCCAGGAAGCTGGCAAGGTGAGCGGTGACGAGATGTACCGCGTGTTCAACATGGGAGTCGGGATGATCTCGATTGCGGCTCCCGAGAACGTGGAAGCCGTGCGGAAGGTCGCTACTGCCGCCGGGGTGGAGACATGGGTTATCGGAGAGATCGTTTCGGGTGAGGGAGTCGTGCTGCGATGAGTCAGGGAATCCGCTTGAGCGAGCAGCAGGCCATGCGTCGCGCACTCCAGCTTGCACTGGGCGGTTGGGGGCGGGCGGCGCCCAATCCGCTGGTGGGCGCCGTGCTCCTCAAGGACGGTCAGGTCGTCGGGGAGGGCTATCACGCCGGTTTCGGTGAGCCCCATGCGGAAGCAGTGGCGCTGCGGACCAGCGCCGCACCCAAGGGCTCCACCATGGTGCTCAATCTCGAGCCCTGCTCGCACCAGGGGAAAACACCACCTTGTGTCAACGCGATCGTGGAAGCCGGTGTGAAGCGCGTCGTGATCGCCGTGCGGGATCCCAATCCCGAGGCGCGGGGCGGTGTCGAGCAGTTGCAGAAAGCCGGCATTGAGGTGGAGACCGGGCTGCTGGCCGAAGAGGCCGCGACCCTGAATGCGCCGTTTCTCTGGAGCCTCCGGCGAACCGACCGGCCGTTCCTCGCGGTCAAAGTCGCGACCTCACTCGACGGCTTCCTGGCCGACGCTTCGGGACGGGCGAAGTGGGTTTCGGGAGTCGAATCGCGCGACTTCGTCCATTGGCTGCGCGCCGGATTCGACGGCATCGCCGTCGGCCGCCGTACCGCCGAGACCGACGACCCGCAGCTCACGGTGCGCGGTGCGGTCCCACCGCGTGTCGCGCCCACCCGGGTGGTATTCACCCGCGGTGGCCTGCGCAGTGATCTGCACCTCGTGCGGACCGCCAAGGAAGTCCCGACCATCGTCATCACCGACCCCGCTTCCCGGGTAACTGCGGAAAAGGCGTTGGCCGGGTCGGGCGTTCGTCTGATCAGCGCCGAAGGCCGTCTTCCGGCGCTCACCGCGCTGCGCAAGGCCGGAATCGTTTCGCTTCTGGTCGAGGGAGGCGGCAACCTCATCACCGCCCTGCTCGCCGATGACCTGGTTGACCGGATCTACTGGATCCAGGCGCCGATCTTTCTTGGCTCGGGAACCCGGGCCTTCGGCGAACGGACTCCCACGCTGCTCGGCGATGCTCGGCCATGGATCGCCACCGACCGCCAAGCCATGGGGAAGGACACGCTGCTCGCGCTCGAGAAGGAGCTGTGTTTACCGGCATCGTGATGGCGATGGGCACGGTGGAAAAGGTCGAGCGGAAGGATGAAGTGCTCGACATCACCATCGCCGCCCCGTTTGACGACCTCTCGGAGGGCGAGAGCGTCGCTATCAACGGCGCCTGTCTCACGGTCGTTGCACTCCGGCCGGGCCGCTTCCGGGTACAGGCGGTCGTCACCACCCAGGACCGTACCCGACTGGCGCAGATGCGCGAAGGCGGCAGGGTGAATCTCGAGCGGGCGCTTCGAGCCTCAGATCGCCTGGGCGGCCATTTCGTCCAGGGTCACGTGGACGGACTGGCCGAGGTGACCGCGGTACGCGAGTCTAAGGACTCGCTCCTCTTGGACTTACGAGTCCCTCCCGACGTCGCTGCCACCACGGTTCTGCATGGATCGATCGCGCTGGACGGCGTGAGCTTGATGGTCAACGCGATACCGGAACCCGGACTCGTGCAGGTATCATTAATACCATTCACTCGGTTGCACACCACCCTGGGGCAGTTGCGGGGGGGGGATAAGGTGCATGTTGAAGGAGATATGCTCGGAAAGATGGTCGCTCAGTTTCTCAAGCATGGAGAAGGGTCGTCATCCTGAGCCGCGCAGCGGCGAAGGATCTGCGAAGCGTTAACCTCGGCCGACGGTTTCGGTGCGTCCCCGAGCCAGGCAGATCGTTCGCCCGAGCCAGGCAGATCGTTCGCCCGAGCCAGGCAGATCCTTCGCCCGAGCCAGGCAGATCCTTCGCCCGAGCCAGGCAGATCCTTCGCCCGAGCCCGGCAGATCCTTCGGCCCGAGCCAGGCAGATCCTTCGCCCGACCCACTCTTTTCACTCGGGGTCGGGGCTCAGGATGACAGCGGGCCGATTACTCAATAAGGGAACGATTACTCAATAAGGAAAAAAGATGGGATTTGGCACCGTCAAACAAGCGATAGAAGACATCAAGGCGGGACGGTTGGTGATCGTCGCCGACGACGAGGATCGCGAGAACGAGGGCGATCTGATCGGCGCGGCGGAATTGGTCACGCCGGACATGATCAACTTCATGGCCACCCACGGGCGCGGTCTGATCTGTCTCACGCTGACTCCCGAGCGCTGCGATGCGCTCGGCCTGCCCCAGATGGCCGACGAGAACACCGAAGCGTACGAAACCGCCTTTACCATCAGCATCGATGCCGCGAAACGGTTCGGGGTTACCACCGGCATTTCGGCGGTCGACCGTGCCAAAACGATTCGAGTGGCCATCGACCCGGCCACCGCGCCCGCCGACCTGCGGCGGCCCGGTCACGTATTCCCGCTGCGCGCGCGTCCCGGTGGCGTGCTGCAACGCGTGGGTCAGACCGAAGCGAGCGTGGACCTGGCGCGGCTCGCAGGCCTCTACCCCGCCGGCGTCATTTGCGAAGTTCTGGCCGAGGACGGCGCCATGATGCGGCGCCCGGCGCTGGAGCGATTCGCCCAGAAGCATCAGCTCACCTTCATCACGGTCGCGCAGCTCGTCTCTCATCGCCTGCAGACCGAGCGGCTGGTCCACCGGGTCGCGGAAGCCCGACTTCCCACACCGTATGGCGAATTCCGGATCGTCGGATATCGCAACGACGTCGATGATGCCGAGCACGTGGCACTGATCTACGGTGAGCCGACCGGCCGCGAGAATGTCCTCGTCCGCATGCATTCGCGCTGCCTCACGGGCGACGTCTTCCATTCGGGCCGTTGTGACTGCGGGTGGCAGCTGAACAGCGCCATGCGCATGATCGCGGATGCGGGCGCCGGGGTCGTGGTCTATCTGGACCAGGAAGGCCGCGGCATCGGGCTGCTCAACAAGCTAAAGGCCTACGAGCTGCAGGATGCCGGGCACGATACGGTCGAGGCCAATCAGCGACTGGGATTCCCGCCCGATTTGCGCAACTACGGCATCGGGGCGCAGATCCTCATGGATCTCGGACTGCGCTCGATCCGGGTACTCACCAACAATCCGCGCAAGCTAGTGGGCCTCGAGGGCTACGGTCTCGAGCTGAAGGAGCGGGTGCCGATCGTGCCTGATCCCACCGAGGACAATCGTGCGTATCTGGAGGTGAAGCGGGACAAGCTCGGTCACCTGCTGGCCGAGTAGCATGGCCCCTCGGACCCGCTCGCGCAGGAACCACACCCGGAACCCGCGCGCCCTGGTTGTCGTTGCCCGATTCAACGAAGGCGTCACCCGGAAACTGCTCGATGGAGCGGTTGCCGAGCTCGCGACGGCGGGCTACCCGGCGGACCGCGTCGATGTGGTGTGGGTGCCTGGAGCCTTCGAGCTGCCGCTCGCGGTCCAGGCCGGACTCGAGGCGGGCAGCTATTCCGTGGCCGTAGCCCTGGGAGCAGTGATTCGCGGCGAGACCCCACATTTCGAATACCTCTGCGCCGAAGCGACGCGGGGGCTGGGAGAGGCCGCGCTGCGATTCGCGACGCCGGTAGGATTCGGGGTCCTCACCTGCGACACGCTGGAGCAAGCGCTCGCGCGAGCCGGAGGCGACGCGGGGAACAAGGGGGCGGAGGCTGCCGCCGCTGCGGTGGAAACGGCGCGCATGCTGGCATCGCTGGCAGCGGGGCGGGGGCGGGGGCGGAAGCGTGCCGCTCCGGGTTGAAACCAAGACCCGGGCCAGAGCCTTGCAGATGCTCTATGCCTGGGAGGCGCAGGGACACCCGCCGATGGAAACGGTTTCCGAACTGCCCGGAGAGTTCAAGCTGCGGCCGCGCGACCGTCACCGGGCGGAGCGGCTGGCCGTCGCGGTCGCCTCCCAACTCGAAGCGCTGGATCGCGACATCGCGTCGGCGGCCCACAACTGGCGTTTCGAGCGCATCGGCACGGTGGAGAAAAACATCCTCCGCCTCGGCCTGTACGAGATCCGGGCCGGTGAGGTTCCGGCGCCCGTCGCGATCGACGAAGCGGTCAAGCTCGCCCAGTGGTTCGCCGGCGCCAAGACCCCGGGGTTCGTGAACGGGGTGCTCGACACTCTCGCCCGCCGCCTGGGAAGGCTGTGAACATTCTGGCCGTCAATTGGCTGGACCGGGAGAATCCGCAGGCGGGCGGCGCCGAGATTCACTTTTTCGAGCTCTTCGGCCGGCTGGCACAGGCCGGTGCTCATGTGACGCTGATCGCTTCCGGATGGCCTGGCGCCGCTCCGGTCGCGGAGATCGACGGTATTCAGGTGCGGCGTATCGCCGGCCGCCAGACGTTCGCCTTGAAGGGACGCGCCGCCGTGCGCTCCGCTCTCCGGGCCCGACGCTACGACATCGTGGTGGAGGATATCAACAAGCTTCCCCTCTACCTCCCGACACTCACGCGCCTGCCCTTCTACGTGATCATTCCTCATCTGTTCGGAACCACGGTGTTTCAGGAGGCTCCGCTACCGGTCGGGGCCATCGTCTGGTTATCCGAACTTCCCATTCCCCTGGTGTACCGGCGGGCGGCCTTTCACGCGATCAGCGAGAGCACGCGTGACGATCTGGTGGCTCGCGGGATAGCTCGAGAGCGGATACGCGTGATCCGCCCCGGTATCGACCCGACCTGGTTTCACCCGGATCCCTTGGTCGGCCGGTTCCCCGAACCCACCTTCTTGTACGTGGGGCGGATCAAGCGTTATAAAGGAATAGATGTAGCCATCAGGGCGATCGAGGTGGCGCGCCGGCAAGGA
Organism: Gemmatimonadota bacterium; assembly: GCA_016209985.1. Taxonomy (GTDB): domain Bacteria; phylum Gemmatimonadota; class Gemmatimonadetes; order Gemmatimonadales; family GWC2-71-9; genus SHZT01. The sequence continues at coordinate 23,005 of JACQVB010000120.1, read as the reverse complement.
CATGCGCTCCGGCTCGAGATCGTCGGACAGGGGGATGATCGGGCGCGGCTCGAGGCACTGGTTTTCCGGCTCGAGCTCCAGGACTCGATCCGGTTCCGGGGCTTCGTCACCGAAGCCGAGAAGCGGGATCTGTTGCGGCGGGCCTGGGGCCTTGTTTTCCCTTCCGCCAAGGAAGGGTGGGGCATCGCCAATATCGAGGCGTCCGCCTGCGGCACACCGGCCATCGCGTCCGATCGGCCGGGGCTGCGAGATTCGGTGCTGGATGGCCAGACCGGTTTTCTGGTCCCGCACGGCGATCCCGCCGCTCTGGGTGCAATCCTGGTGCGACTTGCCGGCGATCGTGATCTGGTGGAACGACTGGGGCGGGCGGGCCGGCTGTTTGCCGAGACCCTGTCGTGGGAACGCGCCGCCCTGGAAACCGAACAACACTTACGGGAATCGCTCAAGCCATGAAAACCCGGATTACCGCGCGGCACTGCGAGATCGCCCCGGACCTGCGCGAACGCGCGAACGCGCTGATGGAGCGGGTCAGCAAGCTGTCCCACCGCCCTCAGCGGGGGCAGGTGATCTTCGACGACGATCACCAGCGTAAGGTGGTAGAGCTCATTCTCCACCTGCCGCGGGCTCAGACTCGAGTGGCCTCGGCGGAGGCGGCCGACTTCCAGACCGCCCTCGACCGCGCCGCGGAGAAACTGAAGCGGCAGCTGGTGAAGGACGGCAGCAAGCCCGCCGCCAAGAGGAGCAAGACGACGTGATATGCCCAAGCTGACCGTCCGCGATCTCCTGGCGCAGAAAGGTGAGTCGCTCCAGCTCGAGCCGCTCACCGGCGAGGTGGGGCTGGACCGGGCCATCACCGTCCCCGAAGTATCGAGTCCCGGCCTGGTCCTCGCCGGCTTCACCCGCCGCTTCGCCAGCAAACGGCTGCACGCACTCGGTGAGACGGAGATTTCCTATCTCCAATCCCTCAGCGCCGATGCCCGCCGGCAATCACTCGAGAAATTCCTGAGCTACGAGCTGCCCTGCGTGATCGTGACCAAGGCGCAGCCGGTACCTACCGAGCTGCTGCAGGTGTCGCAGCAACGGCGTATTCCGGTCCTCCGGACCAAGTTGAAAACAGCCGAGTTCTATCGCCGGATCACGCCGTTCCTGGCCGAGATGTTCGCGCCTTCCACCACCGTCCACGGCTCGCTGGCGGACGTGTTCGGCGTCGGCGTGCTGTTCATCGGCCGCTCCGGAATCGGGAAGAGCGAATGCGTGCTGGACCTGGTGGAACGCGGGCATCGTCTCGTGGCGGATGACGTGGTGCACATTACCGAGCGAGGCCAGGACGTGCTGATCGGCCGTGCCGACGAGCTCACCTACCGGCACATGGAAATTCGCGGCGTCGGCCTGGTCGACATCTCCTCGCTGTTCGGCATCCAGGCGGTGCGGCGTCAGAAGAGGATCGAAGTGGTGGTGGAACTGTGTGACTGGGACAACGCCAGGGAGGTGGATCGCACCGGTCTCGACGGGGCCACCACCAAAATTCTGGGAGTCGATCTCACACACGTAATGGTGCCGCTGAATCCCGGAAAGAACATCACCGTGATATCCGAAGTCGTGGCGTTGAATTATCTCCTCCGCTGGAACGGCGTCGATCCCGCGCAGCGGCTCAACGAGCGCCTGATCCAGCGCATGGCGGAGCAGCGCGAGCTGCGGGAATACCTTTCGGAAGACTATGAGTGAATCACTGCGGGGGGTCGTGGTGTCGCACGCCGCGCTCGCCCAGGGTCTGGTGGAGGCAGTCCGTCAGATCACCGGGGAAGCGGATCCCCTCATTCCCCTGTCCAATGAAGGGTGTGACGGCGGTCTGCTGGCGGCCCGTCTCAAGCACGCGATCGGAGATGGTCCGGCCGTCGTGTTCGTGGACCTGCCGGGGGGGAGTTGCCTGCAGGCGGCGGTACGGCATCAGCGAACCGCCACCGATGTCGCGGTCGTAGCCGGGGTGAACCTGGCCATGCTGCTCGATTTCATTTACCACCGCGACCTCACCCCGGCGGAAGCGGCCAAGCGAGCCGTCGAGACCGGCGGCCGGGCGGTCCGCGCCGTCACCCCGTGACGCTCGATCTCGTGCGGCTGGATGACCGGCTGGTGCACGGACAGGTAGTGGTAGGGTGGGGCCAGGCGCTCGCGGCGAGCCTGGTGATCGTCATGGACGATCGCGTCCGGCAGAGCGAATGGGAGCAGGAGCTCTACCGGATGGGGATGCCGCCCCACATGAGCCTCGAGTTCGCTTCGGTCGAGGAGGCGGTCGCCGCGGTGCCCCGCTGGCTCTGTTCTTCGCAGAAGACGCTGCTGCTCACCGGCGACGTCGACTCCCTGGTGCGTCTGGTCGAAGGGGCACCTGCTATTCGCCGCGTCAATGTGGGCGGGCTGCACCAGCAGCCGGATCGCCGGCAGCGCCTGCGCTATCTCTACCTGTCCGAAACGGAAGCGGAGCAGCTGCGGCGGCTGGCCGAGCGGGGAGTTGAGGTGTCGGTGCAGGATGTGCCCACGGCGAGGCCGATTCCGTTCCGGGAGATCCCGTGACCGGTTTCGAGGTCGCCGCACTACTCGCTTGGGGCACCGTCGTGGGGCTCGATCTCGTGAGCGTTCCCCAGGCCATGATCTCCCGCCCACTGGTCGCGGCGACGGTGGCGGGACTGCTGCTCGGCGATCCGGTCAGCGGTGTGACCGTCGGCATGATGCTCGAGCTCTTCGCGCTAGAGGTCCTGCCGGTCGGCGCCGCCCGCTATCCCGACTACGGCCCCGCCTCGGTCGCGTCGGCGGTGGTGGCCGCCGGAGGCGATCCACTGCGCGCGATCGGGTTGGCTGCCGCGATTGGGCTGGTGGTGGCCTACGTGGGCGAATTCACGATCCTGGAGGTCCGGCGCCGCAATTCGCGAGCGGTCGCGCGATATCGGGAGGGCCTGGCCAGCGGCGATCCGGTCACCATCCGCGCGTTTCACCGCGCGGGGCTCATGCGCGATGCGGCGCGCGCGCTACTGCTCACCGCTGCGGGGCTCGCACTCGCCGCGCTCCCTCGCGCCTGGCCGCCGCTGACTCCCCGGATCGCCACGCTGCTCGATGCCGTGGTGATCGGCGCTGGACTCAGTGCCGCCATATCGGGTACCCTGCGCGGGACGGGCACTATGGTCGGATTGCGCTGGTTCGCGATCGGTCTCGCCGCGGGTATCGCGGTAGTGGTGCTCCGATGAAAAAGGGCATGATGCTCTCGTGGCTCAGACTCTTCGCGGTCCAGAGCTCATGGAATTACGAGCGGATGGCGGCCATCGGTACCGCACGGGCACTGGAGCCGATGCTGCGCGATTTGCCCGGCGGCCGGGACGGCGCGCGCTATCACGAGGCGCTGGGCCGGTCGGTCGGCTTCTTCAATTCGCATCCCTATCTGATCGGCGTGGCGGTCGGCGCCATCGCCAAGGCCGAACACGAGGGCGTTCCGGCTGCTCAGATCGAGCGGCTCAAGGCGGCGCTCACCAGCTCGCTTGGCTCGATGGGCGACCGTCTGATCTGGGCGGGCACGCTCCCGTTCGCCTCGGGCATCGGGTTGGCGCTGGCGGCGACCACGCCCTGGTACGTGGGGCCGGCGGTGTTCCTGCTCTTCTACAACCTGGTCCACTTGGCGCTGCGGACCTGGGGACTGCAGGCAGGGTGGCGCGACGGGGCCAGGGTCGCCCGCGCGCTGGGTGCGCCATTGTTGCGTGTGGGCTTGAGCCTGGCCGGTCCGATGGCGGCGCTCGCCGTCGGCCTGGCGATTCCGCTGGTGGCGACCTGGCTGGGCACCGGCGTTTCGCCGCTGCTGCATACGGCCATCTTCGGCGTGGCGGCGGTCGGCCTCACCCTGGCGCTGTGGCTGGCTCCGGCACTCGGTGGTCTGCGTTTCGGCCTGGTCATGGCGGCCGTGGCATTGGGGCTGGGGACGTTATGGCCGTAGCCGAGCGTCTGGTGGAAATTGTGAATCCGCTGGGACTGCATGCCAGGCCGGCGGCGGAGTTCGTCAAGCTCGCGAGCCAGTTTCGCTCGGACGTCTTCCTCTCGAAGGACGATATGCACGTGAACGGGAAGAGCATCATGGGCGTCATGACGCTGGCCGCCGAGTGCGGAAGCCACCTGACCATCCGCGCCGAGGGGGAGGATGCCGAGGCCGCGGCGGGAGCGCTGGCCGCGCTGGTGGCGAACGGATTCAGCGAACCATGACCGACCGCCGCCTGACGGGAATCGGTGTGTCGCCCGGCGTCGCCGTCGGGCCGGCGCTAGTAGTGCGTTGGGAATTGCCGGACGTGCCGCAACGGGTGGTGGAGGAAGACGAAGTCGAGACCGAGATCGAGCGCCTCCACGTGGCGATCGCGGACGTCCAGTCCCATCTCGAGGATCTCAAGGTCCGGGCCGAAGAGCGCATCGGTCCCGACGAAGCCAAGATCTTCGACGCCCAGATCATGATGCTTCAGGATAGCGAGTTCATCTCCGGCGTCGAGCGCCTGATCCGCGAGAACCAGCTCTGCGCCGAACGGGCTTTCGAATTCAAGGCGCTGGAGGTGCGGGCGCTCTGGGCGCAATCCGCCAGCGAGCGGCTGCGCCAGCGCATCGCCGATATCTCGGGGCTCCAGGTTCGGGTGCTCCGCCGCCTGCTCGGCGAGCCGGTAGATCCGATTCTCGAGACCGACTACGGGCGGCCGGTGGTGGTCTTCACCCGCGAGCTCTCGCCGGGAGTGACGCTGCAGTTCGACGCGGAGCACGTGGCGGGCTTCGCCTCGGAAGAAGGCACCCGCACCGCTCACGCGGCCATCCTCGCGCGGAGCCTGGGCATTCCCTGCGTAATGGGTCTGGTCGGCGGACTGGCGCGGGTCGCCAGCGGCAACGAGGTCGTCCTCGACGGCACCCACGGGAGCGTGCTCCTGGATCCGTCCAAGGACGAAGTCCGGGAGGCGCGGGCGCGTGAGCGGCGGCGCCGCGCGCTTCAGCGCCAGCTGGAGCGGGTCATGGATCAGCCCGCCACCAGCCAGGACGCCGTCACCGTGGCGCTCCGCGGAAACCTGGATCTTCCCGAAGAGCTCGATGCCGCGGTGAACCATCGCGCCGAAGGCATCGGGTTGCTGCGAACCGAGTTCCTGCTGATCGGGCGCGCGGCGCTCCCGAGCGAAGACGAGCAGGCCCGCTACTTCGAGCGCGTGGTCCGCCGCTTCGCCGGCCAGCCGGTGTTGATCCGGAGCTACGATCTCGGCGGAGACAAATTCCCGGCCTTCTTCCGCACCGCTCCGGAGCCGAATCCCTTCCTCGGCTGGCGCGCGATTCGAGTGTGTCTCGATCAGCCGCGGATGTTCGAGACCCAGATTTGCGCCGTGTTGCGCGCCCGGGTCGAGGGCGACGCCCGGCTCATGCTTCCGCTGGTGACGCAGGTGGAGGAGGTCCAGCGGACCCGCGAACTGGTCGCGGCGGGAATCGAGGATCTGATCCGGAAAGGCGTGCCCACGGCCAGGGAGCTTCCGGTTGGCGTGATGATCGAGACTCCCGCCGCGGCGCTCATGGTGGATCAGTTGGCCGAGGAAGCGGATTTCCTGAGTCTCGGCTCCAACGATCTTACCCAGTACACCCTCGCGGTCGATCGGGGCAATGCCCGCCTGGCCGACCGCTTCACCCCGTTTCATCCCGCGGTGGTGCGCCTTCTCAAACAGGTGTGCGACGCGGGCGAGCGCGCGGGCAAGCCGGTCAGCGTCTGCGGCGAGATGGCGTCGGAACCGCTCGCCGCGTTCCTGCTGCTTGGCCTGGGGTATCGCGCGCTTTCGGTGGCCCCGCCTGCGCTCCCATTGCTCCGCTGGCTGGTGCGGCAGATCGACATCCGCCAGGCGACGCTGGTGGCGGAAGCCGTGCTCGCCGCGAGAAAGACCTCGGAGGTCACCAAGCTGATCGAGGAGGGGGTAGCCCCGCACGTCGACCTTCGGTGGCTCGAAGCCGGTCGGTTGCCGCGTACCAAGCGGTCCGCTACTTTCAAAGCCTAATCATGACTCACAATCGATACATATTCTCATCCGAATCGGTGACCGAAGGTCATCCGGACAAGATCGCGGACCAGATTTCCGATTCCGTGCTCGATGCCATTCTCGCCAAGGATCCCATGGCGCGGGTGGCGTGCGAAACCCTCGTCACCACCGGCATGGCCGTCGTCGCGGGCGAGATCACGACCAAGGCGACCGTCAACATCGCCGACGTGGCTCGCCAGACGATCGAGTCCATCGGGTATTCCGACGCCGCCTTCGGCTTCGACAGCAAGACCTGCGCGGTTCTGGTCTCGCTGGACACCCAGTCGCCCGACATCGCCATGGGGGTCAACACCGGCGGAGCCGGTGACCAGGGTATGATGTTCGGCTATGCGACGAACGAAACGCCCGAGATGATGCCGCTGCCCATCATGCTGGCGCACCGGCTGACGCACCGGCTGGCCTCGGTCCGCAAATGCGGGGACCTTCCCTGGTTGCGGCCCGATGGCAAGAGCCAGGTGACCGTCGAGTATCAGAACAGCCGCCCGGTCGCGGTGCGGACGGTGGTGCTCTCCACCCAGCACGCGCCCAACGTGAGCGCGGCCGAAGTACAGGACAGTGTCGCCTCGCATGTGATCGAGCCGGTCCTGGAACAGACCGGGCTCCACCACGACGGCGTGAAGCTGCTGATCAATCCCACGGGCCGCTTCGTGGTGGGCGGGCCGCAGGGCGACGCCGGACTCACCGGCCGCAAGATCATCGTCGACACCTACGGCGGGGCCGCGCGGCATGGTGGAGGAGCGTTCTCCGGCAAGGACCCCTCCAAGGTGGATCGCTCGGCGGCCTACGCCGCGCGCTGGGTCGCAAAAACGGTCGTCGCCGCCGAGCTGGCCGACCGGTGCGAGGTGCAGATCGCCTACGCCATCGGCGTGGCGGACCCCGTGTCGGTCATGGTGGAAACCTTCGGCACCGGCAAGGTGGCCCAGGAGAAGCTCGAAGCCGCGATTCGCAAGGTGTTCGACCTCACGCCGCTCGGAATCATCAAGGCGCTCGAGCTGCGGAAGCCCATCTACCGGCCGACCGCCGCGTACGGACATTTCGGCCGGTCTCCCGAATCCACGACTGCGCACGATATCCACGTCAATCTGTTCACCTGGGAAGACACGAAGCTCGCTCCGGATCTGCAAGACGCCGTGCGCCGTGTGTGAATTCTCTGATACCTGACCCCTGATCCCTGGCATCCTCCCAATGACGACGACGACCAAGTCCTCCGCCCCTCAGCAGGGTGCTTACGACGTCCGCGATCTCAAGCTGGCCGACGAAGGCCGGCGGCGGACCGAGTGGGCCGAGCAGTTCATGCCGGTCCTGCGCCAGATCCGGGAGCGCTTCGCGAAAGAGCGGCCGCTCAAGGGAAAGAAGCTGTCCGCCTGTCTTCACGTCACCACGGAGACGGCGAATCTCGCCATCACCCTCAAAGCGGGTGGGGCCGACGTGGCACTCTGCGCCTCCAATCCGCTCTCCACCCAGGACGATGTCGCCGCCTACCTGGCGCGCGATCATGGCGTGCGGGTGTACGCGATCAAGGGCGAGGACAACGAGTCCTATTATCTCCATATCCAGGCCGCCATCGCGCATGAGCCGGACATCACCATGGACGACGGCGCGGACGTGGTCGGGGCGCTCCACATGATCGCGCTGGAGCGGCTGGACGATCTCGCGCCACCGGTGCGCCGGTGGGTGGAAGGCCTGGGCAAAACCGAGCGCCGGCGCCTGATCTCGAAAGTCATCGGATCGACCGAAGAGACCACCACCGGGGTCATTCGGCTCCGCGCGATGGCCAAGGAAGGCGTGCTCCAGTTTCCGGTGATAGCGGTGAATGATTCACTGACCAAACATCTGTTCGACAATCGCTACGGCACCGGCCAGTCCACCATGGATGGAATCCTGCGGGCCACCAACCTGCTCGTGGCGGGAAGCACCTTCGTGGTGTGCGGCTACGGCTGGTGCGGCCGTGGCTTCGCCATGCGCGCCCGGGGCCTCGGCGCCACCGTGATCGTCACCGAAATTGATCCGTTGAAGGCCCTGGAAGCCCGCATGGACGGCTACCTGGTGATGCCGATGGCCGACGCGGCCCGCCTGGGGGACGTCTTCGTGACCGTGACCGGCAACACCCACGTGATCCGGGTCGAGCACATGAAGGTGATGAAAGACGGCGCCATCATCGCCAACTCGGGACACTTCAACGTCGAGATCGACCTGGACGGGCTGGCCAAGGCGGCCAAAGGGCCGCGCGCGGTGCGGGATTTCGTGGACGAATGGATGCTCGCCGGCAAACGGGTATTCGTGCTGGGTGAAGGACGGCTGATCAATCTGGCGGCGGCGGAAGGCCACCCCGCATCGGTCATGGACATGTCCTTTGCCAACCAATCGTTGGCCGCCGAACATTTGGTGCGCCAGGGGGGTACGCTACCCAAGGCGGTTCACCGGTTGCCTGTCGAAATCGACCGTGACGTTGCGGCTCTCAAACTCGCCTCGATGGGTATAACGATCGACGAGTTGACGAAGGAACAGCAGCACTACTTGGCGTCCTGGGATGCCGGAACGTAACGTTAGGAGCGCATGATCGAAGTTCGGGTCGCCCACCTCGGGCTCGACCGCACCACGAACACACCGGTGGTGATCCTTCAGGAAAAAGAAGGGGAGCGGGTGCTTCCCATCTGGATCGGCCCCGCCGAAGCCAGCGCCATCGCCATGGAATTGGCGGGAGTCAAGTTCGCGCGCCCACTGACACACGATCTTCTCAAGCAGCTCATCGTGGGACTGGGTGCCAAATTGAATCGGGTCCTGATCACCCAGGTGAAGGAAAACACCTACTACGCCGAGCTGGACGTTCGCCGTGAAGATCACGTGATTCAGATCGATGCCCGCCCGTCGGACTCGATCGCCATCGCGCTGCGACTCAACGCTCCCATCTTCACCCAGGAAGATCTGCTGGAGCTCACGTCGGTGGACACCGGCGAGTCGGCCAAGGACGGCACCGCCCTCGACGCGGACTCGCTCAAGACCTATCTCCAAAATCTGGATCCTGAAGACTTCGGCAAGTTTACGCCGTAATCCGGCGCTCTTCGCCGCTTTCACCCTCCTCATTCCACAGGCTAAAGCCTGGGCTCGGCTGACTGTCGCTCACGCGACAGAGTCTGCCTGGCACTCTCTCGTGCCCCTCTCCCGTCAGGGAGAGGAGACAGGGGTGAGGGCGCGTCTTTCCGGACGCGTGGTCCGGCCGGATAACGACGCAACCGTATCGGTTTCCGGCGCCTGGGCTGTGCTCCATCGCGTGGGATCGCTCGGGAGTGGTCCGGTGGACTCGATTCGCACCGACCGCTCCGGCCGCTACCAGTTCACCATTCCCCGTCCCGATACCAGCGCGCAGTACGCCGTCGGCGTTCGCTATGCCGGAGTCGCTTACCTGAGCCTTTCGGTTGGTCCGGGCCTAATCGACTCGCGTGAGCTGGGCACCATTGTCGTGTTCGATACCTCTTCCACCGAGCCGGTTGGGTTGAGCCAGCGGCATCTGCTGGTCCAGCCGGCCAATCCCGATGGGTCGATTCCGGTGCTTGAGCTGCTCATCATCCGGAACGCGGGAACGCGGACCCGCGTCGGCGCCGACAGCACGCAGCCATCCTGGAAAGGTCGTCTCCTGACCGGCGCGCTGGAGGTGGAGGTAGGAGAGAGCGACCTCAGCCAGGACGCCATCGTCCGCCGGGGAGATTCCATCGCGGTCCTCGCTCCGCTGACGCCGGGCGAGAAGCAGATCGTACTCACCTACGTCCTCCCCGACCGCACGGCGGCGCTGCGGCTCCCGCGGCAGGAACCGATCGGCGAGCTGGATGTGATGGTGGCCGATACGATCGCGAAACCGGTGGCCGGACCGCTCCAGGACCTCGGGATTGCATCGTTCGAGAACATTCAGTATCGGAGACTCGAGGCGAAGGACGTGCCGGCCGGCACCCCGATCGTGGTTCGCTTCTCGCGGCGTCCCGCGCGACCGGGCGATTTCTGGTGGGTGGTGGTCGCGGTGAGCGCGCTGGGGTTGGTCGCGGCGTTCGTCGCCTGGTGGCGAGCCGACCACGCCCGCGCCGGACTCCGCGACGCCGAGGTGCTCGCGGCGCGGATCGCCGCGCTCGACGTGGCACTCGGCTCTTCCGATGACGCCGAACGGCGTGCCCTTCGCGAAAAGTTGGCCAGCGAACTCGGCGCCGCTCTTGCGGAGCGAAACCACCCGTCATAGCTTGCGACCACAAAACTTGAACTCTCGCTCTCGTCCCCCTCTCCTGTAAGGAGAGGGGACAGGGGAGAGGCGAATGGGTCACGGAAGCCGGTGCAATTCCGGCGCGGCCCCGCCACTGTAACGGGCACAGCAGTTGAGGCTCAATCGCCACTGGGAAACCGGGAAGGCGAGTCTCAAGCCCGAAGCCAGGAGACGCTCCATTCGCGCAACCTCAATGTCCTCGCGGGAGGGCTGGTGGGTCTGCGTGACGTCGCTTCGTAGCGGTCCTTTCCATTCTCGCCGTTCCATCCTCCTTCTCGGCCTGAGCTTGGTCGCGGCCGCCTGCCGGCCGGCGACGCCGGCACGCACGCCGGCGGTGGTGGACGATCTCGGCGCGCGCGTGGCGGTCAGCGCCACGCCTCATCGCATCGTCTCGCTCGCTCCCTCGAGCACCGAGTTGCTCTTTGCCCTGGGATTCGGCGACCGCGTGGTTGGCCGTACCCGGTGGTGTGACTATCCGCCGGCAGTCGCCGCAGTCCCCAGCGTGGGCGACGGTCTCAATCCCAACATCGAGGTGGTCGCGGCCCGGAAGCCCGATCTGGTGGTGATGTACGCGACTGCCGCCAACAGGCCGGCCGTCGAGCAGTTGGCTCGCCTCGGCATTCCCGCCGTCAACATCAAAATGGACCGCTTGGCGGACGTGGCTCACGCCGCCCGCCTGCTCAGTGCGCTTCTGGGCGACAGCGCGCGGGTGGATTCCATCGCCCGGCGCTTCGAGGGAGCGCTCGACAGCCTGGCGCGTGTTCCGCATACCGCCCGGCTTCGTGTCGCGATGATCGCGTGGGACAATCCGCCGATGGTGATCGGCGCCGGAAGCTTCCTGACCGAGCTGATCGCGCTGGCCGGCGGGGAGAACGTGTTCGCGGATCTCCCGCAGCCGTCACCGACCGTGAGCATCGAGACCATCGCCGGGCGGAATCCGGATCTGCTGCTTCTGCTGGCGAGTGACAGCACCGGCCCGGCGCTCGCGAACCGCCCCGAATGGCGGTCGGTCCGCGCGGTTCGCGAGCACCGATTCGTCGCGTTGAACGGAACGGAATTCAACCGGCCTTCATTCCGGGCGGTTACGGCCACTCGGAAACTCCAGGACGCGCTTGCGTTCCCCTCTCCCATGGGAGAGGGGAACGGGGTGAGGTGAAGAGTGCGCTGGATCGGTCTTGGAATCCTTGCGCTGGCAGCGATCGCCCTGGGCACGGCCATCGGAGCGTTCCCGATTGCGCCGCTCGATATCGGCCGCGCCCTCTCCGGACAGGGTGACCCGGTAACGGTCGCGATCGTGCGTGACCTGAGGCTGCCCAGAGCGCTTCTCGCGTTCCTGATCGGAGGGAGCCTCGCTGTCTGCGGTGCGTCGCTGCAGGCCGTGGTGCGAAATCCGTTGGCGGATCCGTTTCTGCTTGGCCTTTCCGGAGGCGCCGGCCTGGGCGCAGTACTGGCCATTGCGCTGCACCTGGGCGCGGCCTGGGCGCTTCCCGCGTCCGCGTTCGCCGGCGCCCTGCTGGCCATCGCGCTGGTCTATCGTCTCGCGCTGGTGACCGGTTCGGTCCTCGACGCGCGGGTGCTGTTGCTGTCCGGCGTCGTGGTTGGCGCCTTCGCCGCGTCGCTGATGAGCGCCGTCCTGGCGGTCTCGCCGGCCGCGGAGCTGCGGAACGCGCTCCTGTGGCTCATGGGGGGGTTGAGCGGAGCGTCGTGGCGGAGTCTGGCGGTCTTCGGGGCCTACGCCATCGTACCGCTCGCCGTGATCTTCGCGGCCGCCCGCCCGCTGGATTTGCTCTCGCTCGGTGAAGAACCCGCGCGGTTCTTGGGAGCGGATGTCGAGCGGCTGAAGCGCATCCTGTACCTCACGGCGTCGCTGTTGACCGCCGCGGCTGTCGCGGTGAGCGGCATCATCGGCTTCGTCGGGCTGGTGGTCCCCCACGCCGTTCGGCTGCGCTGGGGTCACGTCCATCTGGTACTCCTCCCGGCCGCGTTCCTCGTGGGCGGCATTCTCCTGGTTCTGGCAGACATGGTGGCGCGGGTGGCATTCGCGCCGGTCGAGCTGCCTGTGGGAGTAGTGACCGCTCTGATCGGTGTTCCGGTCTTTGCAATGCTGGTGCGACGATGGGCGACATGATCCTCGAGGCCCGCGGCGTGACGTATCGCTACCCCGCCGCCGCCGAGGCCGCGGTGCTGGCTGCCGATTTGACGCTCCGAAGCGGGGAGCTGGTGGGCATCGTCGGTCCGAACGGCAGCGGAAAGACGACGCTGACCCGGCTGCTGCTGGGGGTGCTGGCTCCGGCGGCCGGTCTCGTGTCGGTGGCCGGCCGACCGGTGACGAGCTGGACCCGGCGCGATCTCGCGCGGCTCATCGGCGTGGTGGTCCAGCGTGAGGAGCCGGTCTTTCCCCTGCGGGTGCGACAAACGGTGATGCTCGGCCGGTATCCGCATCTCACCGCACTCGGGTCTCCCCGGGAGCCGGACCGCGCCGCGGTCCAGCAGGCATTGGAGCGGTGCGACGTCGCGCACCTGGCGGACCGATGGATCGCCGGCTTGTCCGGTGGCGAATGGCAACGGGTGCGGATCGCGCGGGCGCTGGCGCAGGAGCCGCGCGCGCTGGTGCTGGATGAAGCCACGGCAAATCTCGATCTCCGCCATGAAATGGAGGTGTTGGAGCTGGCCGCCGAGCTCGCTCACACCGGCGACCTTGGCGTGCTGATCATCACCCACCACGTCAATCTCGCTGCCCGCTTCGTCGATCGAATCGTGGTGCTGGATCGGGGGAGGGTATACGCGGCGGGGTCTCCCGCTGCGGTGCTGACCCGCCAGGTGGTGGAGCAGGTCTTCCAGTGGCCGGTGCAAACCCTGGAATGGGACGGCGTGCCACAGGTGGTGCCGTTGCGCAGACGGTGAGTGGTGAGTGGTGAGTGGTGCGTGGTGAGTGGTCGCCGCACCGTCTGCCTTCCACCCACCACGCACCACGCACCACTTACCACTCACCACTTACCACTCACAATGAAGGAAGGAGAAATGATGAGGCTGATGCTTGTGTTGGCTCTGATATTCCCGGGAGCTCTTCGCGCCCAGGTGCCACGCGACACGTTCAAACTGAGCGAGATCGTCGTCACTGCCACCCGCCTGCCGACCTCGCGCGCCTCGGTGGCGTCCGCGGTTACGGTGATTTCCGGAGAGCAGCTGCGCTCGCAGGGCATCCGCAACGTGGCCGATGCCCTCCGAGCCGCGCCGGGCGCTGCCGTGGTGCAGAACGGCTCCTTCGGCGCGGTCACCTCGCTTTTTCTGCGCGGCGGGGAGAGCGACTACGTCCAGGTGCTGGTCGATGGTGTCGCAGTGAACGGCGCCGGCGGCTGGTATGACTTTGCCGGCTTGACCACCGACAATGTCGACCGCATCGAGATCGTGGCGGGTCCGACCAGCGTGCTGTACGGGTCGGATGCCGTCTCCGGGGTCGTCCAGGTCTTCACCCGACGAGGGCGCGGGAGTCCGACCGTCGAAGCCGGACTGCAGGGTGGCACGTATCACTCGGTGTTGACGGATGCGGCTCTCCGGGGAGGGGATGATCGCGCCGACTACTCGTTCGCACTCTCTCGCTTCACCACCGACGGCAGCTACACCTTCAATAACAACCACCGCAACGCGGTGGCGAGCGGTCGGGTTCGTATCGCGCCCGATGAGCGCACCGATGCGACACTCAGCCTGCGGTACGGGGACGGCGTCTTCCATTATCCCACAGACGGCGCCGGGAGACTGGACGATCGCAACCAGTTCACCTTCGGGAACGGTACGACGATCGGATTGGAGGCCGGCCGGTTTCTCAGCGACCGGGTCGAGGCCCGCTTGCAGCTTGCCTCCCATGAAGCGGAAACGGGCTCGGATGATCAGCCTGATAGCCCGGGGGATACCCTGGGGTTTTATGGTTCCGAGAGCATGTCTCATTCCGCTCGACGCAGCGCGGATCTCCGAACCAATGTGCGCCTCCCTCGCGGCACGATCGCCACGGCGGGTGCGCAGATCACCTACCAGAACGCGCGCGACTTCAGCCAGTTCTCGAGTCAGTTCGGACCATTGTCCAGCCAGAGCGCGTTTCACCGGCTGAACCGGGGGTACTACGTCCAGGCAATGCTCGAACCGGTGCGACGGGTCTCGCTGACTGTGGGTGGCCGGCTCGACGACAATGAGACCTTCGGAACCTTCGCTACTTACCGCGTCGGCGGCAGTTTCCGCTGGGCCGCCAACTCCCGTTTGCGTGTCTCGATCGGCTCCGGTTTCAAGGAGCCGGCGTTCGGGGAGAACTTCAACACCGGTTTCTCCACCGGCAATCCGAACCTCAGGCCCGAGCAATCTGGTAGTTGGGAAGTCGGCGTGGAGCATACCGCGGCGGGCATAGTCTTCCTCTCGGCCACCTATTTCAGCCAGCGCTTTCGCGACCTCGTTCAATACACCTTTACCCCGCCCACTCCCGGCGGCCCCAACTACTTCAATGTCGCCGCGGCAGACGCATCGGGATTGGAGGTCGCGGGCCGGACCGCCTTGCCCGGCGGGATCATGTTCGAGGGCAGCTATACCTATCTGCAGACCGCCGTGACCGATGCCGGATTCGATACCGGGCCGGATGCGACATTCGTGAGCGGAGAGCGGCTGCTCCGCCGGCCCGCCAGCGCGGTCTCGCTGCGGGCGACATGGAAGCCGGCGACCCGCGGAAGCCTCGGCGCGGAAGCACGATACGTCGGTGATCGTGCGGACCGCGATTTTGCACGGTTCCCCTCTCCCCGCGTGGTGCTGCCGGGCTACGCCGTGCTGGATGCCTCGGGTCAGCTCGACGTACTGGCCTCGACGCCCGGTGTAACCATCATCCTCCGGCTGGAGAACCTGCTGAACCGGCGATACCACGAAATCGCCAACTTCCCGGCGAGGGGACGGACGGTGATGATCGGGGGTAAGGCGAAGTTCTAGTCAAGTGATTGCGGATTGCGGATTTCGGATTACGGATTGATCAGGCACGTTTCCCGTTTTTCAATCCGCAATCCGCAATCCGAAATCCGCAATATCTTCACTCATGCTCGTCTCCACTGCCGCCATCGTTCTTCACTCGTTCAAGTACGGCGATACGTCTAAGATCGTCCGCCTCTTGACCCGTGAGCATGGGGTGCAGAGCGCCATCGCCAAGGGGGCATTCCGGCCTAAGAGCCGGTTCGGGGCGCGGCTGCAGTCGCTCAGTCAGGGCGTGGCGCAGCTGTATCTCAAGCAGACGCGCGATCTCCAGACGTTGGCCGGCTTTGACCTGACCGCACAACGTGCCGCTCTGGCGAAAGATGTGCGGCGCTATGCGGCGGCCGCGGCGTTGAGCGAACTGGTCCTCCGGCTCTCGCCCGAGGAACGGCATCCGGAGATCTTCGATCTGCTGAGCGAGTCGCTGGACCGGCTGGCCGAGGCACCCGACGAACAGGTCGGTCTGATCGGGCTTGCGGCGATGTGGCGAATGATTGCGACACTCGGATTCTCCCCGTCGCTCGACTCCTGCGCGCGCGATGGCCGTCCGCTTCCCGAGGGCGCCGCGCGCTTCTCCGTAACCGACGGTGGCTTGCTCTGCGCCACCTGTGCCGCCGGCACCGACGCTCCGAAACTCCCCCATGAGGAGCGCCGCCTCCTAGAGCGCCTGGTGACCGGGGATTTGCCAACCGAGGAAGATCCGGATGCGGGTGCGAAGCGTCGTGAGTCGGGAGATTCCCCCTCTCCCGTCGAGCCTGCCATGACCCCGAGCGCAGCGAAGGGGAAGGGGAGAGGGGCCAGGGGTGAGGCAAAGCGCGAAGCTGCCCACCGGCGCCTGCTCGCGCGCTTCGTCCGGCGGCACGCTTCGGAAGACCGCGAGCTTCCAGCCTTGGCTTTCTGGGAAACCCACTCGTGACTCGGCATGTCGTGATCGGTACCGCGGGCCATGTGGACCACGGGAAAAGCGCGTTGGTCAAGGCGCTCACCGGCATCGATACCGACCGTTTTCCGGAGGAGCAGCGTCGTGGCATTACCATCGATATCGGTTTTGCGCACCTGCAACTGGACGGCGAGTACCGGGCCAGCGTGGTCGATGTCCCGGGGCACGAGGACTTCATCCGCAACATGGTGGCGGGTGCCACCGGCATCGATGTAGCCTTGCTGGTCGTGGCCGCTGACGAAGGGGTGATGCCCCAAACGACGGAACACCTGGCGATCCTCGACGCGCTAGGGATTGCGACCGGGGCGGTCGCCATCACCAAGGCCGATCTCGCCGACCCGGATTGGCTCGAGCTGGTGCGGGCCGATGTTGCCGAGCGTCTTGCCGCCACCGCGATCCGGTGGGAGCCGCCAGTCGCGGTCTCGGCGGTGACCGGCCAGGGCCTGGATCAGCTACGCGCGTCTCTGGCCCGAAGCGCCGCGCGGGCGGGAGTGCGCCTGGCCGACGATCTCTTCCGCATGCCGGTGGACCGGGTGTTCAGCCTGCCGGGAGCGGGTACCGTGATTACCGGAACAACCTGGAGCGGGTCGGTGAAGGTCGGCGACCAGGTCTCCGTGCTGCCCGAAGGCGCGAGCGGACGCGTGCGTAGCATCCAGGTCCATGGAGAAAGCCGGGAGCGCGCGGAGCCCGGGCGCCGTACCGCGCTGGCAATGGTGGGGCTGGAACGCGCCGCGGCCGGACGAGGGAGTGTTGCCGTCAATGATCCGTCATGGCGCGTGACCTCCAGTATCGACATCACGCTCTCGCTTCTCCCGACCGCGCCCCGGCCAATGACCCAGAGGACGCGACTCCGGCTTCATCTTGGTACCGCCGAAGTGATCGCCCGCTTGACACCGGAGCACGAACAGATCGCGCCGGGAGAAACGGGTCTCGCACGTCTCCGGCTCGAGTCGCCGGTCATTGCGCGCTGGGGGGATCGTGGGGTGCTCCGGTCGTACTCGCCCATGACGACGATCGGCGGCTGCCTCGTGGTCGACCCCTGGCCGCCGTCCCGGCCGAGGCGCCCAGTGGCTGATGGGCGACGGCAGGGCAGCGATTCGGTGGAACGGGTACGGGGATTCGTCTGCGCCGCTCCGGACGGACTGGCTATCGGGGACCTTGCGGTGCGCGCCGGCATTCATGCGGGCCAACGGCCCGCCACCGTCCAAGCCGCCCTCGAGCGGTCTGAGATCGTGCAGGTGGGGGACCGCCTGGTCCCCGCGGCAGCTCTCGAACGTCTTCGACGAGAGGCCCTCGAAGCCCTGGCCACGTATCACCGTACCCAACCGCTCGAGCCCGGCATGGCCCTGGAGCTGTTGCGGCAATCGCTCCGGCCGGCCGTCGTGGGGGAGCACGTCGTCGCGGAGCTGCAGCGCTCGGGCGACATCGTGAGCGAAGGCGGTCGCACCCGGTTGGCCGGACACGTTGCCTCGCTGAGTACTCAAGAGGAAAAAGCCGGTGCGATCCTGCTTCAGGCGCTGGCGTCCGCCGGGGCGGAGGGCCGCACTCTGGCCGAGCTCACTGCCGGGAGTGTCGGCGGATCGGTCGAGCGAATTGCCGAGTACTATGTGAGGCAGGGCACCGCGATTCGAGTCGGCCAGGAACGATATTATCAACGAGAGGCACTGGAGCGCTTGGCCAAGGAAGCGCTTGCCGAGATCGGCAGGCTCGAAGGGGCGACACCGGCCCAGTTACGGGACAAACTCCACATATCACGTAAGTACTTGATACCGTTACTGGAGTGGCTGGACCTTAAGGGGTTTACCGTACGCAGTGCGGATGTAAGGCATCTTACTGCGGCGGGCCGGCAGTATGTCACGAGTGCTTGACGGTGGTGGCGGCGGTCCATAGCTTGGCAGGGCAGGCAGGCTTGCTTCTTACTGGATGGAGCCTTTTCACCAAGGAGTTGTTCCAAGGAACTTTTTTCGTCAGCCACGGAGTCAAAATGAGAAGGTGTGCCTGGGCAGTGGCGGTGTTGCTCGGGCTTCTTGGGTCGGTGCCGGGCGAATCACGCGCACAGGACGCAGCAAGAGATCAATCGGTTTCGCTTGGCAGGAATTTTCCGAACCCGTTCAACCCCGAGACCTTCATCCCCTTTCAACTCAAGGCGGAGTTGTTCATCGGGGGGCAGCGGCCAGTGGTGAGCCTGAAGATCTACAATGTGCTCGCCCAACTCGTGGCCGTGCCGATCGTGCAGGGGAGCGGCGAGAGACTCGATAACGCCGCGCTGGCATGGAACGGTAACGGAGAATACACGGCCTACTGGGACGGCAAGATCCAGGGGACCGACAAAGAAGCCGCTTCGGGGGTGTACGTGTACCAGTTGGTCGTCCAATGGCTGCAGAATGGTAAGGCGCAGTCCAAGGCGACTTCCAACAAGATGACGGTGATGAAGTAAAGCCATCAGCCGTCAGCCATCAGGGGGGTGTGCTAGCCAAGGCTGGCTCACCCCCCTGTCTTTTTGGCCACAAACTGCAATAACGACATACAATTAAAGGTATGACGCTTGCTAATATCGGCACGAAATCCTGATGCCGATGGCTGACGGCTGACGGCTGATGGCTGATGGCTTCGTAACTCGGAGGAATAGTGATTCGCCCAGACCGACTGACTCTCAAAGCCAGCGAAGCGGTTCAGCAGGCTGTCAGCCTGGCGACCGAACGCGGCAATCCGGTGGTGAATGATGCCCACCTCTTCCTCGCCCTTTTGGGCCAGGATGAAGGCATCGTGGCGCCGCTCCTCCAGAAAGCCGGCCTGAACGTCCATGACCTGATAGCCGACACCGAGCGGGAGATTGCGCGACTGCCGTCGCAGAGCGGCGGTAGCGCTCAGCCCACCATCTCCCGCGAGCTGAACTCGGCGTTCGAGGCGGCCGATCGGCTGGCGAAGCAGCTGGAGGACGCATACGTGTCTACCGAGCACCTGCTGGTCGGGCTGGTCGAGACCAAGGGGACAACCGCGCGCCAGTTGCTCTCGGATCGCGGCATCACTAAGGAAACGCTTCTCACCGCGCTGGAGGCGGTCCGGGGCAGTCACCGGGTGACCGACGTCGAGCCGGAGAGCAAGTATCAGTCGCTCCAGCGCTTCACCAAGGACCTCACCGACCTCGCCCGCCAGGGCAAGCTCGATCCGGTTATCGGCCGGGATGAAGAGATTCGTCGCGTGGTGCAAGTCTTGTCTCGCCGTACCAAGAACAACCCGGTCCTGATCGGCGAGCCTGGCGTCGGCAAGACGGCCATCGTCGAGGGCCTCGCCCAGCGCATCGTGAACGGTGACGTGCCTGATTCGCTCCGCAACAAGCACATCCTGGTGCTGGATATCGCTCAGATGTTGGCCGGCGCCAAGTACCGCGGCGAATTCGAAGAGCGGCTCAAGTCGGTCCTCAAGGAGGTGACGGCGCAGGAGGGCCGCTTCATCGTGTTCATCGATGAGCTGCACACCATCGTAGGGGCAGGAGCGGCAGAAGGGGCGGTGGATGCATCCAACATGCTGAAGCCCGCCCTCGCCCGCGGCGAGTTGCACGTGGTCGGCGCGACCACTTTGGACGAGTACCGCAAGCACGTCGAAAAAGACAAGGCGCTGGAGCGCCGGTTCCAGCCGGTCTTTGTCGGGCCTCCGTCCGTGGAAGACACCATCGCCATTCTGCGCGGCCTCAAGGAACGCTACGAGGTGCACCACGGTGTGCGGATCACCGACAACGCGCTGGTGGCGGCCGCGGCGCTGTCCGACCGCTATGTCGGCGACCGATTCCTTCCGGACAAGGCGATCGATTTGATCGACGAAGCCGCCAGCCGGCTGCGGATCGAAATCGACAGCCTGCCGCAGGAGATCGATGAAGTCGAGCGGCGGATGGTGCAGCTCCGGATCGAGGAGCAGGCGCTGTCCCGGGAAACGGACCGTGCGAGCAAGGAACGGGTGAAAGCCATCAGGCAGGAGCTGAGCGAGCTCGCCGAGCGCTCCCAGGCAATGAAAGCGCAGTGGCAGGCGGAGAAGGATGCCATCCAGCGGCTACGCGAGCAGAAGGCCGGGCTGGAGCAGGCGCGCATGGAGGCCGACCAGGCCACCCGTGCGGGCGACCTCGAAAAGGCGGCCGAGATCCAGTACGGAAAGATTCCCTCGCTCGAGCGCACCATCGAGCAGGAGAACAAGCGGCTGATGGAGATTCAGAAGAACGCCCAGTACTTGAAGGAAGAGGTCGACGCCGAAGACGTGGCCGAGATCGTCGCCAAATGGACTGGCATTCCGGTCAAGCGCATGCTCGAGTCGGAGCGCGAGCGGCTGACCAAGCTGGAGGGAGAGCTGGGCAAGAGGGTGGTGGGGCAACGGGAAGCGCTGGAAGCGGTGGCCAATGCGGTCCGGCGTTCGCGAGCCGGGCTGCAGGACCCCAACCGTCCGATCGGGAGCTTCATTTTCCTGGGCCCGACCGGGGTCGGAAAGACCGAGACGGCGCGCGCCCTGGCCGAGTTTCTCTTCGACGACGAGCGGGCGATGGTCCGGCTGGACATGTCGGAGTACATGGAGAAGCATGCAGTGGCGAGAATGATCGGCGCGCCACCGGGATATGTCGGCTATGAAGAGGGCGGCCAGCTCACCGAAGCGGTGCGCCGCCGCCCGTACTCGGTGGTGCTGTTCGACGAAATCGAAAAGGCGCATCCCGATGTCTTCAACGTCCTGCTGCAGATCCTGGACGACGGGCGTCTGACCGACGGTCAGGGGCGCGTGGTCAGTTTCCGAAACGTGGTCATCATCATGACGTCGAACGTGGCCAGCCAGATCCTGCTCGACCTGGCAGATCGGTGGGAAGAAGCCGAACGGCGGGTGCTGGAAGCGCTACGGCAGACTTTCAAGCCGGAATTCCTCAACCGGGTCGACGACGTCATCATGTTCCGGCCGCTCTCGCGCGACGATTTGATGCGGATCGTGGACCTTCAGCTCATCCGGGTCGAGAAGTTGCTGGCGGACCGCAATCTGCGGCTCGAAGTCACGCCGGAGGTGAAGCAGTTGCTGATTGCCGAGGGCTATGATCCGGTCTACGGCGCGCGGCCCTTGAAGCGCGTGATCCAGCGGGAGATTCAGAATCCGATGGCGCTCGCGATCCTGGAAGGGGACTACGGCGAGGGCGACACCATTCGCGTGGTCCGTTCCAGCGATGGTCAGCGAGTGGAGTTCGTGAACCTCACCCCTGTCCCCCCTCCCATACGGGAGAGGGGAACGGCAGGTGGCCTTCAACGCTGACCTTACGCTCTCGTTTCCCTCTCCTGTAAAGCGTCGCCCTGAGCGGAGCGAAGGGGAGAGGGGACAGGGGTGAGGCATGCCGCTCCCGAAACGTCCTAATCTGTCCGACGCCGATCACGCGGGAATGGCCGCGGCGCTGAGCGAAGCGCGCCGGGGCGGGGAAGCCGGCGAGGTGCCTGTCGGCGCGGCGGTGGTGGTGGACGGACGGGTACTTGCTTCCGCGCACAACGAAACCGTCAAGGGCCGGGATCTCACGCAGCACGCCGAGCTGATCGCGATGCGGCGCGCTCTCGCCGCGTTGAACGTCGACCGTCTGGAGACCGCGACGGTGTACGTCACCCTGGAGCCCTGCGCGCAATGCGCGGGCGCCATGGTGCTTGCCCGGGTCGGACGGGTGGTGTTCGGCGCCCATGACCCGAAAGCCGGGATGGCGGGCAGTGTGGGTGACCTGCTCCGTCATCCCAAGCTGAATCACCGGCCGCAGGTGATCGGCGGGGTGATGGCCGAGGAGTGCGGCCACGTGCTTCGGGAGTTCTTCCAAGTTCGCCGAGATTAGTCCAGGGCCGCCGCGCAAACACAACGCCGCGCTGCGCGCAGGACGCGCCGCGAGCTCAGATGCGCGAGCGCCACAGCAGACCTCTTCTCCCTCTCCCGAGCGCAGATAAGTTCACGCTCCCCGACCAGCGCTGTAAGTTCTGAATCGGCATAGTTCTTGCCCCTCCGCGAAGTGGGAAGGGACCAATTTCTTCTCGGCGGCATTCGGCGACCGGCGCGTCACGAAAGCGTCGAGGCGACTTCTTCGGAGGATCACATGGGTAATCGGTTCGCAGCATCGGCGCTCTTCGTGGCGGTCGCAATAGTCGGCTGCCGCGGCAATCGGTATGACAACGAGTACGATACCAACGCTCGGGTGAGTGGCGGAACGGATACCACGACCGTCGTGACGCCTGCGCCCGCGACGGACACAGCGATATCTCCGACGACGAAGGCCACGCCGCCTGAGCGTACGGACGTGCGTGTGACCACGAAGAGCAAGACGACCGCACGGCGGGGAACGGTCTCGACCACGGGGACGCCCACGGAAAGCACTAGACGCGCCGCGCTCAAGCTGTACCAGACGACCAACGAGGACGCATCCCTGGTGCCGCTGCCGAACTCGCCGCACAACGTCCGGCCCGGCGTAACGGACACGGGCAACGTACCGACCCAGCAGCCGGACACGACGAGCGGGATTTTGCCGAACGATCAGAAGGATACGTTGATGATCCCGCCCGTTAACGACACGACATGGCAGAGCAACATGTACCAACAGCCCGTGAATCCGACCACTTCGGCAACGCCACCGTCGGATACGAGCAGCGCCCAGTGCCCGCCGAGGGATTCGCAGGTGGCGGCGCAGCCCAACTATTGCCCGATCCAGGATACCACCATCACGCCCCGGTAGGTCATGAGGTGTCAGGTGTCAGGTGT
>JACQVB010000119.1 GCA_016209985.1 Gemmatimonadota bacterium | reverse complement strand
CCGCCGCCCGCCTTTCGGCTACCGCCTGACGGTCTACTCCCTGCTGGTCATCGCCGTCCTCAGCATGATCGTCTGGGGCCACCACCTGTTCACCAGCGGGATGAACCCCTACCTGGGCGAGTATTTCTCCATCGTCACCGTCATCATCACGGTGCCGTTCGCGGTCCTCGCCATGAACCTGGTCGCGAGTCTCTGGCGGGCGCAGATCCAGCTCCGCACGCCGATGCTGTTTGCCTTGGGCATAGTGGCGGCCACCGGCGTCGGGGGACTCGGCGGCCTCTGGCTCGGCACCGCTACGTCCGACATGTACCTGCACGATTCGTATTTCGTGGTCGGGCACTTCCACTTCATGATCGGAGTGGTGACCTCCTTCGGGATCTTCGCGGCCACCTACTACTGGTTCCCCAAGATGTTCGGCCGCACCATGAATGAAATGCTGGGGAAGGTCCATTTCTGGCTCACCACCATCGGCGTCTTCGCGGCGTTCACGTCCATGCACTTCCTCGGCATGGGCGGCTACCTGCGGCGCATGTACGATCCGACCTCCTACGAGTACACCCGCTCGCTGCAATGGCTCAATGTGTTCATCTCGGCCGCGCTCTTCCTCGCCGCGGCCGCCCAGGTGTTGTTCTTCGTGAATCTCTTCTGGAGCATGTTCAAGAAAGAGCGCGCCTCCGCGAACCCGTGGCATAGCGCCACCCTGGAATGGACCACCGCCTCCCCCGCTCCCCACCTCAACTGGATCGAAGTCCCTGCAGTCTACCGCGGGCCATATGATTATCGGACCGAAGGCAAGCTGCGCGCGTTTCGCCCGCAGACCTCGCCGGAAGGCATCGGGAGCACCACATGATCCAGTCGACTGTCGTACCGCCGGGCCCGTTCCGCGTCGGCCAGGAACCCGCGGACGGGCCGTACCCCATGGGACTCATGGTGATTCTGGCGACGGTCACCATGCTGTTCGCGGCGTTCATCGCCGCGCTGCTCATGCGCCGCAGTGGCAGCGATTGGGTGCCGATCCATTTGCCGTCCATCCTCTGGGTAAACACCGCGCTGTTGGTCTTCTCCAGCGTGGCGGTTGAAGGAGCCCGCACGGCCATCAGTGCCGATCGAACCGGCGCCACTCTGGCGCGTCTGGCCGGCGGCACCGCCCTGGGAGTGCTGTTCGTGGCGGGCCAGATCGTCGCGTGGCGCGAGCTGGCTCTGCAGGGCGTGTTCCTGCGGTCCGGCCCCTACTCCGCCTTTTTCTACGTGCTCTCGATCCTTCACGCCCTGCACATCAGCGCGGGACTCGGGGCGCTGACCTGGACCTTACGCCGCGCGCATGCGGGGGCCTACAGCGCGGCACGCCACGCCGGGCTCACCCACGCGGCCGTCTTCTGGCATTTCCTGGGGGCGACCTGGATCTGCCTGTTCGCCGTCCTACTCGTCTTCTAGAGGGAATCCATGACCAGTCTGATCAATCCATCGGTCGTGACCGAGCCGGCGACGCACACGACCCAGGCGCACGGTCCTCAAACGCTGGCGGGCGAGGTGCACTGGAGGGGTGGTATCTCGCCATTCGGGATCTCGTGGCAGAAGCTGATGATGTGGTTCTTCCTGGTGAGCGATGCCCTGCTCTTTGCGGGATTCCTCGCGGCCTACGGGTTCGTGCGGCTGGCGGCGCCCGCCTGGCCCGACCAGGGCGAAGTCTTCCCCATGCTGAAGATCGCCGCCATGACCTTCGTGCTGATCACCTCGAGCGCGACCATGGCGACCGCGGTGGGTGCCGCCCACCGCAACGATCTGCGGCGGGCCATGACCTTCACCTTGCTCACCGCCCTGGGCGGCCTGGTGTTTCTGGGATTCCAGGCGAACGAGTGGTATACGCTGATCAGCGAGGGCGCGCGCCTGACACACAATCCCTGGGGCGTGCCCGCGTTCTCCGGCTTCTTCTTCATGATTACCGGCTTCCACGGCACCCATGTGCTCATCGGAGTGGTCCTCCTCGCGGTCGTGGCATTCCGGGTGAAATCGGGACGGACCCACAGCGCGGGCGTCGAGCTGGCCGGCTTGTACTGGCACTTCGTGGATCTGGTCTGGGTGTTCATCTTCACATGCTTTTACCTGATCTAACAAGTGAGAAGTGAGAAGTAAGAAGTGAGAAGTAACTGACACAACCACCTTGGTTCTCACTTCTCACTTCTCACTTCTTACTTCTTACTTCTCACTGGGAGGGAACTGTGGAACAGCATACGTCCTACCGAACCTACTGGCTGGCCTGGGGGTTACTCCTGGCGCTCACGGTGGTCATGCTCGTGACCGAGCGTTTCCGGCTCTCGGCGGCCATGACGATCCTCATCCTGGTGGCAGCGATGTTGGTCAAGGCCACCGTCATCGGGGGCTGGTTCATGCATCTGAGATACGAGCGGATGGCGCTGGTGCTGTCGGTGGTACTGGGAACGCTGGCCACCGGCGCGGCGCTGTTCCTCCTGCTGATTCCGGACGGGATCTCCATGTACCACCTGGCGCAGTGACGATGGAAGCCATGCAGCAGGCCCATGAGATGAGCGCCATGCTCTGGTCCATGGGCCTGCTCGGCACCATGCCCTTTGTCCTCATGGCCGTCGGGGCGTTCTGGTACTTCCGCACCCAGCGCCCCCGCCCCAGCCAATCCACGAAGGACCATCCCACCGACTAGCTCCCACCGCGTCTTCACCAACTCTTCGCGAATTCTTCATCCGGCATGAAGGAACATGAATGCCGGGGCTGGTTCCTTCCACGTTTTGGTGCTCCAGACGGTAGAGAGGGACAGTGAACACCAACCCTGGAGGACCGATGGCAACGTGGAGAATCGCGGGATTATCCGCGGGGGTGCTGGGTCTGTTCGCCGCGCTGAATAGCGCGGCGGCTCAACAGGCCGCGCCGAAGCTCGCGGTGGAGGATCTCGCCAAACAGCTCGGCCTGTCGGCCGAGGCGCAGAAGCAGCTGGCGCCGGAGCTCGACAAGCTCAACAAGGCGCTGGCGGCCCAGTACGATCTTGGCGCCAGGTCCCAGGGCGTCTGGGAGCAGCTCGGCGACGCCTTTGAAGGCATGGACAAGGCCCTGACTCCGGAGCAGCAGTGGCGCCTCCGCATGCTGCTGCGGTGGGGAGGGCAGCCCGGCTACGGGGCCGGTGGCTACGGGGCCGGTCCGGGCTACGGGTGGGGCTACGGGATGCACATGGGAATGATGGGAGGTTGGGGACCCGGCTTCCGTGGCGGGCCAGGATACTTCGGCATGATGGGTCCCGGCATGATGGGTGGCTGGGGTCATGGTTGGGGCTCGCCCTGGGGATCCGGGTACCAGTCGGCGCCGCCGCGCTGACGGAGCTGGCGCGTCAGGGTCGGTCGTCCGGGGGCGTACCCCAGCTCCAGTTTATGAAGGAGGACAATGGAGTCGAAGGGCCACAGGGAAGTGGAGCCTTCGGACGCCGCCCTGGCTTGCAGAGTGCAGCGGGGCGATCGCGATGCCTTCGAGATACTGGCCCGCCGTTACCTGCGGCCGGTATACGCAGTGGCCGCGTCGTTCCTGACCAACCCGGCCGACCGGGAGGATGCCGTGCAGGACGCGTTTCTGCGATTGGTGGACGGCATTCAGCAGTACGATGGGGCGCAACCGTTCGCTCCCTGGCTGTATCAGATTGCCCGGAACGCGGCGCGCAACCGGCGGGCCTCGGGCTCCCCGGAGATGGTGGAGTACTCCGAAGCGGATGAGGTGGCGGACCCGGTGCCGGATCCGGCGCTCCACACCGAGCGGGTGGACGCTCGGGAGCTCATCGATCGGGCGATTGGCAGGCTGCCCGAGCAGCAGCGAACCATGTTCCGGCTCTTTGAAGTCGAAGGGTATACCGCCGTGGAAATCGAGCAGCTGACCGGCGTCAGCGCGGTAACGGTACGCTCGCACGTCTATCACGCCCGACGCCGGCTGCGGGCGGCGCTCGAGGCGAAGCTCGGACAGGAGACCGAATGATGAACCAGGATAATCCCGAACCATTGCCTCGGGAGTGGCTCCCCGAATCAGCGTCGGCGTTCGCCGACCGGCTGGGGGTCGAGCCATTTCTGCTGCGCCGGCTGTTGGGCGCGGCCGAGCCGCTGCTGGCGCGCTATCGCGCAGAAGACGCGCGGTGGTGGGCTCCCCTGGCCACGCGCTGGCGGCCTATGCTGGCTGGTGCCGGCGCCGCGGCGGCGCTGGTACTGGGGTTTGCGGTGGAGCGCGCGGTCCTCCCGGCGAGCGAAACGCCCGATCCGGTGCTCGCCGCCAGTTTCTCGGACGGTGATCTGCCGCTGTTCTGGAACGCGAGCCATGGAGGTGCGGATCCGGTGCTGACGGTGGTCGCGCTTCAGGAGGGGATACCGTGATCCATTTCTGGAAGGATTCGCGATGGAGAGCGGCGCTCGTCTCCGCCGGGCTCTTCGGGCTCGGCGCGATTGGGGGCGCCGCGGCCGACCGAGCGTGGCTGGTGGGCACGCCGTCCCTGTCCCTGCCGGGCCCACTCACCGGACGGGGCCTGGCGCGCGCGCTCGACCTGAACGCGACCGAACGGGTCCGGGTGGAGGCCCTGCTCGATACCTTGCGGCCGGCGATTTCACGCGCCGCCTTCCAGGGCGGTGATTCCCTGCGCTGGGCCGCGCGCCTGGCGCAACAGCGGTTGGAGGCCGCCCTGCCGCCCGACCGGCGTGCGCAGTTCGAGAACTGGATGACCGACCATCACCGCCGCATGATGGACCGCATGGGTCCCGGAGCCACGATGGGGCCGGGCTGGGAAGGCGCCGGCGGCAGCGGCGGCATGATGGGACCCGGCGGGCGGGGCAGGATGGGACCGAGCGGCGGGGGGATGATGGGGCCCGGGCGGGGGATGATGCGGTAGGGCGCGCCGGGACCATGGCCGCCTGGGGTCCCCTTTCCTTTCTCTCCCCGAGGCGCGTCGGCTTGTCATCCTGAGGCGCGTAGCGCCGAAGGATCTGCCGAACCTCGGTATTCAGGCAGAGTCCCCTTTGAGGCCCTGCCCTGACCCTGCCGCAGTTATAGTGCGAGTCACGAGACGAGCTTCATATGCACGACAAGCGACGCAAGATCCTACGGCGCTGCGCGCCTCAGGATGACATCTCGCGGCGGGGGTTGGGGGAGCGGCGGCTAAAGCCGCCGCGCAAACCCGCCTCACAAATCCCTCTCGCCCCCTCGGCGCCGGCTCAGAGATGTGCCGGTCGAGAATCTCCCGGACCGTGGAGCCGGTGAACGGCAGCTCGCCAGTGACCATGTAAAATCCCACGATGCCCAGGGCGTAGAGGTCGCTCCGCTCGTCACCCGGCTCTCCGCGCGCACTCATCAGCACCAAGAGATTGATGACCGGCTCGAACGCGTCCATGACTCCTCCATCAGCGTTTGCTCGCGTAACAGACTGCTCGAGACCGCGCGCCGGGAATCGAACCCGAGGCCGAGGCTTTCAACGGTCCTTTTCCAAGGGACCGGCTGCCTACAGCCCACCGTGGGGTTATGAGTCCCACAGTAGTCACCTGACCGCGCGCGCGGTAACTACCCTGCGGTTACAACACCACGGTGACGGTGGCGCTCGGTTGCCCGGCACCGGCCTTGTTCACGGCGATCACCCGATAGAGGAGTTCGATGCCGCGCGGCTGATTGCTCATCAGCTGCTCGGCCTCCGTGGAGGTGCCGGCGTCCTCCCACGGACTGCCCTCCCGCTTCCGCTGAATCCGGTAGAATCCGGGCGCACCGCCATCGACCGGCGGTTTCCACCCGAGGATGGCCCAGGTGTCGCCCTCGGACACGATGCTGATGTCCCGGGTCTCACCCGGCGGCTCCAGGGGGGAGCCATTGCGCCGCGGGCGCCAGCCCAGCGCGTTCAGCTTCTCCGGCTCATCGCGCACCGCGATCTCGGCGTAGCGCAGATCCGCTTTCACGGCGTCCTCCAGATCCTCCAGTGCGTCATCCTTCATGGCGTGCTGCTCCAGGTACGCGTTCTTGGAGGCGACGGCCGCCGTGTCGGCCGCGTTGAACACGTCCAGCTTGGCCTTGAGCTCGGTCGCCGAGACGGGCGGATTGGGAAAATCGTCCCCCGCCGTCGCCAGCCCTTCGGCCACCCGCAGCGCGAGCGCTGCGATCTCGGACTCGGTCCGAGGATACCGCTTCGACATACCACCTCCTGGTAAGGGTGAAGGGTGAAAAACACCGCTGGTCGGCGGTCAGGGATCCGCTGACAGCTTCCCGACGGCGAGTCGAGTTGACCAGGTGAGTGCGCCCACTGCGCCGGCCCGTCGCCGGGCGGCTGGTGGACGCGGACAACGGGCTGATGTCCCGGGACCAGGGGCACTTGTCCAGGGAGAACGGGCAGTTGTCCGCGGACAAAGGGCTGAGGTCTATGGACCATGGGACTGATGTCCCCGGACAGCAGGCCTCTGTCCTTGAGCAATAGACTGATGTCCATGGACAACGGCCTCAGGTCCACGGACGCACGCCTGATGTCGGTGGACAAAAGGCTTATGTCCACGGACAACCCACCGATGCAAGCGGACGCCTCGTAGCCGCAGGCACGGTTCCGCCAAAGGGTTGGGCCCTTATCGGGGAACTGCAGGGTTCGATCAACGTTGACCGCCATAACCCACCTCTTTCAGTACCGGAGACGGGGGGCGGTCTCGACCGGTCGCGCTACGCGGAGAGTCGCGAGCGAGGCTGCTCGCAAGCGAGACTGCCCCTACTTCCTATACCGGTCGAATGAGGAAGAAATTGCACTTGGCTTTGGGGGGTGTTCCGGCGAGCGGTTTTTGTCGGGCTATATGAATAGGAATATTGGCAGGCTGCGGCTCGTGGCAGGCTGTTCGGTTCTCAGATCTCCTCTCTCGACGCCTCTTTCATTTTGCGCCGGCACGGCGGATGCTACCCCGCCTCGCGGCCCTGGCGCGCCCAGGCCACCACTTCCTGGTCGGATGCGCCGGAGAGATCGGGAGGGGCTCACAATCATTCGCAACGGTGCACGACTGGTTGAGGTTTCAGCCGGGTGGGGTCGAGTGGCAGCCGGGGGCTTGGCTCCGCGCTCCAAGCCGACCTGTCGGCGCCGGTGACGGCCTTGCCAAACGCCCCTTGGGCTCGTTCAGGTCGTGTAACGCGTGACGAATTGAGAGACGGGCGGTCCAGGCGGTCATGCAAGAATGGGTACCGAGCCGCGTTTTTCCGGTGCCGCCGTGGTGGCTGGGAGGGATTATCGTTGCCCCACTCAGCAGGGTGGGTATGCAGCCGAACACGAAACTCTTGCCGATGGTGCGGCATAAGCTGCGGCTGGGTCACTTTAGCCGGCGAACGGAAGCAGCCTATGTCGGGTGGATCAAGCGCTTCATTCGGTTTCACGGCACTCGGCATCCGGCCGAGTTAGGCGAGGCTGAAGTGGTGGGGTTTCTTACCCACCTGGCGGTGGAGCGGCGAGTGGCGCCGGCGACCCAGACGCAGGCGTTGAGCGCGTTGCTGTTCTTGTACCGGGAGGCCCTGGAGCGGCCGTTGGGTCGGATGGTGGGGTTGGTGCGACCGAAGCGGCGGGCGCGGGTGCCGGTGGTCTTGAACCAGGGTG
>JACQVB010000118.1 GCA_016209985.1 Gemmatimonadota bacterium | reverse complement strand
CTGGGGGGTGGAGTATCTGGCACTGGGGGGCGGAACCATCGACGAAGCAACTGCCGAGTTCGAGCAACTCCTTCGCTACCGTAACGACGTGGGCCTCTACGCCGAAGAAGTGGATCCCGAGACCGGCGACGCGCTGGGGAACTTTCCCCAGGCGTTTACCCATATCGGCTTGATCAACGCGGCCCTCTCGATCGAGCGACGCCGCGGCGAGGAGAAGCCGCCGGAAGTCGAACGGGAGACACCGCCCGACCGCGACGCGACATCCCCGCAGACCGGCGCGCACGTATGAACGTGACGAGCTGGATGTTCTGGGGTTTCGTTGCCACGGTGGTTCTCAGCACCATCATGGCGGGGAGCCAGGGCCTGCGCCTTACGCGAATCAGCTTGCCGTACCTGATCGGCTCCATGGTTACGCCGAGCCGCGATCGCGCCAGCGTGATCGGACTCGCATTGCACCTGGTAAATGGATGGCTCTTTTCCCTGTTCTACGTGCTCGCGTTCGAATCGTGGCACCGGACCGGCTGGTGGTTGGGGGCCGGAATCGGCCTGGTGCAGGCCGCGTTCGTGCTCACGGTCGGCGTGCGACTGCTGCCGGCAATTCACCCCCGCATGGCGAGCGAACGACAGGGACCAACGGTGGTCCGGCAGCTCGAGCCACCGGGGTTTCTCGCCCTGAATTACGGATACCAGACTCCGCTCACGGTCGTCATTGCGCACCTGGCCTTCGGGGCGATTCTGGGCGGGTGCTATCGCCTCGGCTGACCACGCCTTGCGCCTCGTACCGTCGGAGAGCGAGTATAGCCGTCTGCGGCCTCACCTCTGCCCCCTCTCCCCTTCGCTCCGTGCGGCGCCCCGCGGGAGAGGGAGACGAGAGCGTGAAGTCGAGAGCTGGGGAGGCTGCCATTCGACGGGACTTGTTGGACCACGCTCGGCGCGCGTTGGCCGGGCGGTACACCATCGACCGCGAGGTCGGTCGCGGCGGCGCGGCGCGGGTCTTCTCCGCGCTAACCCCCGACGGCCGCGCCGTGGCACTGAAGATCCTGCACCCCGAGCTCGTCGTCAGCGTCACGGCCGACCGGTTCCTCAGGGAAGTCCGGCTGCTGGCCGAGATGGATCACCCGCGGATCGCGCGCATGCTCGATTACGGAGAGTCCGAGTTCCTGATTTACTACGTCATGGATTTCATCGAGGGCCCTACGCTGCGCGATCACCTGCTCCGCGCCCGCCGCGCCACCATCGGTGACACGCTGCGCATCGCGCGCGACCTCCTGGAAGCGCTGGATTACGCCCACGGACGCGGGATCGTCCATCGCGACGTGAAGCCGGAGAATATCGTGCTGGCACCGGAAGGCGCGATGCTGATGGACTTCGGCGTGGCGCGGGCGATCGCCACCTCGGGCAGCGAGCGGCTGACGCGCTCCGGCTTCACGGTGGGCACGTCCGCCTACATGAGCCCGGAGCAGGTAACGGGAGAGCAGGACATCGACCAGCGGGGCGACATCTACTCACTCGGTTGCGTGTTGTTCGAGTGCCTCGCAGGGCGGCCCCCGTTCACCCATCCGATCGAGGAGCTGGTGCTGCAGATGCAGCGCGAGGCGGTACCACCCGAGGTGACCACGTTCCGCGGCGACACTCCGCCGGAGCTCGCCGCGGCCATCCACCGGTCCATTGCCAAGGCAAGAGCCGATCGCTGGCAGTCGGCCGCCGAGATGGCGGCCGCGCTCGGCTGGAGCACGCCGGCGGCTAGTGCAAGGTCCTGATTCGTACTCCAACCATTCACCACGGCTAGATTCCCGCTCACCATGACATATCGGTTCTCCCGGGTAACCGGCTTCGCCGCCCTTCTCACGGGCGTGCCGCTCCCACTCTCCGCGCAGGCACGGCCGGCTGAGTCCCGTCCCAGGCTCGTCGTCGTGGTCGTGGTCGACCAGATGCGGGCGGACTACCTCAATCGCTTTGCCGGCTTCTTCAACGGTGGACTCGCGAAAATGTGGCGGGATGGCACGGTGTTCACCACTGCCACCCACGACCATTCCGGAACGGCGACGGCCCCCGGCCACGCGACGATTGCGACCGGCGCCTTTCCATCCCGCAACGGCATCGTATCGAACCAGTGGTACGACCGGGCCGAGGGCCGAAGCGTCTACTCGGTCGAAGACAGCGGCGCCAGCATCCTGGGCCGTCCCGCCGATCCGGGACGATCGCCCCGGCGGCTGCTGACCGACGCGCTGGGCGACTGGCTCAAGCAGGCGCGGCCGCAGAGTCACGTCATCTCGGTGGCGACCAAGGATCGCGCTGCGATTCTGATGGGTGGGCGGCGGCCCGACGCGGCCTACTGGTACAATGCGGACGACGGGCGGTATCAAACGTCCTCCTACTACGCCAAGCAGTACCGCCCGTGGGTCGACTCGTTCAACCTCGCCAAGCCCGCGGATCGCCGTTTGGCGGAGGGTTGGAGCCTGCTCCGCGATCCGGAGGTGTACTTCGCTTCGAGAGAGGACAGCGTTCCCTGGGAAGGGGATGGCGTCCACGTCACCTTCCCGCACCGGCTCGACGTCGCGTCCACCGGATCGTTGAGCGCGTCACACACCGAGCTGGAATACACCCCGTTTGCCGACGAGCTGACGCTGGACTTCGCGCGCGCCGCGGTGATCAACGAAGCACTGGGCGCCGACACCATTCCCGATCTGCTGTGGGTCAGCTGCTCGTCCGGTGATTACGTCGGGCACCGTTATGGGCCGTTGAGCCAGGAAGTCGAAGACTACTATCTGCGGCTGGATGGCTACCTGGGGGACTTCTTCGCCTTCCTCGACCAGCGGGTCGGAGGCGGGCGCTGGGCCGTGGTTCTCACCGGTGACCATGGTGCGATGCCGTTGCCCGAAGAGCTGGCTCGCCGTGGGTTCCCGGCGCGGCGCCTGCTCGGCAGGGAGGCGTCCCAGGCGTTCGCGGGCGTGGAGTCCGCGCTGTCGGCGGAGCTGGGGATCGGGCTGCCGATTTTTGTGGGCTACGCCGAAGGTCTGCTGCTCCATACCAGCGCAGCGTCGGCCAAGGGCATCAGCGCGGCACAGCTCGAGCGTGCCGCGGCGGCCAAATTGCGAACCCTTCCCTTCATTGCCGACGTCTACACCGCCGACGAGTTGTCTTCCGGCTCGACCCCGGCAGGGCGCCAGTATTTCGACCAATTCCGGCACAGCTTCAGGGCGGGCCGTTCCCCCGATCTCATGGTGCGATACGCACCCTACCTGCTCTTCACCGGCTCCAACTCGGAGCAGGGGACGAGTCACGGAACGGTATACGCCTGGGACGCCCACGTGCCGTTGGTGTTCCTGGGGGCTGGCATGCCGGCCGGCCGACGCACCGAGCCGGTGAGGACCATCGACATCGCGCCGACGCTGGCGCGGCTGCTGGGGATCCATCCCACCGGAGAGATCGACGGCCGGGTGCTGACAAGTGAGAAGTGAGAAGTGAGAAGTGAGAAGTGAGAAGGTGACCGCGGCGCGCAACTTCTTACTTCTTACTTCTCACTTCGCTCACGCTTCCTTGCAGGGACCGATGAGGTCGACTTTGACGGAGGCGGGTCGCTCGATGGTCTTGTAGAAACCGTCGAGATAATCCCGGACCTCCTTGGAGTACTTCGGGTCCAGCAGCGGCAAGCTGTCGTATGCTGCGTAGAACGATCCCTTCTGTTCCTGAAACCGCTGCAGCACCGGTTGCCACTGCTCGTAGGTGCGGCAAATCCCCCGATAGATCCGCTCACGAACCGTCTTGATGGGAAGCCGGTAGTCGGGGAATGAGTACTTGGTGAATACGATGCCGGACCAGTCAAAGTCGTAGGGCACCGGGATGACCGCGCCGGTTTCCTTGTTCTGGGTGAGCACGATGTTGTGCAGGGCGACCAGGGACCAGTCGGTGCCGCCAATCAGATATTCGAACGCCGACATCGTCGCCGCCGCTTCGGGGTCGAGATCGTCGAAGCGCGCGCCTTTGGTTTCCAGCAGGGCCGAGTTGGTCCGCTCGGCCAGCCGCTTGTCATCTTCCAGCAGAAAGGCAAACCGCGTAATCGAGTCCTGCTTGCCGGCCAGGTCCACATAGGTGGTCCGAGCCAGCCGGGCCCGGAAGCTGGTGGGCGCGATCATGTTGTACAGCCGGTACACCATGTACTCGCGAAGCACGTACTGCTCGAAGGCCGCGTCCTTGGTGCGGCAATGGGTGATCAGCTTCAGATCGCCCTCACCCGCGAACGGCGACCCCGCCGGTTGATCCTTGGTTTTGGGGAAATCGATCTTGAGCGGTGCGAAGTCGCAGTTCTTCCTCTGCCGTCGCCAGTGACCTCTGGTCCTCAATTGAACGTCGATGCTCACGCGCTGTCCCGCCGCATCGAGGTAACCGAGGGTCCCCGGATGGTACCCGGCCTTGAGCGAATCGCGGTCGTCCATCAGCGTCTTCAGATCGGTTGCGAGACGGAACTCGAGGATATCGTCGGAATCGAACAGCCCACTACCTGTGCTCGTCTGCGCGCGCGCGGGATCGCTCGCGAGCAGCCCGGCGGCCACCAGGGCCCCGGTCAGGCAGAATCGGGTCATCCGCGTCATGGGACCTCCCTAGTCGACCTCGACACCCACGATGTGCGGGCTGCCGAGCTCCTCCAGCGCGTCCCGCAGCACATTGGGGGTGACGTTCTTGCGCAGGCGCAACGCGTATTCCACCACCTGCATCCCGTCGTCTTCCGTCTGCACGCCGCTCAACCGCCATTTCTTCAGGTGATCGGCCAGGACCCGCTCGGTCGCGCGGCGCGCCTCTTCCGGATTGTGAGTTCGCACCCGCAGCAGCACGTCGAAATTGGGCTCGGACTCGCCGGTGTCCCATTCCGGCATCGCCTGGCGGCGCCGTTTGAGGGCCCTTTCCGCGACGACCTCGAGTTGTTCGGCTGAGAGCGACTTGAGAATCTCGTCGTCCAGCTTGGTAATGAAGCTGCTCTGGCGTCCAGCAAATTGGCGCGCTTGGTCCAGCCGTTGTTGCGCCACCGTGCCTTCGAAGACGGCGGAGGTCCGGCCAAAGTCGGTATACCAGAGCCAGAGGATGACCACGTTGAAAATGAGCGAGATGGCGAGTGCCACCGGCGGATCCACCCCCGCCGCGAGACCCACCGCCGTCACCAGGAAGATGTAGACGGCATCCTTGCTGTCCTCCAGCGTATTCCGGAAGCGCACCGCCGCCACGATCCCCGCCAGGCTGAACGCCAGCGCCAGACTGGACTTCACCAGAACCACGACGCCACCCACCACGACCGGCAACACGATGAGGGTATGAACCACGGATTGCCGGAACCCCTTCTTCCGCCGGGTGAGAATGTAGAGCCAGGCGACCGGAAGGCAGAGCAGTGCGGCAACAATCATGGCGGTGGCGGCACTGGTCATCTGGCTCATGGCACCCGTTGGAGCGTTGGCCGCCATGGTCTCGAGCGCGTTGGATCTGCTGACGCCTCCCGTCAGAAACGAGGTGCCGCTCTGGCTGAGCAGCAGGACCCCTGCCGCGCCCGGGACGTAACGCCACAGCAACAGCACCGCCGCCAGGAGCAGCGCGTAATAGCCGAGCGTCCTGGCGGCGAGGTTATCCCACAGGCGGCGAAGGGGTGAGCGACTCATATCCCCGCGCGGAGCGCGGAGCTTGGAGCGCGGAGCGGACTCCACCATGCTCCCTTTTCACTCCGCGTTCCGCGCTCCCAGTTCCGCACTCCCATTCAGCTCACCTTATTCACTTTCGGCGCCCCATCCGGTCCATTGTCCCAATCCTGCGCGCTGGACTGGTTGGGCATGCCCCACTGATGCCCGTTCCAACCGTCGAAGCCCTCCATTTTTAAGGCCCAGAAGCCGGTGTACATGTCGTTGGTGACGATCAGTCCATCGGCGTTCCGCACATCGATGCCGAACGAGCCGTTCATCACATCGCCCGCGCCCGGCATGGCGCGAGGCTCCATCGGGTTGGGCTTGTTGATGTAGACCGGCCCGTCGTAGGTGTCGTAGAAGCCGACGGTGTAGGGATTGGTCGGGTCCATCATGTTGAAGACGTGCATGCCGTCCTCGTAGGCGGCGACGAACACGTAGGGCCAGCGGACTTCGTGGTTGTGCGGCAACCCTTGCCACCGCGCGGTCCACGCCCCCACCGGACGGGAGACCGTTTTCACCGTTCCGTCATAGCCCGGCTTGAGGTCCATGATCCGTAGCGGGGCGTACTGGTATTCGGATTCCACCACCGCATAGCGTCCGTCGGGCGTCGGGGTGAACGTGTGGCCGCCGGACATGCCGGCGATTCCGGTGGCCGAGGTCAGCAGCTTGGGATTGGCAATGTCGCTCACGTCGTAGACGTAGTAGCCGCCGCCACCCGCGCCGAAGAAGCGATCCTGCTTGGTCACGGGGTCATACCCGACGTACCAGTCGTGGTAGCCCGCGGGACCGCGCCCCCTCGGGTCGTCGCCGCTCGGGTTGGGCACGCCACCGACGTAGCCGTACTTGGGGTCACCCGCCACCGTCTTGCTGATGTCGTAGACGTTCGCCTGGCCCCGACCGGTGGTGAAGAGGAGCGCGCTCCCGTTGGAATGCTTATAGCTGAAGAGCTCGTGGAATCCGCCGGGCGCTTCCTTGATGCGCGCGACTTCCTTGATCTTCGAGGTGTCGGGGAGACCGGTCACGTCGAAAATGACCGCGCCCAGATCGTTGTCGATCCCCTGTTGGAACTGGAACGACTGCGCATAGAAGTACCGGCCGTTGATCTTGAGATACGCCGGCGCGGTGGCCACACCCCGATGCAACTCGGGATTCTCGATCTTCCAGCGGTACATCTCGTAGGCCTTGGCCAGGTCCTTGATGTTGATGAGATGGAAACCGAAGAACGAGCGGCCCGACACGTACACATAGGGACGCGACAGCTCCTGCTCGATATCGATATCGTTGGCATTCCAGGGGCCACCGAGGGGAACGTGCGCCATAATTTTGATATTGCGGCTGCCGCGCTCACCCGGCGCCTGCTGCTCGTCGCCACGCTGCGCGAAGACGGGAGAGGCCACGACGCTGGATAAGAACACCGCTGAAACAAGAACTTTCGACCTCATCAGAACCTCCTAGTTGTCGGCGGGTCGGGGGGGGGGGGGGGGGG
>JACQVB010000117.1 GCA_016209985.1 Gemmatimonadota bacterium | reverse complement strand
TCGCCGCGCTGCCGGGCGTGAGTCTCACCGAGACTACCAGGCTGGAGCCGCGTACGCCCCGGAGGACCGTTCCGCCCGCGCCTACGGTGAAGATGCTGCCGCCCCAGGAGCCGAATAGGCCCTGCAGGCTCTGGGTGGAGCCGCTGGTGAGCGCGGTCCACCCGCTGCTCGTGTACCGGATCAGGGTTCCCTGGGCGCCCGCGGCATACACATCGGAAAAGGCGGACGTGGTGCCCCACACCGCGTTCAGGTTCTGCGTGGTTCCCGAAGTGGCCGTACTCCAGCTGGTTCCGTTGTAGCGGATGATGGTGCCGGCGGCGCCGACCGCGAAGACATCGGTGGGTGCGGGACCCCAGATCGAGTACAACGTCTGGGTGGTGTTGCTGGTCATTTGCGTCCAGGCGGTCCCGTTGTAACGGAGGACGGTTCCCCCCGCCCCGACGGCGAACACGTTGTCGTCCCCCGTCCCCCAGACGCCGTAGAGCGTCTGCGTGGTGGGACTGGTCATGGCGGACCACACCGCCCCGTTGAACCGGAGAATGGTACCGTTGGCGCCGACGGCGAAGACGCTCGCGGGCGAAGGGCCCCACACCGAGTAGAGGGTCTGAGTCGTCCCACTGGTGACGAGGCTGCCGTTGCGCACGACGGTGCCGCCGGCGCCGACCGCCACCACGTCGGTGGGAGTGAACCCGTAGACCCCGTAGAGGTCTCGGCTCGTTCCGGATGACACCGTGCTCCAGCTGGTGCCGCTGTAGTGGAGCATGGCGCCGGCCGAGCCGACGGCGACATAGGTCTCGTTGGGCGAATATCCCCAAATGCCACTGAGCTGCTGGGTGGTGCCGCTGGGCATCGAGGCGACCGTCGAAGCGGGACCGCCCGGCGGCTGGGCCGCGCTGGTGACGGCAGCGTACCCCAGCACGCCGTCGATCACTGCAGCTATCGACGTCTGTCCGGCAGCCACGGGCGTGACCAGTCCGGTCGAAGAGTTGATCGTCGCGATTCCGGGATTCAGGCTGATCCAGGTCGGCGTCTTGCCGCTGAGCACGTTGCCGCTGCCATCCTTGGCCTGGGCGGTGGGGGTCTGGGTACCGGCCAGTCCGAGGAACGACATCGTCGCGGGCGTCACTACCACCTGCCGCACGCTGGTTCCGGACACGCAGGCGGTAGCTCCCTCGCCAGCCCCCGGCACGATGGTCACGACCAGCTCATAGTGCCCGATCGTGTTCTGCCGCCCGCTGACCTTGATCTTGAACGTCCCCTCGACACTGACCCGGGATCCGATGCGCGCGTCGGTCGAATCGGCGTCGTCATTGGATGTAATGAGCACGTCGCTCGGGTTGTACAGGTCGAGAGCCGAATTCAGCGAGGAAGGAGGCGAGAGCCGCACCGCTTTGGCGGCGACGTTGATCGAATCTCCGGCGCAGACGCCTACGCCAAACCAGTCCACGTCGGTGCTGGGGAAGATGTTCAGCCCGCCCACCGTGCCGGTGGCGGCAACTCCAAACCCGATGGCGGTGGGGCTGGCCTGGTTGTTGTCGGAGGGCTCCCCCGCGTTCCGGATCACGGAAAAGTTGTAGACCGAGCCAGCGCGGCCCAGCGGAACCCGCGGATTGGAGGAGCGGACCCGTAGG
Organism: Gemmatimonadota bacterium; assembly: GCA_016209985.1. Lineage (GTDB taxonomy): Bacteria > Gemmatimonadota > Gemmatimonadetes > Gemmatimonadales > GWC2-71-9 > SHZT01. The sequence goes on along the minus strand of JACQVB010000117.1, from coordinate 9,797 downwards.
AAATAGTTGCCGGTATCCGTGACAGCGATCAATCCGGTCGTGGCATTCTTGATGGTGGTGCGCGTGGGCGAGGCGAAGCCCGATGTCCGGTCGATTTCCACCTTGTAGCTATCGGCCGCGGTCACCGCATTCCATTGGGTGGTGAACTGGAATTGGGCGATCGACCCGTTCGGCACGACGGTCACCGAGGGAATGAAGGAATTCCAGCTCACCGTCGCGGAGCTGGTCTGCCCGGCGGTGACCGTCACATTGCTCGCGGTCGCCCCATAGTAGTCCACCTCGTTCCCCGCAAAGCCCCGGACGTATACGGAATAGGAGCCGGGGTTGAGCTGATCCACACTGCCGGAGAAGCTGCTGCCGTTGGTCGCCTTGGTGAGCTTTACGGAAGTGGTAGTGGCACCGGCGACGGTCACCGTGGCGGAATCGAGGTGACTGGCCGGCACAGTGGCGACCGCCATTTCGTCGCCATGGGGTTGGCTCGCGGGGTCCGTGCTGCTCAGCTCGATCTGGATCCGGCCGAGGCGCCCACCGGGGTTGAGCGGATCCTGGTCGCAGGCAAGCGCGAGTATCGCCAGGAAGAACCACAGCCGGGCGCGGCGCCGGGTGCCTGCCGGCGCGTTGAAACGGGTGCCCTCCAGAGAGTCGGAGGGGCGCGAAGCCGTTGGAGATTGCACGGCTCCCTAATGTGTCACTCGGATTCCAAGGTGGGAAGAAGCGGCTCAGACGGCAGCTTCCTCGGCAGTGTCCGCCGGGCGGCCAACGCGCCCTTCCCGGTAGGCGGTGCGCAGCAACCCCGCCGCCGTGTAGAGCACCACACCGACCACCAACCAACGGACCGCGGTCAGCGGCAACGACTTGATGATGAACGCGGCCAGCAGAACAGCGGGAATCCCACCCACCGCCAGGCCCAGCGCCGCGCGCAGGTCATAGCTGTTCTTCTTGACGAAGCGGGCGCTCGCCACCGGCATCAGGAACGCGCACGAGCCCATCATGATGGGGAAAGCCGCCTTGATGTTCATGCCCAGGAGACTCACCAGGACCATGCAGGGCGCATAGAGACCGATACCTAAGGTCATCAGCGAGCCGAGCACAAAATTCCCCACCAGGGCGAACCCCAGCTTGGCGCCGGTCAGGGCCAGCGCTTCTCCGCCACCTGGCATCGCACCGAGCTGGGAGAGCAGCATGAACGTTGCCGCCGCGATCAAAGCCAGGCCCATCCCGATCTGCACCGCGCGCCGGGAGAGGCCGGCCACGATGCCGGCGCCGATCCAGGCGCCGAGCACCGACGCACCGATCATGAGGATGAGGGTACGAGAGTCCACTGGAACGATGGTAGTGAAGATGTAGGCCTGCGCGATCACCGGGAGCGTGTGCCCCACGTTCAGCGTGCCCGGAATGTGCTCGTCGCGAACCAGCTTCCACAGCCGGTACATGGTGGTGGTCGTGGCGTAGGACCCAATGCCCAGGGTATCGAAGAAATTCGTGATGAAGCCGATTCCGAGTCCCGCGGGGGTAGGTTTCGCCACCACCTCACTACCGCTCTCCCGACGTGCCTTGGTAAGCCCCGCGAGCAGCGTCCCCAAGTAGAACACCGTGAACAGCCCCAGGGCGATGAACAGCCAGCTCCGCGCGCTCATCGGCCACCCGCCTTGACCGGAGCGGCAGGTACCGGAGCACGAGAGAAATGGCCGTGGACGATCTTCCACTGTCCATTGCGCCGGGCATAAACCGCGGTCCAGCCGTCACGGAACGTCAGCGTCTTGCCGGTGCTATCGACGGCGGTCTCGTCATAGGCCCCGGTAAATGTCGCCGCATCCGGTGACAGCACGGTCACCCCTCCGTCCTTGAGCGTGTAGGTGAGTGCCTTGAGCGACTTCACCCGCGCGTGGGCCGCCTTGGACAGCGAATCCTTGGAGGGGAACAGGTTGCCGCTGGACACGTAGCGAAAATCGGGATCGTCGGTGGCCTGGGAGATGAACACATCGGCGTCGAGCCGGTTTTCCGCTTCGAAGAGCTCGTTGGCCAGGCGTTTCACCGTATCGGCGATGGCCGTCCGCTGCGCTTCGGTGAGCACTTGCGGGGCCGGCGCCTTCGGGGCGCAGGCCGTCAGAATGAGAACCAGGCCGGCGAAGATCGCTTTCATCGCACGCTCACCTTTGAAGGTTTTGGGGCACCGTCGGGCCCATGGTCCCAGTCCTGCGCGCTGGAGATGTTCGGCATGCCCCATTGGTGGCCGTTCCAGCCACCGAAGCCATCCATCTTGAAGGCCCAGAAACCGGATTCCCAGTCCGTCATGACAATGAGACCATCGGCATTGCGAATGTCGAGCGCGAGCGACCCGTTGAAAATGGTCCTGCCGCGGGGCGCCTGGCGATTACTGGTCCACCCGGCCTCGTGAGCGCACCCGCAGGTATAGTAGTAGCCGACCGTATACGGGTTGGTCGGATCCATCATGTTCATGACCTGTAATCCGTCTTCGTAGCCGGACACGAACACGTACGGCCAACGAACCTCGGTGTTGTGCACCAGATCGCGCCAGTCGACCGTCCACGCGCCGATCGGTCGAGTGATCGGATTGGTCTGCCCTTCCAGGCCCGGCTTGAGGTCGAAAATGCGCAAAGGCGCCGACTGATACTCGGTCTCGGCCACGACGTATCGACCGTCCGGACTGGGGGTGAACGTGTGCCCGAACGACACCCCGGCAACACCGCTCACCGAGGTCAGCAACTTCGGCTCCTCGGGATGGGTCACGTCGTAGACGTAGAACCCACCCGCCCCCGGCCCGTAGAACTTGTCCTGGTGGGTGACCGGATCGTATCCCAGGTACATGTCGTGGTAGCCGGCGAGTCCACGGTTGAGAGCGGCCGGCGGAGCGTTCCCGGTGAAATTCCCGCGCACGATCTGCGTCCCCTCCGGAACCGGAACCTTCCCGATTAATCCCTGCTTGGGGTCACCGCCGAAGAATTTCTCCATGTCGTACACGTAGACCGCGGGATTCAGTCCGGCGAATGCCGCGAACATCAAGACGCGGCCGTCGGAATGCTTGTAGGTGAATACATTGTGGAATCCGTTCAGATACTCGGGCACCCGTAATCGGCCTGCCTCTTTGATCGTCGACGTATCCGGGAGACCCGTTACCTCGAAGATCACGGCACCCAGATCCGCATTCGGCCCGCTCTGTCCGAACTGGAATCCGTTCACCAGGTAGTAACGGTTCTTGAGCTTGAAATACTTCACCCCCAAACCACCCATTCCCATGTCATGCAGCTCGGAATTCTCGATCCGCCAATCGTAGATGACGGCGGCCTTGGCCGGGTCCTTGATGCTGACCACCGTAAAGCCGGCTTCGTTGGTGATCAGTCGCAGACGTGAGATGTAGACGAACGGCCTGGAGAGTTCCTGCTCGACGTCGATATCGCCCACTTGCAGGAAGCCGCGGATCGGCAGGTGGGAAACGACGTGGATGTTGGGACTGCCGCCCACCTTCTGGCCGGGAATGACCTGGGCCTGCGCCGGCGCGGTGGCGAGAGCGAGAAGGGCGAGCGAGATGCCCACAGACACTCGATTCGTACGAATCTCCCACGTTGGAAGGGTTCTAAGGGTTATGAGGGATCTCTCAGGGTCACGAGGGTTGGTTTCACCCTTACAACCCTTTGCGTCTAGCTCACCTTCTGCACCTTCTTCGCTCCATCCGGCCCGTTGTCCCAGTCCTGAGCGCTGGAGACGTTGGGAACACCCCACTGATGTCCGTTCCATCCGTCGAAGCCGTCCATCTTGATGGCCCAGAACCCGGTCGTCATGTCGCTGGCAACGATCAAACCGTCGGAGTTGCGGACATCCACACCGTAGTTTCCGGATATAACGCCCCAATTGCCGGTGTACGTGCTCGTGGGAGCGTCCTGAGCGTAGCGGTATACATCACCCGGGCCCTTGGTCAATCCGTGCGGTCCGTCGAAGGTGTCGTAATAGCCCACCGTGTACGGGTTGGTCGGGTCCATCATATTGAATACCTGGATCCCGTCTTCATAGGCCGAGACGAACACGTAGGGCCAGCGAACCTCGTGATTGTGTGCCAGGTGCTGCCAGTCTGCGTTCCACGCCCCGATGGGTCGTGAAATCGTCTTGACCGTGCCGTCGAGGCCCGGCTTGAGGTCGAAAATGCGAAGCGGCTGATATTGGTACTCCGCCTCGGCGACGGCATAGCGGCCCGTCGGGTCAGGGGTGGACGTGTGGCCGTTCGAGACTCCGGCGATCCCCGTCAGGGACGTGAGCAGTTTGGGCTCCTCGGGCTTGGTCACATCGAAGACGTAGTAGCCCCCGGTGCCCGGGCCATAGAACACGTCTCGGTGATTGGCCGGATCATAGCCCACATAGAAATCGTGGTATGAGGTCCGGGTGCCCGCCGCATTCTCGACCGGCACCGGCACGGTGGTGATGTACCCCTGATTGGGATCATTCGCCAGGAACTTGTCCAGGTCGTAGACCCGTCCGCCTCCACCGGAGGTGGCAAACAGGAGCACTCGTCCATCCGAATGCTTGTACGGGAAGACGTCATGAAATCCTCCCGGAGCGTCCGGCACGCGGAAGCGCCGGGCTTCCTTGATGGTTGACGTATCCGGGAGTCCGGTGATGTCATGCACCACGGCAGCGAGGTCGACGTCCGGGCCGCCCTGCTGGAATTGAATCGCGGTGACGAGGTAGTAACGCCCGTGCGTTTTGAAGTATTCGATGTCCTGCCCACCGCCACCCATGTGCAATTCTGGATTCTCGATCCTCCAGCGGTACAAGATGAAGGCCCTGGAGGGGTCTTTGAGACTGATGATGTCGAAGCCGGCGTAGTCCTTTCGGGTGGCTATGTACGCGTAGGGCCGGGAGAGTTCCTGCTCGACCTCGACGTCGCCAATCCGGTAGTTCGACCCGTCATTGAGGTGGGCGAGAACATGCATGTTGGAGCTGCCCTGTTTGCCCGGAGGATGCTGGGCGTCGGCAATGCCTGCAGCCGCGACCAGCGCGGTCAGGACAGCGAACAACGCGTGTTTCACGGCGATCTCCGGGTGAATCATGGACCAGCCGGGCGGCGACTTGGGTGGCCTGTCAGAGCTCGCGCGGCGCGATGGCATATAGTCTTCGCGGCTGATCGCGTCAAGTTGTAGGCGCGGATGCGTTGCGTGCCGAGCCCGATGTTCGAACGCTCCCCGGCAGGCCAGCCAGCGCGAATGCCGCAGCTGACGCCGCCAACACCGACGCATCCAGCGCTGACTTGATACCGGTCCCGAGGGACATGCCAAGTGCAAAGAGGAACAGGAGCACGCCGCTGGCGGTGGCCGTCCACCGGAGCCAGAGTCTGCTGAGCAGGAGAACTCCCAGCACAAGCTCGGCCAGGGTCGCTGTCCATGCGAGAGCGGGAACGAAAGCCGCGGGAGCCCAGGGGTTGAGCCGCGCGGTGTACGCGACGAATCGCGTGAAGTCCCCCCAGGCCACGTTGGGCGAATCCGGTTTCCCCCACAGTCCAAACCGATCTGCCACCGCAGAGAGAAAGCCTACGGCGAGCGCGAGACGAACGTACAGTTCAACGATCCGGAGCTGGTTTGCCTTGAGACCAGATAGCATCATGAGAACCTCTCCGCCTGAAAAGGCTCGAAGGACAGCGCACCCGCACTCGCTTCGGCCTGGGCGGGTAACGTGTCGGGCCGATTGACCGGTATGATTGACGTTGCTTACTTCCGGTCCAACAGAGGACGGGTGGCCGAGTGGCTTAAGGCGCACGCTTGGAAAGCGTGTGAACGGGAAACCGTTCCGTGGGTTCGAATCCCACCCTGTCCGTCGGCGACAACGGGGAGTGTCTCAGACGCTCCCCGTCCTTGTCGCCACACTTCCGCAGCCGATCACGCCGCGAAACCCGCTACTTGCACTCGACGCTGAAGTTGTCGACTAGGGCCGTCAACTCGCCGTTGGCGTTGACGGTGATGTGGAAGTTTTCGTGCACCAGGAAATTGTTGTCCGTCCCCTGGCCGATGATCCGGAAGTTGTTGACGAACGTGCTATTGAACGGCACGCCACTGGTGTTGAAGCTGCTTCGGGTGACGCCGGTTCCCTGATACCGATCGCCCGTGGTCAGTCCCGATCCGCTTACCCCCATCGGGTTGGCCTCCGAGGTGGCGTGAAATCCTCCGCTCCCGTCGGCCGTGAAGTGAAACAGCAAGTGCAGATCGCCGCTGAGCGCCACGAGTTCCCCTGCCCCGCCGGCGGCGCAAGGAACAAAGACGAACAGGTTGATGGGGATGATCACATTGGAACTGAAGCTATCCGCCCCGGGCTCATGCACCTGGAGGTTGCCGTACTGCACGGGAATCAGAGGGAGAAAGAACCCGACCGCGCAGTGGAAGTTGACTTGAGCCGGGCTCGCCAGGAAGAAATCGCTCGTTAAGTCGGGCGGCGCCCCGGCTCCCTCGCCCATATCGACCACGGTCCACAGCACCCCGCGCCCGACGAATACCGGATTCGTGCTTTGGTCGACCACTCCTCCGATGCGCGCCTGATTACCCGCTACGGATACACAAGTCACGGAGCCATGCACTCGGAGACCACCGTCCTGCTCGCTGAACAACTCGAACTGCCCGTCAGCCAGGCCGGTGGTGTGCCTAATGGCGCTGAACGAGAATCGTTCGGCCACCGTGTCACCGAAGATGAGAATGTGAGCATCGCCCGTCGCACTGCCACTCACCGGTGAGCCCACGGCGCTGGCGACAGAAAACCGCGGCGGGTCAGGCGCCGGCCCCACACTTTCCGAATTGCAGGCGACGAGCATCAAGAGCGCGGGAATCGCGAAGTTCTTCATGGGCCCTCCCTGGTGGACCGAGCGAAGCCCAGCGGCGACCCGCCCACGATGATGGCTGGGCGAGCGGAGCTGCACACATGTGGACGCGGCCAACATGGGGAGTGCCGCGGTGCGCTGCTATGACGGTCGGCGCTCCTATGACCAATGGCGCCTTCTATGACGATTAGCGCGCCTATGACGTTTAGCGCGCGGGTGATGCGAGCATCTTGCGACCGCGAGGACCACGCGCTATGAACGTGATCCATGCCCGCCGTGAACGGTGGTCAGGCTCTCCACTCGTTGCTTCGTGCCGCCCTGCCGGAGATTTCTCCCGTGGCCGACGCGGTGCTCGCGGCAATCGCCGAGCAGAACGGGCGCATCGGCAACGTTCAGTTTCTGGTCAATCGCCTGGGATTGCGGACCCGGCACCAGCTGGCGCGAATCCTCCGGAGCGAGGGCCTTCCCGGCATAGAAGAATTGACCGCCTGGGTCAGCGTGCTTGCCTGGTTGCTCGAAGCCGAGACCAGTGGAACGTCGCTTTTCAAGGTTGCACATGCGGCGGACGTCGACCCTGCCACTTGCTATCGCATTGTCAAACGGGCTACCGGACGGCCATGGAGCGAGCTGCGCATCCTGGGAGTGGACTGGGTGATGTTGACCCTCAGGCAACGTTGCAGATCCTCGCGCTCCGCAGACGCCGGATTCGCTCGGGCTCAGGTCCCGGGGCCCGTCCCCGCCAGCGGGTAGCCTGTCGCGGTCCATGCCCCCATCCCACCCGCGAGGGTGTAGAGGTTGGTGTAACCGAGTTTGGCCAGGGTCTGCGCCGCCGTGACGCTCATCGGCCCACTTCGGCAATAGAGCACGATCCGAGCAGTCTTCGCCGCCGGCAGCTTGGTGAGCTGTCCCCCGATCTGGTCGAACGGAATGCTGAGCTGGGTACCCGGAATGTCCTCCAGATGCGGAACGTGGACGTTGACCAGTGTGACGTCGCCCGAAGCCATCATGTCCTTCAGTTGCTGCGGTGTCACATCCCGGTACTTCCCCTCGGCCGGACCCAGCTTTGCCTGAGCCTGCGCCCCTGCCGGGTTCCCAGAAGGTGCCTGCTGTGCCGCGGCCGTGGTGGTCATGACAGCAACGAAGCCGACCACGAGCACGCTCGACAACAACATAGGTAACCCGCGCATGAATCTTCTTCCTTTCAGGGACGCGACACCGACCAACGGATCCCACACCCGTCGAGCAACTTCATTGGTGACAAACAATTTGTCTTGACGATTTGCTGAAGAATCATTTAACAGCCGTGCACGTAGCGTGGGGTAGGCTCCGACTCCATTTTCGGGCGTGACTACTCCCATCCCCCAGCACCAGGCGCGCGTGATCGCGCGCCTGGGCCTGCTCGCCGGACCCGCAATCGCTTTCTCCATGATGGCCTTCGTTCCCCCGCCCGCGGGAGCCAGCAGCCCGGCTTGGCGGACGGCCGCGGTCGGCATCCTGATGGCCACCTGGTGGGTCACCGAAGCGATTCCCATTCCGGCGACCGCCCTCCTGCCCCTCCTGTTGTTTCCGCTCCTCGGCATCTCCCGGATCGCGGATGCCGCGGCACCCTACGCCAATCCCGTCATCTTCCTTTTTCTCGGCGGGTTCCTCATCGCCGCTGCCCTGCAACGCTGCGGTCTCCACATACGCGCCGCCCTGGCCATCATCCTGGTCGTGGGGACCCGGCCATCGCGGATGATTGCGGGATTCATGACGGCGACTGCCCTGATCAGCCTCTGGGTGAGCAACACCGCCACCGTCGTCATGCTGCTGCCGCTGGCTGCCTCGGTCATCGAGCTGGCGGAGCGGGAGCGTCCGGCGGACGTTGCACCGGATCCCCATTTCCCGGTCGCCCTACTCCTTGGCCTCGCCTATGCCGCCAGCATCGGCGGCCTGGGCACACTCATCGGAACACCACCCAACGCCCTACTAGCTGGTTTCATGTCCGAGACCTACGGGCGCCAGATCGGGTTCGTCCAGTGGATGGTGGTGGGCGTGCCGCTGGTCGTGGTCGCGCTGCCCATCACCTGGTTTCTCCTCACTCACGTGCTGTATCCGGTCCGGCCCACTGCCTTCGCTGCCGGGCGTGAAGTGATCGCGCGTGAGCTGCGTTTGCGCGGACCTCTTTCCCGCACCGAGCTCATGGTGGGAGCGATTACCGCCCTGACGGCGGCTGCCTGGATCGGCCAGCCACTGTTGGCCCGGATGATTCCGGGGCTCTCGGACACGGGCATCGCCATGGCGGCGGCGCTCCTGCTCTTCGGGCTGCCGACTGAACGCAGGACCTGGAAAGCCGCCCTCGATTGGACGGCGGCCGCGGAGCTTCCCTGGGGAGTGCTCCTGCTCTTCGGGGGTGGCCTGTCTCTCGCTGCCGCCATTCAGGACAGCGGGCTCGCCGGCTGGATTGGCAGTAGCCTGGAAGGACTGCGCGCGTTTCCGGTGTTGGTCATGGTGGCGGCGGTCACCACGCTGGTCATCTTCCTCACGGAGTTGACCAGCAACACGGCCATCGCAGCGACCTTCCTGCCGGTTGCCGGCTCGCTCGCGGTAGGCATCGGAGCCGACCCGATGCTTTTCGCGGTCCCCACCGCGCTCGCAGCGAGCTGTGCCTTCATGATGCCGGTGGCTACCCCTCCCAACGCCCTGGTCTACGGAACCGGCCGCGTCACGATCCTCCAGATGGCTCGTGCAGGACTGATCCTCAACTTCGTGATGGTGGTGCTTATCGTCGCGGCGGTGTATTGGCTGGCGCGGCCGGTACTGGGCGCCGGTGGCTAGACACCGGTTTCAGGTGCCAGGTGCCAGGTGCCAGGGGGTGACCGTAAGGCCCTGGTACCTGACACCTGAAACCTGACACCTGACCCCTGACACCTGACACCTGACCCCTGACACCTGACACCTGACACCTCATGACCTACCGGGGCGTGATGGTGGTATCCTGGAT
>JACQVB010000112.1 GCA_016209985.1 Gemmatimonadota bacterium | reverse complement strand
GTTCCAGAATTTCTGGCTCTCCTGGTATCACGGCTCCGGATACAAGTACAAGCCCTCGTTCGATCCGGGCCTCTCGCGCGAACAGATGTTGAAGATTGCGCGCTACTGGAACCTTCAGCCGGAAACGATTACCCAGGTGAATTACGACAGCGCGGTCTGGACCCTGCCCGCTTCCCAGATCATGGAGAGCATCCAGTCGGCGCCGAGCGATCTCGACGACTTCATGACCTGGCCGCTGAATGACCCGCACTGGAAGACCATCGAGATGGGCGGCGAAGGCGACCGGAACGGGGCGCCGGCGTTGTACATCAACTCCTGGTACGACGTTTCCACCGGGCCGAACATCGCGATGTTCGAATATCAGACCAAGAACGCGGCCAACGAGACCGCGCGCAACAACACGTTCATGATCGTGGCGCCCACCACCCACTGCCAGCAGGGACGGATGGAGACCGAGCACACCATCGTGGGCGAGCGGGACATGGGCGACGCGCGCTTCGATTACACGGGGTTCATCCTGCGCTGGTACGACCACTGGCTCAAGGGCCTGGACAACGGCATAGAGAAGGAGCCCAGGGTCCGCGTCTACACCATGGGCAGCAACCAGTGGCGGACCTATGACACCTGGCCGCCCCGCGATGCCCGCCCGGTCACCTACTACCTGGACAGCGACGGTGGCGCGAACACCTCGAGCGGCAACGGCCGCCTGACCCTGGCGCGCCCGAAGAAGGCGGCCGAGGACCGCTGGACCTATGACCCGCTCAAGCCGACGCCGAGTCTGGGAGGCCAGACCTGCTGCTTCGCCGCCGCCAAGGCGGGGTCGTTCGATCAGGCAGAAGTGCAGCGGCGCCCGGATGTGGTGGTCTACACTTCGGAGCCCCTCACCGAGACCGTGGAGGTGACGGGACCGATTCAGGTGTCGCTCTACTTCTCGTCCGACGTCAAGGACACCGACCTCATGGTGAGGCTGGTGGACGTCTCTCCCGACGGGAAAGCGTTCAACCTGGACGAGCAGGCGCTGCGGTTGCGGTGGCGCGAAGGCTACGACCAGCCGGTGTTCATGGAGCCCAACAAAGTCTACAAAGCGGACCTTCCCCCGCTGGTGACCAGCAACGCCTTCCTGACCGGCCACCGGATTCGGGTGGCGGTCTCGAGCAGCCAGTTCCCGCAGTACGAGCGGAACCTGAACACCGGGGGCAGGAACTACGACGAGAAGGACCCGGTGACCGCTCACAACGTAATTCACCACGGTCCGAACTATCTCTCGTCGATCGTGCTTTCGGTCATGCCGGCGAAACCGATGAAGACCGAGTGAGAGAGTAAACGAAATGCCGAGCGCGGCGTGACCTAAGCCCGCTCGGCGTTTTGTTGCCTGTCGCTGCACTGGCTAACGTTCCAACGTGAGCTCGACCCGCATCAGTCGCCGCGTCAACGCGCCCCGCGCGATGGTCTATCGCGCACTGCTCGATGCGCGCGCGGTCGCTACGTGGATGGTGTCGACCGGTATAGTCCCAGCGCCGCGCGCATCACTCTTGGCCCGAGGCTGACGCGCGCGATTCCGATCTCCGCAAGCTCTCCCATCGATGGCGTCGATCCACCGGCGACGACGCGACAGATAGCCGAGCCGCCTGCCCTGAGCCGCCGCCCTGAGCGAAGCGAAGGGGCAGCCGAAGGGCGGCTAGAGCACCATGCGAACGATGTCGGTCGCGGGGCCGTGGCCGGCCTTGTTGACCGCAAAGACCCAGTACTCCAGCTCGACACCGTTTTCCTGGTTCTCGAGGACCACCTCCATCTCATCGGTCGCGACCACCGTGGTCCAGCCCTCTCTAAGTGCACGGGCTCGGCTCTGCACCAGGTACGCGGTAGGGGCACCGCCATCCCTGGGCTCGGCCCACCGCAACGTCACCGCCCGCTGATTGATCGCGACGACCTTGAGTGGCCCGGGCCGACCAGGCGCGCCGGCGGCGGTGTCCTGGTCGTCGCCCGGGAAATTCTCCTCGGCCAGTTCCTGCGCACCGGCCCATTCCATGAACGTGACCAGGGCCTCATAGGCCTTGGTTTTCGCCCGCTCGAGCCTGGCTTTTGATACGATCAGGTTTTCATGCGCGTTGGCGTACGCAGTCAGAAGGTTATCGAGGACTTCCGGTGAAATGGGCGAGGATCGAAGCAGGTCCGGCCGGCCTTTGAGAGCGGTGGACAACTCGTACGCCCGTTGAATGAGTTCTTGTTCGTTTTTTGGAACCCGATCTTCATCCGAATCCATAGGACCCCCGGGCACCTGCCCCGCACGCCTGAGACGTGCGGAGCCGGTGGCTAAGGGTAACTAGAGCACTGCCCGGACGATGTTGCTCGGCGCTCCGTCACCCGTCTTGTTGACCGAGATGACCTGATACTCGAATTCGACACCGGGATCCTGGTTATAGAGCGTGACCTCGCTCGAGACCGCGGTGCCGACGTCGTACCAGTCGCCGCCCGGTTTGCGCCGCTGGATGCGATAGGCGGCGACTTCGCCACCGTCCAGCGGATCCCGCCAGCTCAGCGAGACCGCGTTCTTTCCTTCGTGCTGGACCAGCAGATTGCCGACCTGCCCGGGGAGAGTCTCCGGGAGGATCGCCGGAGTGCGGCGGGGCCCCCACCCGATGAGCCGGAGCTTCGGCCCATTCTTCCGGAACAGGCTGACGGCGTAATTGATTTCGCTCTTGGACCAATCGACGATGGCCTGCACGGCCTTGTCCTTGGCACCGTTGGCGTCGCGGGACTCAGCCGCTTTCGCGATGGACGCGTCGCGCGCCTGGTAATAGGCGTCGATCAGCACCAGGCCCTGGTCCGGGGCGGCCGGCGGAGCGGGAAAGAGCTCCGGGTTCGCCGCCAGTCCGGTCGAGATGTCGTGCGCGAGGCGAATGATCTCCGGCTCACGCTTGGGAAATGTTGCCATTCTTGTCTCCTGGCAATGGTTCGAGTTTTGACGCGTTCCTCGGTGAACGCGTCGGGTGCGGGGATCTGGCGACGAGCCGGCGGCGCCTGTCCTTCCCGTGCCCGATTCCCTACCTGGTACTACGAGGGTTGCGGCTGAAACGGGACATTGCGGATCCGACGGGGCGGGCGGAGGATTGACGGCGAGGCGGGACCGATTCGATGGCGGCTCTGGCCGATCCACGGCGGGCCGAAGCCGATTCGACGAAGCCCGCGGTGAATCGGCCGGAGGCAGCGGCGGGCTGGCAGCGGCCCGAAGTGGATTGCAATCAGCCTGAATCCAATTGGAAGCGCACCCCGGCGAATACGAATCGGCGAGGGTCGAATTTTCCGGGGGTCCCAGGGAATGCGAATCGGGACAAAGTGGATCTGCTCCGAGGCGATTCCGATTCGACGTACTCAAAGTGAATTCACATCGGGCCGCGGCGCATTGGCGGAAGGTCGATGCCGATTGGCATCGCCTCGTTTCCGATTGGAATCGGGTCGCGGCAAACGGGGATCGAGCAGGGGAAAGAGGACCTGACCGCGCGGGCTATTCGTCGCGGGACGTGTTCCGCAGGGGGCGACGAGGGGGATTGGTGAACCCCGGGGTGCCGAAGAGCTTCTTTCGCATGATGGATTGGGCGCGTTTCATGTATTTCCGGATCGTGGCGGCGGGGAGATCGAGGAGCTCGCCAATCTCTTCGTACGACTTGTCTTGCACGAAGTGGAGCAGGACGCACGCCTGGAGCCGGGGTGAAAGCTGTTTGATGGCCTTCTCCACCGCGCCTTCGGCCTCCTTGATGACGACCCGCCGGCTCGGGGTGAGGTCGGGATCGGGGATCTCCAGGGGCGGGAGCTCGCCGCCCGAGATCCAGTCGGCGGCGCCGTCGAGTGATACCGTCTCCAGTTCCTGCCGGCGCAGATGATCGAGTGCCGTCCGCTGGGCAATCTTGAACAGCCAGGGGGGAAGTGCCGCGTCAGGCCGGAAGGTGCCGAGTTTCTTGAAGGCCTTGAAGAAGGCTTCCTGGACCAGGTCGGCAGCGGTCTGGCGGTTGCCGACCATCATGTGGACCAGGTTTTCCATCGGTTTCCGGTAGCGGCGGACCAGCTCGGTCTGGGCCAGCTCGTCGCCTCCGAGGCAGCGCCTGACCAGGGTGCGGTCGGTGCGGGTTCGGATGTCCGGGACAGGTGTCATGTCCCCAATTGAACGAAAAACGCGGGCCCGGCTAGGGGCCCGGGCTGGGCCAGGCCCGAGGAAGGTTGAATGACCCACCTCAGGCCGAGTATTGTAACGCCAAGCAGGACGACCAATTACACAATCATGGGCCTGGGTAGAGTTGTTGCGAAGCAGACACGTGCGGGGTAGTGGGTGGAGTGGGCGTCCACTACCGACCTCACGCTTATCAGCGGCTCATCGCCGATACCGAAAGTCCGACAACAAATCGTAAGTCGTTGACAGACCGGGTCTGAATCGACCCCAACCGACACCACAATCGACATCGCATCGAAATCTCGCCCACCAGGCATGAGGTCTTCACTCGAGACCGAATCGACACCAGTTGTGGTGTTTATGACGCGCCGGCTCGAACCGACATGCGCACAGTCGCGTGTGGCCTCGATGGCGCATATGTCGAAGAATTGCTATTCTTTCGACACGTTTCGCCGACCTGTCGATCCGGGCGACAGGTCCTCACGACCTGTCGAACGGGCGGTCCGACTCCACAGATGGCAAGTTTCAACCCTGCAAGAGCTTACAACGATCTGCCGCCGCTTCCGCCGCGGGCTGATTTGGAGAGCCGGGCGGTGCTCAAGGCCTGTATCGAGGCCCGCGCGGCGGTGGCCGAGCTCAAGCAGGCAGGGCGGCTGCTGCCCAACCAGGACGTGCTGATCAACACCATCCCCCTGCTCGAGGCGCGGGCCAGCTCGGAGATCGAGAACATTGTCACCACCACCGACCAGCTTTTCCGATACGCGCAGCCCGACCGCGAGGCGCTGGCGGACCCGGCCACCAAGGAAGCGTTGCGGTACCGTACCGCGCTGCGCCGCGGGGTGGAGCTGCTGAAAAGGAAGCCCCTCGCGACGGCGACCTCAGTGGAGCTATGCCGCACGCTGCTGGGCGTGAATCTCGACGTGCGCCGCGTGCCGGGGACAGCACTGGTGAACGAGGGGACCGGCCAGGTGGTGTACACGCCGCCTGAGGGCGAAGCGTTGTTGCGGAAGCTGCTGGCCAACTGGGAGCGGTTCCTTCACGAGGCCGAGGATGTGGATCCGCTGATCCGGATGGCGGTGGCGCACTACCAGTTCGAGGCGATTCACCCATTCACGGACGGCAACGGGCGCACCGGGCGGATCCTCAACCTGCTCTTTCTCGTGGAGCAGGGGCTGCTCGAACTTGCGGTGCTGTACCTGAGCCGCGCGATCATCCGGCAGAAGGCGGACTATTACCGGCTGCTCCTGGCGGTGACGACGCGCGGCGCGTGGGAGGACTGGATTCTCTATATGTTGGGCGCGGTGGACGAGACGGCGCGCTGGACCATGGAGCGTATTCGTGCCATTCGCCAGCTGATGCAGGAAACCGCCGAGTATATGCGGGCGGAGGCGTACGGAGCGTACAGCAGGGAGCTGGAGGAGCTCATCTTCGTTCAGCCTTATTGCCGCATCAAGAACGTGGTCGAAGCCGGCATTGCCCAGCGCCAGACCGCCGCAGTGTACTTGAAGCAGCTTGTCGGCGCCGGGGTCCTAGAGGAGGTCAAGGTGGGCCGCGAGAAGCTGTTCATCAATCCCCGCCTGATGCGGCTCCTCACGGCGGAGGAACCGGGTGATCTGTCGTTCCCGGCGCGGGCGCGAACGCTCAAGAGTCAGGGTACAGCACGATGAGTGAGACGAAGGACGAGGTAACGCAGGCCGCTTCCACTCAGTGCGCGTCGGCGCTCACTATCGCGCCCTTGGGGTGGATGCCTCCGACGGCGTGTTGTGGTTTTGGATCGGCACCCATGCGGGCGCAATCAGTTTGTACATCACCGGTGTCACGATCCGCGCCAGCGTCTTAACTCGTGGGGCTACTCGGTGCCAGCGTGCGCCAAGATCTCAGTGACGGTGGCCAAGTGATGATCGTCATGCTCGGCCACGAAGAGCGCCAGGTCGACCAGGCGCATCGGTGTGCGCAGGCGGGGGTGCAGCGCCGTCCGGACGATCGTCCCTTCGTCAGCGCGGGCAAGCAGGCGCACCAGCTGCACCCGGGCACTTCGAAACTCCCGCAACAGGTCGGCCAGGGGCCCGGCGTTGTGGTTGGCTTCGTGCGTGCGGCGGTTGCTGAGGTCGGCTGGCGCCATCTCCGTTTCGCCTGCGAAGATCTGCTCGGCCCGCCGGAGCCACAAGGGCTCCAGGTCAAGAAGATGCCCGACGTTCTCCTGGATCGACCAGCGGTCGCGGTCGCGCCGGGTCACAATCTCGGCCGCCAAGAGGCTCGTGCGATCCTCCAGCCTGGCTGGCGTCCCCCGAAGGCGCTCGAGGATATTCGGGAATAAGCTCGGCGGTATCGTGAAGTCGAAAGAACGGTCGAACCATTTCTCTGGTAGCACTCAGGAATCCCCAATCAGTGATTAACGTGCCCGGTGATGTTACGCTTTGGCGAACCTGCGCTCAAGGTACGGGCGCTGTGCGGGCGAAAAGGAGGGCGGCGCGCCGCAGAAAGAGGGCGGGCGGCTACGTGGGCGTCACCCGGTAATTGCGCATCATACCCATGTCTTCGTGCTCCAGAATATGGCAGTGATACAGGTAGAGGCCCGGATAGTCGGTGAAATGCACCTGCAGCCGCACGATCTCCCCCGGCAGCACCAGCACCGTGTCATCCAGCCCTGATCCACCAGACCCTCGCGGACCGAGCCGGGCGGGGCGAATGCACCGGCGGACGGCTGCCGGCTGAGTACCCGGAACTGTCTGCCATGCAGGTGGATCGGATGCGCCATCATCCCCATCATCATCATCATGCCGCCGAAGTTGCCGAGCTCCCAGACCTGCGTCGCGCCCGCCGGCACGATTTCGTCCGGCGTCGTCTCCATCATGTCGAAGGCCCGTCCACCCAGTAGCCACTGGCCGCCCTGAAACCCGAGTGCGATCTGCCGGGCCGGGCCCGTGACGTTGCGCTCCCACGAGCCATCGAACGTCGATAATCGTTCGGGCAGGCGAAAGGTCGACTGCTCGCGCCGCGCGACACGGATGGTGAGGAGTGTCAGCTTCGCGCCATTGGGTACCGGATCCGGTTCCATTCCCCCGCCCATTCCCATCCCCATCCCCATTCCCATCGTCATGCTGACCTCCGCGGCGGGGTAGGGTGCGCTGAGTAGCTGCAGCGTGGTCCCCACCGAGCGACCGCCGAGGCCACCGGCCCGGCGAGACATGGTTGCGGAATACGCCACCGGTGGGTTCATGAGCATCATGCTGTGGTGGCTGGGGCACAACCCGGACCTGTCACCGCAGGAAGTGGACGCCATCTTCCGGCGGTTGGTGATGAAGGGTCTCGCGTCGGAACTGCGCCTATAACGCGCGTCGGTTTACCGACAGTTAGCCGAGTCGCTTTAGCCGCGGAAAACTCCCCTGTGCTTGCTGCAACGTGTTAAGGTTGGAACGTGAGCTCGACCCGCATCAGTCGCCGCGTGAACGCGCCCCGCGCGAACGTCTATCGCGCGTTGCTCGATGCCCGGGCGGTCGCTACGTGGATGGTGCCGACCGGCATGACCAGCCAGGTGCATGCGTTCGACGCCCGCGAAGGTGGCTCGTTCCGGATCTCGCTCACCTACGACGAGCCGACCGGGACCGGCAAGACCACCGCGCGCACCGATACGTACCACGGCCGCTTCGTGAAGCTGGTGGCGAACCAGCAGGTGGTCGAAGTGGTCGAGTTCGAGACGACCGATCCCGCGCTGCGCGGCGAGATGACGATCACGTACACGCTGGCCGATGCCGACGGCGGCACCGAGGTCCTCGCGGTGCACGACGGGCTGCCGCCCGGCCTGTCGACCGCCGACAACGAGGTGGGCTGGCGGATGTCGCTCGCAAAACTCGCGGCGCTGGTCGAGGCGGAGGCAAACCATACCCGACCTTCATCGTTACCGCCGCCCGCGCACCTGCTCGCCGTCTTCATGGCGGGGTTCGTCGTCCGGGCCTGGCTGATCTGGCGTGAGCCCTCCGTCTTCGGGGGCGACAGCATCCTGCGGTTGGCCAATTGGGAACACGTGATCCTCTCACACCAGCTGCCGCTGCCGCAGCTACTCGTCCATCTCCTGCATCCGCTGATGCCAGGCCCCACTCTGGTCCGCTACATCATGGCGATTGCCGGTGCGCTCGCGGGCGTCAGCTTCTATCTGCTCGCGACGACGATCGTCCCAGCCGATGTGGCGCTCGCCGGCACCGCGTTCTTTGTCGGCAATCCGATGATCCTGACCCACTCCACGGTGCCGTACCAAGAGATCTTCCTGCTCGCCGGCGGGCTCGCGGCGTTCTACGCCGCCCTGACGGGCCGGTGGTATCTCGCCTCTGCAGCCCTCGCCGTCGCGTGCCTCGCACGGTATGAAGGCTGGATCGCCTGCCCGGCGATCGGGCTGCTCTACGTCCACCGGAAAGGCTGGTCCGTCCGTCGCGTCGCCGAGGCGGTGCTGCTCTTCGGATGGGTGCCGCTGCTCTGGATGGCGTACCACCACGGCATCACGCAGCAAGGCAGCTTCGCCATCGAACCGCCAGCGAGCATTCAGCGGTTTTTCCGCTGGGCCTACATCGGGTACATCACGGCACGAAATGCGACCTTGCCCGTGCTGGTCCTCGCATTGTTCGGCGCGTGGCAGCTCGCTCGGCGCGGCCTGTGGCGTCACCCCACCCTCGGCGCGCTCTCACTCTACTTCGCCCTCTTCCTGGTCGCGTTGCTCGCGTCCGCCCAAGGCATGGAGCCGAACACCGAGCGATACGTGACCCCCCGGGAAGCCCATTTCCCGCTGGCCGGGTTCGCGCTCCTGGCAACCGTAGGTCTCCGATTTCTCCCGCGGTTTCGCCGGCCCATCGCGGCCGCATGCGGCATGCTCGGCTTCTGGCTCGCTCAGCAGTCTCTCCACGACCAGGCCCGCCGGCCCGGTCTCGCGCTCAGCATAGAGGCCGCCCAGTACCTTGGCGCGCACTTGCGGCCCGGCGAGCAGGCCGTAGTGCTCGCCGCGCCGATCACGGGAGTCGAGAGCTACCTCGACCACCTGGTGCGGAAACGCGGCAGCGCAGGCCGGGCGGCCGGCGTCGCCATCCTCAACCAGCTCGACAATCGCCCGGAGCAGTTTCACCGAATCCTCGTGCATTCCCGCTTTGGCAAGAGGCAGCTCCAGAACTACTCCCAACTGATCGTGCGCACGCCCACCGGTCCGGATACGGTCGTCAAGTTCCCGGTTCCCGAAACGTCGCCGGACTGGCTGCTGGTATGGAGTGACTTCCGGCCCACCAGTGCAGGTGAAGCGCGATTGGCCGAGCTGGTGCGGGAGATGAATCCGGTCGAAACGATGAGGAGAGACTCGTTGTCGCTTGCGATTTACCGCCTGGCGCCGAACCTCCGGCCTTGACACCGCCAGTCTCATTCCCCGCGATTATCCGGCCTTCGGCACTGAGGCGCGGTCACGCCGTCGTCATCACCACCGGCGCGTGGTCGCTCGTGCCAACTTCGGCCTGGACCACGCAGCTCACCGCCTTCTCCGCGACGCCGGGTGACGCGAGCACGTAGTCGAGCCGCCATCCGATATTTCGTGCGCGGAGATTCCGCCACGGCGCCCACCAGGTGAACAGGCCGGGGTTCTCAGGATCGAAGGTGCGGCCGAGGTCCACCAGCGGTGCGCCGAGCAGTGTCTCGAAAAGCTGTCGTTCCTCGGGCCGCTGGCCGATCGCGTTCGGCTTCCGCTCCTTGGGGTGCACGTCGATCTCGGCCCGCGCAATGTTGAGATCGCCACACAGCACCAGCCGGCGACCACCTGCGTGCAGCTGACGAGCCCAATCGGTCAGCGCTCTCATGAAACTCAACTTCGCGGGATAATCCTTGCCGCCGTTCGGGACATAGGTGGACGCGATGACCAGATCCTCGTGCTCGGCCACCACGATGCGTGACTCGTGGTCGAAGGCGGGATGGCTGAAGACCGACGCGGCAGCGAAGAGACCCTCACGGACATGCAGTGAGACGCCCGAATAACCTTTCAGGCAGTGCCAGTAGTGTTGATAGGCCGGAAGCTTGCACTCCTCGGGGATCTGCGCCGCCTCGGCCTTGAGCTCCTGCAGGCACACCACGTCCGGGTTCTCCCGCTCCAGCCATTCACCAAGCTGCGGCGCTCGGGCTCGAATGCCGTTGACGTTCCAGGTGGCGATTTTCATGGATGGGTTTAGTGCTAGCACGCTTTACGCGGGAGGTTCCACGGGCTGACTGAACATCAATTCGACACCGTTCGGATCACGGATGCCGAACTCACGCTGCCCATAAAACGCCAGTGGGGACGCATTGCGGCGGTCCAGCTCCGCCTTGAGTGCCCGCCAGCTCGGGAATCCCTGCTCGCGGGCAATGTCCCGCTGGGCGGCCGCGAGCTGCGCCTTGGGATCGGTGCGGCGCATTTCACGGAGCCGTTCCTTGGCAAGCTTTTTCAGGTATTCGAGAGACGCGCGGCTCATACACCCTTCCTTCCGTGGCGCCCGGTGTCCGCGTGCTCGGGCTGGAAGTCAGGGTCGCTGACCGTCAATGGACGTCCATGGGTGGGTTCGACCCTTTACGCGGACCGTGGGCCGCCCGAATCGGCCGTTTTTACTCTAACCGACGGCACGAGATGACGCCATCCCGAACGGATACGTGGTGGTCTATGTGAACGCCCGCGGGCGCTACTTTTCCGAGGGCACTCAAAGTCATGTGGGGTCGTATGCGACGCAGGGAGTTTCTGATAGAGAGCGGCCGAGCCGCGTTGAGTGTTTCCATTCTCCCATTCGTGGCATGTTCACGAGGGATTCAGCCATCTGCCGAATTGCAGGATGGCACCTCCTGGAAAACCCTGATTGCCGACTTGGAGAAACAGATTCCAGAGCTGATGGACGCAGCCGCCGTCCCGGGGCTTTCCATCGCCATCATCAACGACGCGAAATTGCTTTGGCGCCAAGGGTTTGGTGTCGGGATTGATAACGACACCGTTTTTGAAGCGGCGTCCACCAGCAAGCCGCTGTTTGCCTATGCCGTAATGAAACTCTGTGAAAAAGGCGTGATGGATCTCGACACCCCTCTCACCAGGTACACCCCGGAGCGGTTTCTAGAGGGTGATCCGCGGCTGGATCTCATCACTGCCCGTCACCTGCTTTCTCACACCAGTGGTCTCCCCAACTGGCGGTCAAAGGAAGAGCCGTTGGCAATCCATTTCACGCCCGGCGAGAAGTGGTCCTACTCCGGCGAAGGCTACAGCTACCTGCAATCGGTCGTCACGCATTTGACCGGTGGTCGCGTGAACCCCAAGGACTGCCATCGGTTCGAGGCCGGCTTCGAGGTCTGCGCGACCGATCCGGATATCGATGCATACATGAAGGCGAACCTTCTGGTCCCGTTTGGAATGGCTTCCAGCGGTTACCTCTGGACCGGCACCATGGAAGCCCGTATGGCGCGAGGGCATAATCCGGAGGGAAAGCCAGCGGAGACGAGCAGAAAACCGACAGGACCATCGGTAGCAAGGTACGGTATGGCAGGCGGACTGTGCACGACGCCGACGGACTACGCGAGGTTTCTCACCGAAATCATCGACCCCAAACCGGCCGACGCGTTTCGACTCAACCAATACAGCCTCGAGGAAATGCTCCGTCCGCAGGTGAAAAGGAATCCGCAAAGTTCATGGGCGCTGGGCTGGCAGATAGAGCACACAGAGAACGGCGACTTTCTCAGGCATGGCGGAGGCAATCCGGGGTATTCGTGCTTCGTCGCAGCATCGGTAGACCGGAAATCCGGCTATGTCATCATGACCAATAGCGAGGACAAGGGATACTTGGAGGTCATTGCGAAACTGATTAGTGGGGAGACCCTTTCTCGGTTCCTGGGAGGGAAGTTGCGCGCCAGCACCGACTGACCCACCTTCACGGAGATTCTATGCGCCCCGTCAGCATCAGCCTCCACACCCTCGGAGGTTTCGCTCCCGCGATTCTCGCGCTTGCCGGCGGGGCTCCGTTATACGCTCAGGCGACGCGCGCCAATCCGGCGGCCGAGTATTTCGCGACCCAGGTGGACGCGGAAGAGATGGTGCGGATTCCGATGCGCGACGGCATCCGGCTGAACGGGACCATCTACTTTGCCAAGGGCCAGCCTCGGCAGAACCTGCCCACGGTTCTCTGGTTCTTCCCCTATCACATCAACGGCGTGTCGTCGTTGAATCAGAAACTGCTCGAGAACGGCTACGCCGTGGCCTACGTGAACGCCCGCGGGCGCTATTTCTCCGAGGGGACCTACACCTTCCTCATCGGTTCCGGCAACGACAGCTACGACACCATCGACTGGC
>JACQVB010000115.1 GCA_016209985.1 Gemmatimonadota bacterium | reverse complement strand
TGGCTGATGGCTGATGGCTGGTGGCTCAGAAGCGTACAGATCCGCCAAGATCTTTTCGATCGCGGGTTGTCCGGTTCGCACACGTCCCATTTCCCACAGCTCGGCGAATCGCGGCTGCAGGAGCGACACACCGAAGGGCGCGTCGCTGCGGGCCGGCAAGGTCAGATCGGGAAGGACGGTCTTGAGTGGGGCGACGTAGAGCGCGGCCAGCGCACCGCCGCTCGGGCTCTCGTTGTAAAGATCGACACCACCGGCGCGCAATATTTCCGCGGCGATCAGCAAGGCACGCAACGCGAAGAAGTGGTAGTTCTCGCCCTCGAACCACATGCCGTCGCCCGAGACGCACTGCTCGAGCTGCGCCCGCATTCCGTGGCCTCCGTCGAGCCCGGCGCTAACGAGCTCGCCGGCATCGAGCCACCGGCCGGCGGCAATCAACGCCGCGTTGTTCCAGGCTTGCCGGTTGGACCACCCTTCATCGAACGACCCGATCAGCCCGGCCGACTCGGCCACCATCTCTCGCACTCGCTCCACCGCTGGCTCCTGCCAGATACCCGGCACCGCGTCTAGCAGCGACGCCGCAATCGCGACCTGGCAGAGCCAGATGGATTCCAGATAAGTGGAGAAGAAGAGCCGGCTCGGCCCGAGGACATTGTCACGGTTGGGGTAGTCGCGATATCGCGCGGCGTATGCCTCGAGAATGTCGGCCGCGCGCCGGGACAGCGCGGGATCCTGGTCCAGAGCGCCTATGAGCGCGAGATGGATGGCCCGTTCCGAAAGCCAGATTTGATAGCGGGTGATCCACGCGCGATGATGGCGTTCTCCCTCCAGCACCCGACCGCATCGCGAGCAGTGATGCCGGTGGGGACGGAACGGATCGAAGGCAAGCCGCGAGCCGTCGTCGGGGCACACGCCCCCGTCTCGCGAAAGCAGCGCCTTCTGGTCGGGCAGGTAGATCGGCCGTTGAAGCAGCGGGGTGAGAAAGGTGAGCAGCCGATCACGCAGACGGGCCAGCACCGGTGTCCGGCCAATCGCCACCCGGCGCTCGGATAGCTCAGCCGCCGTCACCGGCATCATCGCTCACTTCCCAGGTGGCCACGCCGTCGAAATCGAACCCCACGTCCATCGGCGTCCCGCCCGCCCGAGTGACCGCATCAACCAGAGCGGGCCGGCTGGCCGGTGGCCCAATCGCAATGAGGCAACCGCCCGCCCCCGCACCCGTCGCCTTGATGCCCCAGGCGCCGGCAGCACGTGCGGCGCGTTCGATCGTCTGGGTCGCGCTGGTGGAGATGGTGGCATCGAGTCGCTGTTGTTGCACCCAATGCTCGTCGACCAGCCGCGCAACCTCACGCCAATTTGCCGCCTCAAACGGTCCCACGATCGCCCGGGCGATGTGTTTGATGGAACGCAGCGCGTCGATGATCTCGGGGCGACCTTGGTGATATCCTGCCCATACCGTCTGATGAGTCGCGGAAGAGAAATGAGATTCGCCGGTGTACACCAGCATCAAGTGCTCGGTGAGGTCCTGCGCCTGTTCCGGCGAGATGGCCAGCGACCGGGGAGCCACGCCGGACTTGTCGAACGAGAGCGCGTGGAATCCGCCCAGGGCGGCCGCGTACTGGTCCTGACGTCCGCCGAGCTGCTTCAGCTCCACGTGCTCCAGATGAAAACCCAGCTCGGCCAGCTCGGTGCGATCGTACCATTCTCCTCGGGTCCGGGCCAGCGCCGCGACGAGTGCTACGTCCAGCGCACCCGACGCACCGAGCCCGGATCCGGCCGGGAGCTGGCTGTGAGAAAGGACTTCGACACCCCCGGTGACCGGCAGCATATTGAGCGCCGCTTTGTGGAGATCCAGGCGTCCGTCGTAGCGCATCTCGCCGGAGCCGTTGTACCGCACGCGCATCCCGAGGTCTTCCGCGCCGAGCCGAATGCCCTTCCCACCGGTCAGCACGTCCACCTGCACGTAGCAGGCGACCGCGCCATTGATCACCAACCCGCCTTCGGGTTCCGCGTAGTCCGGAACATCGGTCCAGCCACCCGCGAAATCGATGCGAGCCGGCGCGCGCGCGTGCCAGCTCAGCGGGCCGAGCCCTGGCCGGCGAGGGTCCAGCGCGCGACGCCCGCCAGCTCGCCCCGCAGATCGATCACCACGTTTCCCACGCGGCGACTGACGCCCTGAACTCCTCGTGAATGGTACAGCCACGAGACCGGCCGGTCGCGCGCCAGAATGCGCTGCGCGTCGCGCCAGGCGGCTATCAGCGCGGACTCGGTGGTTGCCGTGCGTGCGCGATTGAGAGCGGCCGCGAACTCCTCGCTGGCGTACCCGGGATATGCCAACGCATTCCCCTCGCGTGAGCCGAGCAATGCGCCGACATATCCCAGCGCCAAGTCACCGACGATTCCGGTCACCGCCCCGTCGAAATCGCGGGCCGAGCCCTGGAGCACGCTGAGGAACGTGGAGAGCTCCAACTGGCGGATGCGGATCTCGACGCCAACCGCCTTGAGCTGCGCTTGCAGCATCTGCTCCATGATGTTGTCGCCGCTGCCCACAGTGAGAAGATCGAAGGCGAGGCGCCGGCCGCCGCGCTGGCGTACTCCATCGGGGCCGCGGGTCCAACCCGCCTCCGACAACAGCCGGTTCGCCTGGACCGTATCGTGCGGCGGGGGAGCGACCGGTTCGTACCACGGATGCTCCGGCGGCACCGGCCCCGCGGCGACGGAGCCGAACCCGTGAATGAATCCATCCACGATCAGCTGGCGATCGATCGCCAAATCGAGAGCCCGTCTCACCCCGGGATCATCGAAGGGTGCCCGCCGCAGGTTCCAGATGACGGCGTTGGCCAGCATGATCGGATAATCGATCACGCGCAGTCGCGGATTCTTCCGCACGATCTCGGCGTGCGCGGCCGCGATGCCGGCGAAGTCCAGCTCCCCGGAGGTGAGACCGGCGAGCTTGGTCGCCGGCTCATCCACCACGACGATCACCAATCGGCCGATCGAGGGGCGTCCCAGCTCCGCCGGAAACCGCTGGGAGCGGCGAAACACCCAGCGTTGGCCAGGCTGGTATTCGGAGAACTCGAATGGTCCGTTGCCAACCGGGGCCCGGTTGAACGGGGCGGTACGAATCCCTGCCGGAGCCACTCCCCGGAAACGGTGCGCCGGCAGGATGGCGAGATCGGTGAACACGTCGGGGAAGACAGGCTGGGACCGCGAAAAAGTCACCCGTACGGTAAAGGAGTCGGACGCCTCCACCGCGGCCACGGCTTCCAGCTCGCGGGAGCGTGGGTAGGCAACCGCCGGATTGCGCGCCATCTCCAGCGTCCACCGCACGTCTTCTGCGGTCGTGAGCGAGCCGTCGTGCCAGGATACATCGTGCCGCAAACGAAAGGTCAGCGCTCGCCGACCCGCCGACCACTCGGGCGTGGCCAGCCGCGGCACCGGCCGCATAGCACTGTCGTAGGCCACCAGCGTCACGAAGAGGACGTTCTTCTGCACCTGCTTGGCGAGCGGATGCACGGCGATCAGGGGGTTGATCGACTGGAGGTCGGCGCCCGAGGCAAAGAGCACCGCGTCGGAGGCTTGCTCCGTGCCGGTACCGCAGGAGAGCGCTCCCAGGCAAAGCCCGAGCAGCAGCCTTGACTCGGCGAGGTATCGGCCCCGACTCTTGAACATGCTGCGTCACCTCACGCGGCGCACCGTGGTTGGCCTGGGGCTCGTGCTTGCCGTGGCCTCGCTGACCTTTGTGCTGCTGAATCTGGCTCCAGGAGATCCGGCTCGGTTCTGGGTCGGTCCCGGGGCCGGCGAGCCTGAGCTGGCCGCGGCCCGACGCGCGCTGGGTCTGGATCGGCCGCTCGCGGCGCGCTACCTGAGCTGGCTCGGCGAATTCCTCCGGGGGCGCTGGGGACTGAGTCTGACCCAGCAGCGCCCGGTGTCGAGTATCATCCTGGACGCCCTGCCCCACACCCTCGTTCTCACCAGCCTTTCGTTGCTCGCCACCTACCTCGGCGGGATTATCCTTGGCCTGATTCAGGCAGTCAAGCAGCGCAGCGCGCTCGACACCGGCCTGACGGTCGCCACACTGTTCGTCCTGGGCATGCCATCCTATTGGCTGGCGATCATGCTGGTGCTGGTGTTCGCCTATGGCGCCGCTCAGTTCGGCTGGCCGGAATGGCTGCATTTCCCGGCCCTCGGCGTGTCCTCATTCAACGCTCCATTTCTTTCACCGGCGGCACGAGCGGCGGATCGGGTGCGTCACCTGATTCTTCCGCTCGCCACCCTGTCGCTGATCGGCGCCGCCGGGACGGCTCGCTACGTCCGCTCGGCCGTGCTGGAAGTCCGCGAACGGGAGTTCGTGCGCACGGCCCGCGCCAAAGGACTGCCGTCCCGCGCGGTCCTGATCGGCCATGTGCTGCGGAATTCGTTGCTCCCGGTCATCACCTTGTTGGGACTTTCCTTGCCCATGCTGTTCTCCGGAACGGTCTTCGTCGAGGTCGTCTTCGGTTGGCCGGGAATGGGACGCGTGATGGTCGATGCCGTGGGCGCCCGGGACTATCCGGTGGTCATGGCCACGACTGCGATTTTCGGCGTGCTGGTCGTGGCCGGGAATGCGGCGGCCGATCTCCTGTACCTGGTCGTGGACCCGCGACTCCGGGAAGCCCATCGATGAATGGCCTCCGGATGGTGCTGCGAGACCGCCGGGCCGCGATCGGACTCGCCATTCTGCTCGGGTTGGCCGGGTTGGCGATCCTGGCGCCGCTGCTTGCCCCGTACGATCCGCTGGCCCAGCCGGACGTGGTGCGCGACCGTTTCCTCGCTCCGCTTTCCCACGGCGCCGGCACCCATTGGCTGGGAACGGATCAGCTCGGGCGCGATCTCCTGTCCCGGGTGATCTACGGTGCCCGCATATCGCTGAGCGTTGGCTTGCTCGCGGTGGCCGTATCCCTGGTGCTCGGCGGACTCATCGGCTTCGTCGCGGCGGCGGTGGGGGGAATCGTGGAGCGGACGCTGATGGGCATCACCGATACCGCACTTATGTTCCCCCGGATCGTCCTGTTGCTCGCACTGGTCAGTCTCTGGAAACCGAGCCTGCTCCTCGTGGTGCTGGTACTCGGCCTCACCGGGTGGATGGGCATCGCGCGCCTGGCCCGCGCCGAAGCCCGCTCGATCCTGACTCGCCCCTTCGTGGAAGCGGCGCGGGCGGCGGGGTTGCCGGCCCGCCGCCTGGTCTGGCGGCACGTCGTGCCGAACTCGCTGGCCCCGTTGCTGGTCGCCGCCGCGCTCGGCGTGGGAAACGCCATCACCCTCGAAGCCGGCCTCGCGTTTCTCGGCCTCGGCGTGCCGGCGCCGGCGCCCTCGTGGGGCAACATGATCTCGGCCGGACGAGACGTTCTCGTCAACGCGCCGTGGGTGGCCACCTTCCCCGGACTCGCGATCGTGCTGGCTGTGCTGGGGTGCAACCTGCTGGCGGATGGATTGCAGAGTGTGCTGAATCCTCAACGGTCGGATGGGCCCGCGTGATTTAGGTCTTGCCGGCGTTTTTTCGCCTACCACGCTGATCGTCGTAGTTCCCATCTTCTGAACGCATGAGCTTGGGTGGGCAGCGATGCGGGGCTACCGACCCGCAGCGGTCTCGCTGCCGGGGTGCCGGTAGCTCAACTGGTTAGAGCTCCGGCCTCGTACACCGGGGATGCGGGTTCGAGTCCCGTCCGGCACCCGCCCTTCGCTTGCACCTCTGGGGGTTGTCCACCATATTCGTATCGTACGAGGCTGGGGCTCTATCAATTGAGCTACCGCATCTCCGGACGACGCCCCCGAACCGCAGGTTCGGGGGCGTTCTCTTTTTCTATGATCCGGGCTCCACAATAATCGTCACGATCTCCCGAGGCCGGGCGGTAAACGGAATGTCCCGACGATCCGGCGACAGCGACAAATCGCCGATCGGGGTCTCGTCCAGCCGAGCCAGGGTCGCTTGATGGATTGGCGTCGGCCATCGCCACGTTCCCTTCACCGGTTGGCCGGTGAGGTTCACGCAGCGGAGCACGACTCCGGTTCCAGATTCTGCCGGTTTGAGCGACTTGAACGCCAGCCCCGCCCCATGCAGCTCCGGTCCGTTCACTGATGCCGGCACGTCGATGCCGTATCGCAGCATCAGGCCGGCACAGGGTGCATGGAACTCCTCGGCCAGTTGCTCGAGCGCGCCCCATTCTTCCGCCGCGCTCCCCTGATGAACCGCGCGTAGCACGATTCCGAATTCCGCGCGGAAGGGGCCGAGCTCCTGCGCCGCCGGCGCTATTGCGGGCCAGGCCGCGTGGCCCGGACGCGCGGCAAGGTCATCGCGAGAGAAGTCTCCCACGGCACGAAACAGCGTCACCACGATCGCATCTGCCGCCAGCTCGTACTCGAAGGCACCCCGCGCAAAGACGGTCATTCCCTTGCCCGCCCCAGTTTCGACGCTCACGTACCGATGCATTGGAGCGGTCGCCACCGGCCACTCACGCGGGTACTCGCGAGGGTCGTATGCGCGATGCTCCCGGGTGACCGGGCCGTACTGCATGTCGGCGATGGAGCGACGCGACGAGGCGGGAGCCGGTAGAGGAAACCGGATCCGCAGCCGGTGATTGCCCGCCAGGTTCACGCCTTCGGCAACCAGACGCAGCAGGTGCGAGCCGGCATCGAGCCGCGCAGTGACGGTTCCCTGAACCCGATCGCCCACTCTGACCGCGCGTGACAGCGCCGCCACCAGCGGACCGGTCCAAACCGGCCGAGCCACGGACCATCGACCACTCACCGGCCGGTCATTCTCCACCAGCTGGAACGTATAGAGATCTCCTTCGTCACGTTCGCTCACCAATTCGCCCAGGCCGCGCAACGGGTTCTCCACACCCGCCTCGAGCAGGAAGGCCTTATCGTCTCCGTGCACCTCGCACCACCGGCTTCGCAAGACGGACTTCAGGACGCTCACTTCAGAATCCAAATCGGCATCTCGGCCGATGGCTGATGACTGATGGCTGATGGCTGATGGCCGGCCGCCGGGAGCCTCTTTCACCGCGAGACTCTGTAGCCCAAGCGCCGGAACATCGTGAGCGCGAAGTGCGACCCGAAAAGCCCGTACCCGATCCTGATCCGGATAGTCGCGCGGGCTGTCGAGTCGCTCGAAAGCATCGTACGAATGGAGTATCTGCAGAGGCACGGCATCGCCTGACGCGGTGAAGACCGCTGGCGGGGCGATCCGTCCCGGCCGGGCGGATGTCGTCCGAGGAGCACCGACGATCACGTCGCTTTCGAACACCGTGATCGTGGTCTCGACCACGCCACTGTAGACGACCGGCCGCGGATTGATCACTGCCAGCGCCGGCGTCCACCGGTCCCGGGCTCGCCGAGCGTGCGATCGGTCCTGCCCCAGGCGATCGTGCAGCGCATCCACGAGCACACCACGCGCCTGATCGAGGACCGCCGAGGCCCGTGCAGCGACGTCCGCCGCCACGTCATCGGTGACACATCCACCGAGCGTATCATGCGGATGATTGAGCAGGTGGTCGCGCCATGCTGCTCGAAGCAGTAGACGACGGTCCGACGCACCACCGGCGGTGGCGAGCGCCGCTTGAGGCTCGGCCCAGCGGAGCAGCAGCCGATCCCCCTCGGCAATCGAGCGTTTCAACGCGGTGCGGGCGGAGTGCACGCCCTGCAGCGTCCAGGTGTAGCGGTAGGAGAATCGGAGCTCGCCGCCGGCTTCCGGAATGTCTTCGGCGTCACCGGCGGCCGCGAAATAGTCCAGCGGGCTGCCGATCCGGAATGCACATTCCCGAGTCAGCGTGTTGAGCAGCGCGACCCGTTGTGGAAGATCGGGATCGAGCGCATGGTGGTCCGCGCCGGCCATGAGCAACCGTACCGGTGCGCCGGCCCTGGGCTGAAACGCACTCTCCAGCTCACGCCACCGCCGCTCGAGCTCGGTGCCATCGGGTGGCAGGGCGGCACCGACCTCGTAGCCCGGCGCAGAGAGGTGATGGACCAGAACTGCCGAACCATCCGGACCGATCCAGCGGAAAAGATCTTTCTCCTGGCCTGGTTCTCCACCGTATCCCCGCCAGAGGATGCCGTGTTCGATGCCGAATCCCGCGAGGATGGTGGGAAAGGCCGCCGGGTGGCCGAAGGCATCCGGGCTGTATCCCAGGGGAAGCCATCCGCCGAGCGATTCCGCGGCCCGCCGCCCGGCGAGAAGGTTCCGCACCAGGGATTCATCAGAAGACAGCAGCTCGTCCGCGAGCACGTACCACGGGCCGATCAACAATCGATTCGCTTCGACCAGTTCGGCCACCGCTGCTCGCTGCTCCGGCCGGATGGCGAGATAGTCATCCAGCATCGCAAGTTGGCCGTCGAGCAGGAAACAACTGAAGGCGGGATCATGGGTGAGGACGGCAACCGTCTGGTCCAGCACCGCCACTAACCGTTGCCGGAACCGCGCGACGGGCTCGTACCACTCCCGATCCCAGTGGGTGTGGGGGACGACGACAACGAGAGTTCGGCGGGTCGGCGGTCCGCTGGTTGGGTCGTGCCACTCACCGATGGCAACGCCGACCGGAACCGACGAACTGGTTAGAACGGTGGCAGGCGACCGAAGGCGCGACCCGCCGACCCGCCGACCCGCCCTTACCGCAACTCAAGCTCTGCTTTCGCGTCCGCCGGCAACAGCGGGATCAACAGGGAAATCGGTACCGCAAATTTGAGCCCCTCACTGGACGCCCGGTGCACCGCCACCACCTCGCCATCGCCGTTGAAAACCGGGCTCCCGCTCGAGCCGGGGAGGCTCACGCCTTCCCACTGAACCAGCTCCGGTGTCACCTTGCTGAGGATTCCGGAGCTCATGGTGGTGCGCGGGATCAGACTCTCCTTGAACGCGTATTTCGATCCGCTGGGAAAGCCGATGACCGCGGCGGGATCTCCCTGGCGGGCGTGAATCTGGCCCCAGTCGACCCGTCGGGCAAACGGTCCCCGGTATCCCCGTATCCGCAGGATGGCCAGGTCGGGACCGTTCAGCGGCGCGACGGCGATGATCTCCGCCCTGCGCGCCGTCTCGATCCGCTGGTCCGCCATGATGATGGTCGCCGAGTCGGCCCGCTTTCCCTGCGCATCCATCACGACGTGGCGATTGGTCACGAAGTATCCCGATTGGGTGAGCATGAATCCGGATCCCTCCTCGTCGGGATTGTAGGTCCATACCATTCCGATCGCCGACCCGTTCGCTTCCGCAATGGCAGCGAGATTGACTCCCTTGACCGCTCGCACCTGCGCCTCGACCGCCTCGGCGCGCTGCTGGGCCTGCCGGAACGCGACCCGCAGGCTGTCCAGCACGGCGCCGGATGCTTCCCCGCCCGCCGAGCTGGCGCGGCTGAGCTCGGCGCGAACCCGCGCCAGGTCCCCCTGGGCGGACTTTCGGGCGGAATCTCCCGCCGCGATCTGCTGGGCCATCTGCGTTTCGGCACGTTTGAGGGCGCCTTCGAGCGCCTCGGTGCGCTTGGACGCCGCGTTGAACGCCTGTCGCAAGCTGTCGAGCACCGCGGGCGAAGCGGACGACGAGCGCGCCGCGTCCAGTTCCTGGCGTAACCGCTCGTACTCCGCGGTCGCCGCGCGCCGTGCAGAATCGGTCTGCGCCTGCTGCGCGACCATCGCCTTGCGCTGCTCCTCGATCGCGGCCGTGGTCTGTTTCTCCTGCTGGGTGATGTACCAGTAGGCGCCGCCCGCGGCGGCCACGAGGACTACGACGAACGACCACACGACCACGCGCAACCGGCTGGCGCTCTTCTGGGTGGTCTCCTCCATCATTTCGCGGAAGAAGACCGTCTTCCCTTTTCCGGCAAAGCTGCGGCGCGGGGCGGGTGCCTGGGCTGCGGGTTTCGGCGGGGCGGCCGCCGCCTCCGGCTTGGCCCCCGGCAGGATCAGTTGCTCCACCACCAGATCCGGTCCCCCTTCGCCCAGCATGATGCGCTCGCCCTGCTTCAGCGGGTGATCGCCCACGATCACGCGCCCATTCGCGTACGTGCCGTTGCGGCTCTTGGCGTCGCGCAGGACCGCCCGGCCGTCCGGCATCAGAACGATTTCCGCGTGTACCCGCGATACCGACGTATCGCCGGCGTCCACCGGCCGCAGCTCACACTCGTCCCCCCGGCCCAGCCGGATCCGTCCGCCCTTGGCCTCGAACCGCGCGTCGGTCCGGGTGTCCCGGACCACAATCGAGAGCACGTTCGAGCGTGGCGGAGACGGCGGCGGGGGTGCGGGCCGCGGCGCGGCGGGGGCGCGGGGCGGTGCCTGAACCGGCTGCTGCAGGGTTTTCGCGTCGTCGGCGGCGAGCCCGGGAACCGGCAGCGTGCTGTCGTTCAGCGCGGTGAGCGGCATGGTCGGGGCGGAGGGTCGCACGGCGCGCTGCGGCTCGATGACCGTGGCCGCGATCCGCCGCTTCTCGGTCGCCTCGACCCGGAACTTGGGACCGCGGTCGCCCAGCGAGATCACCCCTCCCTGAGACACCGGTGCGGGTTGCCCGTGCGAGATGTGCCGGTCGTTCAGCGCGGTGCCGTTACGGCTTCCCACGTCCTCCACCCACCACTTTCCCTCACGGTAGAGAAACCGCGCGTGGTGACCGGAAACCACGTCGCTGCCCTCCCCGGCAATCGGCCACTCGCATTCCGGATCCCGGCCGAGCCGGACTTCCTGGGTCTCGAACTCGCGCACCACTCCGGTGCGCATTTCACGGAGCGAGAGGTAGGTCATGGGGGGGAAAATATGCGGTGCGAACCTCAGAGCCGGAAGCGGGACGAACGGTCAGGGTGCGTGGTGCGTGGTATGAGACGACGACCACGCCCCGTGCCACGCACGGTCCCGATTATCTTTCACGCCTCTGATGCCCATTGGTTCCGCTTCGCCGGCCGATCCTGCCGCGCTGTTCACCCTCGCGGAGGGGTCGTTGCGCGACCTGTTCGATGTGGAGCGCCTCGTGGCGACCAGCGACGAACGGGTGCTCTTCGTGGCCCGGGACCAGGTCCTCAAGCGCCGCGTCGCATTGCGGCTCCATCTGCGACCGGATTCCACCTCCCGCCGGTGGTTCGAGCGGGAGACGGAGCTCCTCGCCGCACTGGATCACCCCACCATCCGGGCGGTCTACGCCGCCGGGGTTCGTGGCGATCTCGCGTGGCGCGCCAGCAAATGGATCGACGGGGAGAGCCTGCACGACGCGGTGGCGCGCGGAGAGCGGCCGATTCCCACCGTGGTGCAGCTGGCGCGGGATTTGACCGCGGCGCTGGAGTACGCGCACGCCGAACGGGTCGTCTTGCGCCGCATTTTGCCCACGACCCTGATGCTCGACCGCGCCAACCGCGCGGTGATTACCGATCTTCGCTTTGCCAATCCCTGTCTCGACGTCGCCGGACAGGAAGACGACCCGAGCAGCGAACCCTTCCTCGCGCCCGAAACGCGCGCCGGCGGACCGGGCGAGCCGGCCGCCGACATCTACACCGCCGGCGCGCTCCTCTACTATGCGGCCACCGGCCAGACGCCCGCGGTCGATCCGTCCGCCATCCGGAAGCCCCGGGAGCTGCGGCCCGCCTGCCCGCAGGTCATCGAGCGGATCATCCTCCGCGCCATGCGCCGCAACCCGGCGGAGCGCTATTACACCGCTGCGGAAATGGGCGACGATCTCGCATCCGATCTCGGGGACTTCGAGGTCCCGCAAGCCGTCGCGCCACCGCTCGGCGCGGGAACGGAGGATTCCCGATCGTGGGAGAAGCGCCTCCGGCGGGCACTCGGCGACGAGTACGAGCTGCTGAACGAGCTGGGCGCTGGCGGCTTCGGCCGGGTATACCGGGTGCGGGACCTGCGGCTGGAGCGCGAAGTCGCGCTCAAGATCCTCCACCCGTTCCTCACGGCCGATCCCGCCGTGGTCGATCGGTTTCGCCGTGAGGCGCAGCTGGCCGCGCGGCTGGACCACCAGAACATCGTTCAGATCTTCGACATCGGCGGACGGGCGGGACTGCAGTGGTATACCATGGAGTACGTGCCGGGAAAGAGTCTCGCCCAGATCGTGCAGAATACGGGACCGCTGCCCGTCGATCGGGTCATTCGGCTGCTGGTGGAGTCCCTGGCGGCACTCCAGCACGCCCACGCCCAGGGGCTGGTACACCGTGACTTGAAACCCGAAAACGTGTTGATCGACGGCGTGGACGGCGGGGTACGCATCGCGGACTTCGGGCTGGCGCTCGCCTTCCAGGGACCCGACCGGTTCGGCGGAGCCTCCGCGTCGCGGGCGGGCACGCCGGAATTCGCGGCGCCGGAGCAGCTACTGGGAGAGCCGGTAGATGCCCGCACCGACCTCTATTCGCTGAGTGCAGTGGCCTACTTCGCGTTGTCCGGCTATCCCCCGTTCTCCGGCGGCTCGGTCGAATCGATCGTCGCCCGGCAAACGGTGGGAGAGCTGCCCGACATCTCAGAGCAACGGGACGATGTGCCCGAGCGGATCCTCGCGATGATCGCCAAGGGCGCGGCTCCCCGCCCCGCCGACCGTTTCGCCTCCGCCGAGGAGTACGCGCAGGCCCTCAAGCGCGCGACGGGAGGACCGTTCAGCTGGTTGAGGGAGATGGTGGAATAACAAAAAAAGGGGCCAGGTGTCCAGGCGTATCAGATTTAAGCCCTGACACCTGAAACCTGGCACCTGGCCCCTGCTAGTTCTCCCCGATGAACCGCCCGTGCTTCGTCTTGATGATCACCACCCCGTTGGACGCCTTCGATCCGTACATCGCGGCGGCCGAAGCACCCTTCAGGATCTCCACGCTCTCGATGTCGTTGGGATTGAGGTCGGCGATGCGGTTCATCGAGTCTTCCTGATCGGAGGCGATCGCCCCGCGTTGCGCCTGGGTCACCGCGTTCACGCCACCCGGAATTGTCACGTTGCTCACGATCACGCCGTCCACGATGTAGAGCGGGTCGGCATTTCCCAGAATCGTGCTCACCCCCCGCAGCCGCATGGTGATCCCGCCCCCCGGCGCGCCTGACCGGCGATTGATGATGGCGCCGTTGACCTTCCCCCGCAGCGCATCGTCCACCGAGGGAGACGGCGTGCGGGAGAGGTCTTCACTGCTCACCTGGGCAATCGAGTTCGGGAGGTTCCGCCGCTCCACACCGGAAGACTGGCCTAGCACCACCATGGTGGAGAGCCGGAAGTAGTCCCGCCTCACCGGCAGGATGACGGTCTCTTCCCGGTAAGGCACCACTACTTCCTTATTGTGGTAATTGTACCCTTCGAACTTGAGCGTCACTTCGCGGATGGGCACGTAGAGGATGAACGAGCCGTCCTTCTGTACCTGGCCCTGAATAGGAGTGCCGAGGACGCGGATGAGCCCATGATCCAGCGGCTCGGTCGTGGTCGAATCGATCACCCGGCCAAAGATCACCCGGCTCTGCGCGTAGGCGCTCGCGGACCAAGCGGCGAGTAGCAAGGCGATGGCGGAAAGCGACCGGCGGATCATACGACCTCCTGGTTCCCTACCAATGGGAATTAGGCAGATAAAGCTCCCCTGTCAATACACCTCTCCCCTGTCCCCTCTCCCCGATGGGAGAGGGGAACCTTCCTCAGAGGACTACCTGCCGCAGAGGACTACCTGCCGCAGAGGACTACCTGCCGCGCCCGCTCGTGGTCCAGATCGCAACCACGCCGCAATGCCCCGAGCCAAACACGGTCGGCGTGGTCGCCGGCCCATTGTAGACCTCGATCGCCAGAATTTCCCGAACCGGCACGTCGTCCACGTTCACGGCGGTGCGGACACCATCGACCCAGACCTCGAGCGCGCATTGCTCGACCCTCATGCCTCCCGCTCCCTGTGGGCGGCTGTTCTGCGCCGTGCAATCGAACGGCGCTCCTTTTTGCCAACGTCCGGTATCGTTGCACTCGGTTTTAACCTTGGAGCTGCGCTCGAGCAGATTGCTGGTTCTGCGTGCGTTCGCCCGGGCGATTTCCTCTGGAGTCAGGAAAAACCCGGCACGGCCCAGGTGTTTGCGCCGATAGAAATCGTCCAGCTGGGGATACCGTCGCACCTCTTCCGCTTCCACCGCGATGACGTCGAGCTTGGTCGCGACCGGTCGCAACCAGACCGTTCCCACATCCATCTCAGCGGCCGAGACCGAGAATGGAACCGGCACCCGGACCGGCACATACCCGATTCGCCTGACCACCAAGAGCGTATCGAGCGGCCGGACGCCCTCGATCCGAAACCGTCCATCGGGACCGGATTGGTACTCCTGGTTAACACGCTCGAAATAGAGAACGGCGCGGGGGAGCGCACGGCCGGACACCGAGTCGACAACCCGCCCTGAGACAACTCGATCGGTGGGAGCGGCGATCTGCGCGGCCACGGAGGTGGTTGCGCCGAAACACAGATACGCGACATACCAAAACCGCATACCTGAGAATGCGGACTCGTTTCCGGCTGTCAATACGAAAGGAGGACATCTCCGAAGAGCACGACCGCACGGGCCACCAGACAAGCGAAGGGCGGCAAGGATTAATCACCCTTACCGCCCCTTACCGTCCCTACCGACTCGTACCCTCCCCTAGATGCCGGATTCGCCTCCCGCAGGGCAACCGGTAAGATTCTCCGCCTGGCGGAAGTTGCACTCGGTTTGAGCGAACGGCAGCGCGGGCCAGATCCGGTGCGTGGGCTGGTCTCGCGGAAGCTCGAGCAGCTTCCCGTACCGCGCGAGATCCACCCAACGTTGGCCGAATTCGTCAGTGACCCGCCCCACGATCATGCGGCTTTGGGTCGCCACATCCGAGACACGAACGGGGAGTAACAGCGCGAGCAATGCCAGCGAC
Organism: Gemmatimonadota bacterium; assembly: GCA_016209985.1. Classification (GTDB taxonomy): domain Bacteria; phylum Gemmatimonadota; class Gemmatimonadetes; order Gemmatimonadales; family GWC2-71-9; genus SHZT01. The sequence continues at coordinate 56,912 of JACQVB010000115.1, read as the reverse complement.
GCGCGACCCATGTGCAACTCCTCCTGCGGGGTCTCTCTGCTATCCTCTAATAAGGCAATAAGGCGGCGTTTTTCCCACTGTCAATACGCGTTCGGTCGCAAAATGACACAGGCTGGATGCCAAAAGGCAGAGAGGCAGAGCGGCAGAGATCCCGTAACACTGCCGCTCGCCTCTCCGCCTCTCCTGCCTCTGCCCCGCAGACGCCCTAGATACCTGCCTCCTGCTTGCAGCCAGAGAGGTTCTGGTCGGTCCGCTGTGCGCACTCATCCTCGGGGAACGGCAGCCGGAGCCAGAGCCGTTCCAGTGGCTGGATCTTCGGCAGGCTGGCGAGCTTGTTGTATCGCAGGGCGTCCACCCACCGGTGGCCGAACTCGTAGACCAGCGAATACCGCTTCTCATAGAGCAACTGGTCGAGCAGCGTCGGCTGCTGGCCAGCGGCCGGCACGAACGGATCCGAGATCGACGCCAGCCCGCCCGAGTTCGCCCGGATGAAGTTGATGTCCTGTATTGCCGCCGAGGTGTTCCCCAGCCCGAGATTGGCCTCGGCCCGGAGCAGAATCAGCTCCTCATTCCGGATGATCGGGATGCCGGTAGTGTTGGTCGGTACCAGGGCCCACCGGTAGTCGGACGTATACCCGACCAGCGCCCGCGGGGTCGACTGAATTACTTTGCGCACCTGCCGGTCATCATATGCGCCATTGGGCCGCCGCTCGGCATCCGCCAGGAAGGAGGGGGAAACCAACCGCTGCCGGCCGGTGGGATCATACAGGGTGTTCAGCGCGTCTCCTGAGGCTGTGCTGTACGTGTGCTGGGGACCGACACCGAGCGTGGTCAGGCAAGCGGCGGAAATGCTACCCGTGCACCCCGACGTGCTTATGAAGGACTCGGTGATCGCCTGCAGCGCCGCGTTCCAGTGCGCGGCTGCGTTGGCGGTCTCCCACGTGGCACCATATACCTCCACGCGGGCCTTCAGCGCCCGGTTGAATCGCAGGAACGTGGCCGGCGTGTTGAAGCCGGTGAACCCGGAGGGCAGCGGTGCGAACGAGAACGCGGTCCCAGCCGCCTGGAGATGGGTCTTAGCCTCATCCAGCAGCTTGACGATATGGCTCAAGACCTGCGACCCACCCACGATGGGGGCTAGTTCCGAGCGCGGCCGATCTACGTCGATCGCCGCGCCGTCCTGGAACCGGACGCGCAGCAGCGCGTGGAACTCCCAGGCCATGATGGTCTTGACGAAGCCGCGGACCCCCTCTTTCTGCTGGTCCGTCATGGCGGCCCCAACTACGCCCAGCGCTTTCAGGATAGAGTTGCCGTTCCGAATGTTCCGATAGCCCCACCACCCCCCGCTCGTCAGGGGCCCGAGCATCGGGGTCGTCATGCTCCGCACCTCAGTGGGGTCCAGGTTGAAGGCGTTACGTCCATAGAGGTCGAGCGTCTCCAGGCCGGTGGCCAGGCCTCGGATCCCAATCAGCATTCCGATCGCCATGGAGTTGATCACGCTCGGCGTAGGATTCTGCTCCAGCAGGTCGATGCTCGCACCCGTGTAGTTGGGCACGTCGAGACTCTTGCACGAGCCCAGTACCAGCGCAACCGCCACCGCCAATGGCCTCAGGGTCATGCCCGCACAGCGGGCTGGTCGTATGGTCCGCATGGTCAGAACCCCAGGTCGATGTTGACCCAGAAGCTGCGGCTCGGCGGGTAGGCTCCGAGCTCGCGGGCTCCGGGCAGCGTCGAGTTGAACGGGAAGGTCGCGGCTTCCGGATCGCCGCCCCGGTACGGAGTGAACTGGAGCAGGTTCCGGCCGGACAGGCCCAGCCGCACGTATCGGGCCGAGTTCCAGACCTTCCGCACCACCGACATCGGAATGTCGTAGGTGAGCTGAACTTCCCGGAGTTTCAGGAACGAGGCTGGTCGGAAGTACACCGTGGTGACGTTGCGGTACCACTCGATCCGCTCCAACCCGAGTTTCTTGCCGCTGATCGGGCTGATCACGTCATGGTCCGGTGCGTTGCGGGAGATGTCGTTGTGGCGCCAGGTGCCGGCCGCCAGCATGCCCCCATTCTGCCAGTCCCAGAGCACATAGAGCCTGGTCGCCTTGTAGCCAATGTCGTTCGCGATGCCCAGCGTGAATTTCGGTGTCATCTCACCGATGGGACGCGGTTGGACCACGATGGTTCCTCGCGCCGCGCCGGGCAGCGTGTCGTTGCCCCACAACTGGGTCGGTGACCCGGTACAAGGCTTGCGAAGCGCGCAATCGGCGGTCTGGATAATGAATGCACCGGTCTGGAACGAGCTGAGCTGGTACGGCGGGACCGCGAGCTCGAGGATCTTGCTTCGGGTCATCGCGAAGTTGAACCGGGTATTCCAGGTGCTGGTCGTCTTCTGGACCGGCACCAGGTTCAACGACAGCTCGAGGCCGCGCGTACGGAGCGTGCCCCCGTTGAACGTCTCGGAGGTGAACCCCGTGGTCGGGACCAGAGATCTCGTCGCGATGAGATCCGTGATTTTCTTCTCGTAGGCGGTGACCTCAAGATTGGCCCGGCTGCCGAAGAGGGTCGCGTCGAATCCTCCCTCGATTTCACGTTGTCGCTCCGGGTGCAGGTCAGCCGCCCCCGCCGTCGTGCCCACCTGGAACCCGCCCAGGCCTCCAGTCAACCCGGAGGCAAGCTCGGTGAACTTCTGTCCGTATCGCGGCTGGTTCCCGGACTGTCCGAAGGCACCCCGCAACTTCAACTCGTCAATCGGCCCCGGCATGCGGGTGAACCGGTAGGAGGCCGACGCCTTGGGATAGAAGAAAAGCTTGGTCGGGTCACCGTTGTTACTGCTCTGGTCCGCCCGTCCACCGACCGTGAGGAGCAGCTTCTCGCCCAAGGTCAAGAATTCTTCCTGGGCGAAGATGCCGAAATCCTCCACCCGGGTGTGGTCCTCGGCGACCAGGACCTGAGTTCCGGCGGTCACGGCCATCACCCCACCCAGGAGGTTCCTCGCCACACTACGGGACGTGCTCAGATCACGGGTTTCGTACTGCACGCCGAAGGAGGTGCTCGCGCTGAACGCGCCGGACGTCGGTTTGAAGGTGTGCACCGCGTTGGCGTTCAGGTTGAGATTGAGGTTCTGGCTGAACGCGATGGAATAGGTACCCAGCAACCCGTCGTCGTCCTCGTACTGCAGCTCCGGGGGCGAGATCACCACGTCCTTCTGGGTGAAGTTGTCCGCCCCGCCGTTGGCCAGGAGCCGCAGGGTATGCTGGGGGGTAGTGATCGCATCAAGCTGCATCCGCCCGCTGGTCAGCACCCGCCACACCCTCTCGTTGGCCTTGAAGAGGGCGGCCGTGTGGAGGAAGTTGCTCGACGCAAACGGATTTACCGGCCAGCTCCCGTCGGGTCGCTGGCGGAGATCGATGAAGTTCGGGGTCTTGTTGACCGTCATGCCGTAGCTGGTGCCCGCGTTGTCGTTCCCGGTGAGACCGCGGTCCGACTCATTGCGAATCACCTGGGTGTTCGCGGAGAACGAGAGCCGGGAGCCGACGGTCTGGTCGAGGTTGAGCCGGAGCGACTGCTTGTCGGCAAACGTGTTGGTGAGGATGCCTCCCTCATGCTTCACCAGCCCGGAGGCGAAATAGCGCGTGGTCTCGGTGCCGCCGTTGACGCTGAGCGCGGTCTCGTACGAAATCGGATGATTGTTGTAGATATAGTCTTCGTGGTTGTAGGGGGTGTAGTTGGGCCGCCAGTACTGATCGGCCAGAGCGCCCCAGTCGTTCCGAGCGCTGGCCGAGTCCGGCAGCATGCGGTAGCCGACCCCGTGATAGGACTGGTCCGGTACCCCCAACCGTTGGGTGATGCTGAACTGCGGCGCGCCGACCCGGCCCCGCTTGGTGGTAATGATGATGACGCCATTCGACGCCTTGGATCCATAGATCGCCGACGCGGCGGCGCCCTTCAATACCTCCACGCTCTCGATCTCGTTCGGATTGAGATCTGCAACCCGGTTGATCGGGCTCTCCTGCTGCCCGGCATCCCGCCCGGCGTTCGCGGCTCCACCGGAAGCGCGCGACACGATGTTCGTTCCGGGCGAAATCGCCACGTCGCTGATAATGACGCCGTCCACCACGTAAAGCGGCTGTGCCTCGCCCAGGATCGACGTAACCCCCCGCAAGCGCACCCGCATCCCGCCACCCGGGGCCCCCGAAGTCTGCATGATCTGGGCGCCGGTCAACTTCCCCTGGAGCGACTGCTCGAGGCTGCCGGTGGGGGCTTTGTTCAAGTCTGTGGCGGTCACCGTGGACACGGCGTTCGCCAGGTTCCGGCGCTCGACCCCGGTGGCCTGCCCCGTCACCACGATGGCTTCCAACTGGAAGTAGTCCCGTTCCAATGCCGCCTGCACCGTATTCGCCGCTGCCGGTACCGAGACGTCCCGGCGCTTGTAGCCGATGCTTCGAATCGAGATCGTGACGTCTCGTGCCGGGGCCGCCAGCGTGAACGTCCCGTCATCCTTGATGGTCGTGCTCATGGTGGTTCCCGGGATCAGCACCTGCCCGGACGTTACCAACTCACCCGACAAAGAGTCGACCACCCGCCCCGTCAGGATACGCGTTTGAGCCGCAGCCTGGGTCGCCGTGAGAAGGAGCAACGCAGCCCCTAACAAACCAGCTTTTCGCGTCATGAGCGTATCCTCCGGCTAGGTGAGCAAGGGTGTAGCGGGAACCGGTGGGCGATCCTACCTCAGTCCGTTTCTATCCTCCATCCGCCCACTGATCGTCGCCGGTTGGTAATCCAGACCGGACTTAAGCCGATTCTGGAAGATTCAGGCGCACCATCCTCGCGTCTTATTAATGCGCGGCCCAGACGGTGTCAATGCACGGCGTGAGCCGCGCGTTGCCCCGGCCGGGTACGTTTAGATCGTGCGGATCGCGTTCGTGACAGCCACGCCCGCCCGGGTCGACCTGGGAAGCGGAACCTACGTGGGTATCGTGAACCTACGGACCGGGCTCCAGGCGCTCGGACACGATGTCGTCGTCATCCAGCCTCGCCGCCCGCTGCCGATCCGAGGGTATGGTTTCGCCCGGCTGGCCTTCAACTGGCGACTCCGAGCCGACCGGCTGTCCGGCTACGACCTGGTCACGGGCTTCGATCTCGACGGTTGGACCATCGCCCAACGAGTGGCGGCCCCCTATGTCGCGTACCTCCACGGTGTGATCGCGGACGAAGCCCGGTTCGAACAGGGCTCCACTCGATGGTCCCTGGCGTTACAGGCCCGGGCCGAATGCACCAACGCGCGGCGCGCGGCGCGCGTTCTCGCACCCAGTGAGTATAGCCGGCGGCGGATCGCGGAGCTCTACGGAGTTGAGTCATCCCAAGTCCGCGTCGTGCCTCCCGCCTTCGACGCGGTGCGCTGGCGGCGGGTCCTGGCCGAGATGGCAGTGCCCCACCCCCCGGGTCGACCCACCGTCCTCTGTGTGGGTAGGATGTACCCCCGGAAGAACCACGCCGCCCTGCTCCGCGCCGCAACACTGCTGGCGCGCGACCTGCCCACGGTCGAATTTCGGATCGCCGGCGACGGGCCGGAGCGGGCGCGCCTCGAAGCCCAGGCCGTGGCGCTCGGTCTCGGCGACACGGTACGGTTCCTCGGCCAGGTCCAGGTTGGCGTTTTGGCGCTCGAGTACGCGTCCTGTGATGTGTTCTGTCTACCGAGCCTCCAGGAGGGCTTCGGTCTGGTCTTCGCCGAGGCGATGGTGGCCGGAAAACCGATCGTTGCTTGCGACGCTAGCTCGACGCCCGAAGTCGTGACGCATGTGCGGAACGGTTACCTCGTCCCGCCCGGTGATGATCAGGCGCTGGCCAACGCGCTGAGTGCTCTCTTGCGAGATCCCGAGGCCCGGCGCCGAATGGGAAACGCCAATCGCGCCGACGCGGCCGTCCGATTCGGCGTGGAGCGTGCCGCGTCCCAATTCGTGGATGCGGTGCGACCGTTGCTGCCTCGCCCCCACCCCGCAGGCGCCGCTCTCGCTCCCGACGCCAGGCCTGCGTCCTCGGTAAAGGGCGCTTGAGAATGTGATCGCGGCACCGGGGAGGGCCGCTTGCCATGAGCAGCGTTACGGCCCATTATGGGACATCGCCGACCAGCGACAACCCGATTCCGGGAGCACGCCATGACTCGAACAGCGTTAGTGTCTGCTGTCTTTCTGGCCATCTTGTTACCAGCGTCGTCGTTGGCCGCTCAGGAGCGCCGGGTGCAGATCTTCGGCTACGGCGGGGCCGTCACGCCGCTGACCAATCTCGATGTCGAAGGCTTCCGGCAATTCAAAGCCGGGATCGATCTTGGCGCGGCCGTCGCGTTTTGGCTGGACCAGAATCTGGGGGTCCGGCTGGATGGTAACTTTGCAACCTCGAAGATGCAGTGCGCAACCATACCCGGCCCAACCGGTGCATTGGTTAACGCCTGCTACACGCAGGAATCCGGCGCCAGTTGGAAGAAGCTCTTCCTCGGCGTGGACTTGATGCTGCGCGGCGTCACCGCCGGCGGGCTCAACCCTTATGGCTTCCTGGGCCTGGGCGCTGGGCGGCTGGACGAGTCCGGCCAGCGAATCCCCACGGCGACGCGACCGACCGCTCGCTTCGGTGCCGGGCTTGGCTACATGCGGTCCAACGCTCCCCTGGGGTTCTTCGCCGAGACCTTGCTGCTGGTCTATGATTTCAAGCAGACGGTCTACCCATTCTATAATAACGTGCAGGTCGACGCCGTCTGGCGGGCCGGGGTGTCGTTCGCACCGTAGTCGGGGGAAATGCGACAGCGTTGGAGCGAGGGCGGGTGAAGCGACGGCGGGTAAGGCGACGGCAGGGCCAAACGACAGCGGGGGTGGGCGACGGCTCGCGGCATTCCGCCGTCGCATTCTGGCGCCGTCGCCTTTCCCACCGTCGCCTTTCCCACCGTCGCCTTTCCCCACTGTGGCACCGTCCCGCTCTCACTTCCTCTCATGAAGATCGCCCTCGCCCAGCAACGAGCCGACCGGGATCGTGAAGCCAACCTGCGGCGTGCCCTCGAGGCGATGGATCGGGCGGCCGGTCTCGGCGCCCAGCTCATCATCTTTCCTGAGCTGGTGATCGAGCGGTTCTTTCCTCAGCGGCCGAACGATGCAAAGGCGCGCGAGCTGGCCGAGCCGATCCCCGGGCGCATCACCGGCCTGGTAGCTGAGCGTGCACGGCGGCATGCGCTGGTCACGGTGTTCAACATGTACGAGAGCGACGGTGACGGGCGGTTCTTCGACAGCTCGCCGGTCTTCGATGCGGATGGCTCGCTCCTTGGCGTCACGCGCATGGTGCACATCACCGACTATGAAGGTTTCCACGAACGGATCTACTACCACCCCGGTGACCATGGCGCCCCGGTTTACCAGACCAGGGTGGGCCGTATCGGTGTCTGCATCTGCTATGATCGTCATTTCCCCGAGTACGTGAGGGCGCTGGGGGTCCAGGGAGCAAAGCTGGTCGTCATTCCTCAGGCGGGAACGGTGGGCGAATGGCCCACCGGGATGTATGAGGCCGAGGTTCGCACCGCCGCGCTCCAGAACGGTTATTTCGCCGCGCTGTGCAACCGGGTCGGCGCCGAGCAGAAACTCACCTTCTCCGGTGAATCCTTCGTGGTCGACCCGGAAGGCCAGGTCCTGGCGCGCGGCAAGTCCCTGGAAGAGGACCTGGTGGTCGTGGATATCGAGCTCGCGCAATGCGATCGCTCCACCGCGCGCCGCCTCTTCTGGAGAGATCGGAGGCCGGAGCTGTACCGGGAATGGCTCTAGCTAATTAGGTCCCCCGCCTCATATTTGGGCGGGGTTGGCATACGTTCGGCAACACCTCTTCACCCCGCCGTCTTGAAAGGTTTCCCACAGGCTCTCGTTGGAGGGGTAAATCATGCGCACTGTTGTTGGCTTCTTGTTGGTCGCGGCCTGGCTGACCGGCGCGCCGCTCTCGGCGCAGACCCGCATCGTCACCGGCCGTGTCACCGATTCACTCACTGGAGAGACGGTGACGTCGGGCCAGGTGTCGGTCGCGAACACCACAATCGGTACGACCCTGAAGGATGACGGCACTTTCACCATTGCGGTCCCGCCGCGCGACGTGGTGCTGACCATTCGCAGCATCGGGTTCAAGCGCCGGGACGTGCCGGTGTCAGCGAGCCAGAACGCCGTGGACGTCAACCTGGAGCGGGACTACTTCCAGCTCGAGGCGATCGTTGTCACCGGCCAGGCCACCGGAGTCGAGAAGCGGAATCTGGCCAATGCGGTCGCGACCGTAAACGCCGCGGAGGTGGCCAAGGTCTCAGCCCCGACCCTGGAACAGGCGCTCTCGGGCAAGATGGCCGGAGTGCAGCTCCAGGAGAATTCCGGCGCGCCCGGTGGCGGCATGCGAGTCCGGCTCCGCGGCGCGACCTCCATCATCGGAGGCGGCAATCCCCTCTACGTGGTTGACGGCGTCATCGCCAGCGATGCGCGCATCGAAGGCGGCATGAACGCGGTCTCGCTGGCGCAGGGCGCCAACAACATCACCAGCGTCGAGCAGATGAACCCCGTCAATCGGATCGCCGATCTGAATCCGAACGACATCGAGAGCGTTGAAGTTCTGAAGGGGGCGTCCGCCGCCGCGATCTACGGCTCCAAGGCGGCCAACGGCGTCATTCTGATCACCACCAAGCGCGGCCGCCTGGGCGCACCGCGGTTCCAGATCCGGCAGGGCGTGGGCGTGGCCATGCGGTCGTTCACCTTCGGATCGCGCTACTTCTCAGACTCTACCTCGGCGATCCAGGCATTCGGCGCGACAGCCCGCCAACACTGGACCCCGGGCTACACTGCCGTCAACCTCGAAGACGACATCTCCGGCTACAAGCCGCTGCAGTACGAGACCTCGGTGAACATGAGTGGCGGTACCGAGACGACCCAGTACTTCGCGTCGGCCCTGGTGCGGCACGAAGGCGGCATCGTGCTGGAGACCTTTGCGGACAAGGCGTCCGTTCGCCTCAATCTCGACCAGCAAGTGGGCCGGCGCCTCAAGCTCTCGACCGGGACCGAGGTCATTCGCACGGCGAACGATCGCGGCATGTTCGGCAACGACAATGCGGGTACCAGCTACTATTTCGTGCTCATGCACCACCCGAACTTCTTCGATCTCCGCGCCACCTGCCCCGACGGAACCAGGCAGGCCAAGTGCGAGGGTGGCGTCTATCCGGTGAACCCGTACGTCACCAGCAATCCGCTCCACTCCGCCGTCGCCATGACCCGGGACGAAGAAGTGTGGCGCATGCTGACCACCGGCCGGGCCCAACTCGACGCCATTTCCAGCACCCAGAACACGCTGCGGCTGATACTGGCCGGCGGATTCGATCAGTTCATCCAGGAAGACAACATCGTTTCCCCACCTGAGCTGCAGTACGAGCCGAACGATGGGTTGCCGGGAACCGTGGTGCGCTCCTTCGGGAACAGCTTCCAGGGGAACGTCAACGCGAACATCGTGCACTCCTACCGGTCCGCGGGCGGGTTCCTGTCCGCGACAACGCAGTTCGGCACGCAGTACGAATACCAGCGGCTGATGCTGGACCGGACTGCCACCAAGGGGCTCGTCGCGGGCACGCCCACGGTGGCCGCCGGCTCCCGCATTCAAGTCGAGCAGGACTTTACCCGGGTGAAGGACTTCGGCTTCTTCGGACAGGAGGAATTGCTGTTGAGCGAAAAACTCCTGCTCACCGTCGGCGTCCGGGCGGATCGCAGCAGCAACAACGCGGACACCAAGAAGTTCTTCTACTATCCCAAAGCCTCGGCCTCGTACCGGTTTACCTCCTTCCCCGGGCCCATTGACGAGCTGAAGCTCCGGACGGCGTTTGGCCAAACGGGCAATCGCCCGCTGTACGGCCAGAAATTCACCAATCTCAACGCGACCAACGTCGGCGGCGTCGGCGGCGTGTCCGTCGCCGCGGCCGCCGGAGCCGCCGATGCAAAGCCGGAACGGCAGACCGAGATCGAGGCGGGGTTCGACGCGCAGATGTTGGGCGGCCGGGCACTGCTGGAGGTATCGGTCTACCAGAAGTCCAGCAAAGACCTGTTGCTGCAGCGCACCCTCGCGCCGGTCACCGGGTTCTCGTCCGAGATCTTCAACGGTGCGGAGATGCGGGTGCGCGGGCTGGAGTGGGGCCTGACGCTGACCCCGGTCCGCACCAGCACCGTCACCTGGACCTCGAGCCTCAACTGGGCGATGAACCGGAGCAAGATCACCAAGCTGCCGGTTCCCGCGTTCAACGCGGCCGGTGGATCCTCCGGCGCGATCCGCATTGTGGAGGGCGGATCGGCGACGGCGTTGTGGAGCAACGACACGCTGCCGCGCAGCTCCCCAACCGCGCCGTTTACCCTGGTCTTCAAGTACCAGGCTGACGCCGCGCCGAGCTGGACCGGCGGCCTGCTCAATACCGTCCAGTACCGGGCCATCAGTCTCTCCACCAGTATCGAAGCGGTCCGGGGCGGCCGAATGAACGCCGGCACCTGGCGGCATTGGGACATCGCGCGCAACGGGTACGATTTCGAGCAGCCCGGCGACTGCGGTGGAACGACCACCATCGGCGAGTGCCGTCTCAGACTGCAGAACCAGGTCCCGATGAATTACTGGCGGAATGCGGGGTACGTGAAGTTGCGGGAATTAACCCTCGGGCTGGACCTGCCTCGATCGTTCACCAACCGCCTGTGGAGCGGCATCCGGAGCGCGCGGGTGTCCCTCGCCGGTCGAAACCTCATCCATCTCCAGGGCATCATCGGTGGGGATATGTTCAAGGGCACCGATCCGGCAGCCGCGAATTATCACAGCGGTAACCAGCGCTCCAACAACGTGGCGTATACCCGCGAGTTCGCGGCGTATCCATCCACCCGTTCGTTCTGGTTCTCGCTGGACCTGGGCTTCTGACCATGACAACCGCCACGAGGCACACAGCCATGCAAGCCATCACCGGAATCATTGTGGCCGCTGCGGTTGCCATGAGCGCCGCTTGCGGGGATTTTGAAATCCCGAACGCGGACAATCCCAGCCTGAACGCGCTCGAAGACAACCCCACCCCCGCGATCCTGATCAGCGCGACCCAGGGCCTGCTCGCGGCCATGCGGACGGGAACGTCGACCAACATCAGCACCTTCGCGCACTACGGACGCGAGGGGTATTACATCGACGTCGCCCAAACGTCGCTCAACGCATTCGACGTGGTACTGACCCCCGGAACCGGCGGCGGGGCCGGCTGGGGCAACACCTATCAGAGTGTGCGGCTGGCCAACACCATCCGCGCCGGCGTGGACAAAGTCGGGACCGCCATGACCGACGCGCAGAAGGAAGGCATCCGGGGCGTGGCCATGACGGTGGAAGCCTTCCTGCTGCACGGGCAGTTGCGGGCGCAGGACGTATTCGGCGTCGTCACCGCTACCGAAAGCATCGACCCGATCCAGCTGCCTTCGGTGGCCTCCAAGGCCCAGGCGTTCACTTATATCGCCACCCGGCTGGACGACGCCCGCCAACGCCTGCTCAACGCGGGCACGACCTTCCCGTTCAATCTCGGTACTGGATTCGCCGGGTTCAACACCCCGGCCACGTTCATCCAGTTCAATCGCGCGCTCCGCGCGCGGGTGGCCATCGAGATGGGGGACTACAATGCCGCCCTCACCGCCCTCGGAGGATCCTTTGTTAGTGCAACGGCGGCCATGGACCTCGGGCCCAAGAACATCTACTCGACGGCCTCCGGCGACGCGGTGAACGGATTCTTCGACCCCAACGGCTTCTCGTACGTGGCAGACTCCATGTTGCCCGTGGAGGCCCAAAACCGGCCGGATGGAAGCAAAGACTTGCGGGTCACCACCAAGATGGCACGCATCGTTGGCCCCGGTGGCGTGTTCCAGACGCGGAAGCACACCGGCGTGGAGTCCGGGTGGCGCTGGACCCTTTATCCGACGTCGACCTCCCCGATCCCGATCATCAAGAACGAGGAGCTGCTGCTCATCCGGGCGGAAGCACGCTGGCGCACCGCCGACCAGGCGGGGGCGCTCAGCGACATCAATACCGTGCGGGTGGGGTCCGGGGGGCTGGCCGGCCTTCCATCGATCGCCGATGACGCGGCCTTCGACAACGAACTGCTGTACAACCGCCGGTACTCGCTCCTCCTGGAGTACGGGCATCGCTGGGTGGATCTGCGACGGTTTGGGCGGCTGACCGATCTCAAGGGGCCCCGCGGCGCCGGGGACTTGGTGTTCGACAAGGTTCCCTTGCCCCAGGCCGAGTGCGACCAGCGGTCCGACCCTAAGCCCACGGGGTGCAGTCAGGTCAGCGGATTCCGCACCACGAGCTGACGCCGAGGAGTGAAAGTGAGTGGAGAGGGAGTAGCAAAACATCTTGCTCTTCCCTCTTCCCTCTTCACGCTTTTCCCCGGGAGGACGTATGAGACGCAAATCCCTTTGCGCCGCGCTGGCCTGCTTGCTCGGATTCAGCGTTCCGGTCTTCGCCCAGCGCGGGGACCAGCACCCCGCACCCGGAACCGCCGGCAGCCGTAACATGAAGCTGGTGGCCCATATCCCGCTCGGCGGTCCTCTCCAGGCCAACGACATCAAGATCGAACAGGAGCTGTCGCGGCCGTACGCCTACGTCTCGGGACGGTCCCATTTCGGCTACTACATCATCGATCTCAAGGACCCGAGCAGGGCCCGCCTGCTCTACACCTGGAAGATCGAGAACGCCGATCTTCACCAAGGACGGGCGCTCTCCGCCATGCACTTGAAGATCAACGGCCGGTATTATCTCACCCAGTCATTCCAATTCCAGCCGGGCAGCCCCGATGCGGACTTGGGCGCGATCGTGTTCGACATCACCGGCCTCCCGGACACGACCAAAATCCGCGAGCTGACCCGGATTCGGGCGCTCGACGCGCCCGGTGGTTTTCACGAAACCTATTCCTATAAGCACTCCGACGGCCGGGCCCTGCTCTTTACCACCTCCAGTCAGCCGCACGCGCGGGTCTACGACATCGCCAAGACCGTGGCGGGCGACAAGGACTATGGGCTGGTCGGCAAGATTCCCAACCCGACATCGGTCGCGAGCGGCGTAACCCGCGGCTATCACGATTTCTACGTCGGCTACGATCCGGTCTCAAAGCAGGACCGTTTCTTCGGCGCGGGCGGCGGCGGCTACTACGTGTACGACGTCACCAATCTCGCCGAGCCCAAGCTGATCGCGTCGGCCACCGGCGTCGCCGGTATGCAGAGCGGCCACACCTTCACCCCGACCCCGGATGGCCGCTACGCGGTGCTCGAATCGGAATATCAGTACGCGCCGCTGCGGTTCATCGATCTCAAGCCGGCCTATGACGGAACCGTGAAGACGGTGTCCCGGCCGATCGGCGCCTGGACTCAGCGCTGGCAGGGACTCCCTCACAATCACGAGGTGCGCTGGCCCTACGTGTTCGTCTCGAGTTACGAAGACGGCGTTCACGCCGTCAACATGATGGACCCCACCAATCCGTATACCGTGGGCTATTACGACACGTACGACGGTCCGATCCTGATCAACAAGAACGATCCCATCGGCCAGCCGCGCGCCCAGCCCGGCGAAGGCAGCGTCACCAACGGCAATTTCGGGATCGACGTCCGCAATGCCGATGGTCTGATCGTCACCTCCGATCTCTATACTGGATTCTGGGCCTTCAAGCTGGAGGGGTTCGACGGGTGGAACGGACACCAGTGGGGCATGCCCAATCAGTCGAGTGCGCAGGACTGGGACAATGGACCGGACGGGGCGCCGAAACCGGGGAAGGTGAGCTAACGACAGGGAAGAGGGAAGAGTAAAAACGAGGGAAGAGTACGACGCCCGCAGCCTCGGTTTGGGGGTGCAGTACTCCTCCCTCTTCACTCGCAGTTACGCTTCACGCCTTTCGGGAGATTATCCATGCGACCGATTGTTCTTGCGAGCGTCGTCATCCTGCTTCCGCTCGGAGGGTCGGCCTTCGGTCAGTATCCCGCCGGAAAGAACCGCAGCCCCAACATCACCTTGATGTCGCACCTCCCGCTCTCCGGCCCGCGCAACGGCACCGAGATCCAGATCGCCGACATCGAAATCGAGCAGGAGCTTTCCCGGCCCTACGCCTACGTGTCGCGCGGCCGGCGGCCTGATGGGTTCAACTTCATCGATCTTCGCGTGCCGACCCGGGCGCGCTTGCTGTATTCCTGGTTCATCGAAAACCCGGAGCTCCATCAGGGCCGCGGCGTGAACGGTAAGTACTTCAAGCTCGATCGCCGCTACTACTATGTCGAAGCCTTCCAATTCCGGGGCAGCGGTCCCGACCAGGATCTGTCCGCGGTGGTGGTGGATGTCACCAGCCTTCCCGATACCACCCGGGTGAAGGAGGCCGGCCGGATACACGTGCCGGACGCCAAGGGCGGTGCGCACAACCTCTTTACCTACAAGCACTCGGATGGACGAGTCCTGCTGTTTCTCACCGTGGAAACACCGGCCGGATATCCTCACGGCGCCCTGGTCTACGACATGGAGAAGTTTCTCGCCGGCTCCGCGGACCACGGGCTGATCGGAGGAATTCCCCTGCCGGAGCCCCGCGGGGCCGCCCGCGGTTACCACGATGTCTATGTGGCATACGACGTCGTAAACCATCGCGACGTGTTTTACGGCGGTGGCCCGGAGACCACGCCACTCGGCGGGAACTACGTCTACGACGTTTCCAACGTGAGCGCACCCAAATTGCTCGCGACCGTCATTGCCCAATCATCGATGCAATCGGGCGGGCACACGTTCGTCGCGACACCCGATGGCCGCTACGCGCTCACCCTCATGACCTCGCTGGGGCATCAGCCGGTCCGGATCTGGGACTTGAAGCCGGCACTCGAGGGCCAGGTACAGGTCGTGCGCCAGCCAATCGCGGAATGGACGCCCGACTACCAGAAGTCCGGCCACATGATCGAGGTCCGCTGGCCCTACGCCTTCCTCGCCATGTATGAGGACGGCCTGCACGTGCTGGACCTGCGGAATCCCACCGATCCGGTCCAGGTCGGCTTCTATGATACGTTCATCTACCGGACTCCCTACGGCGTAGGGACCGAGGCGCGGGGAGGCTACGGGGTGGACGTGCGCAACGCCGACGGGCTCATTGTGATGGCCGACATGCACAGCGGTTTCTGGGCCTTCCGGCTGGAGGGCTTCGACGGCTGGAACGGCCATGACTGGGGCATGCCCAACATCAGCTCCGCCCAGGACTGGGATAACGGCCCGGAGGGAGCGCCCAAGGGTGGGAAGACGACCTGAGCGAGAGAACCGGACAGTATCAACGCGAACGGCGGCCGGAAGAACTCCCGGCCGCCGTTGCTTTCCAACTAGCGGGCCGTCAGAACAGCGGTACGCCCGTCAACCCTGCTTCAGCCGCGCAGCCCCCCGGCTGCGGACTCCGCGCGGTGCATTCCGCCAGCGGGAGCGGCGACCACCGGAAGATCCGGTGCGACGCCAGGTCCTGCTCCAATTCGCTCAACCGGCCCCAGCGCCGCATGTCCACCCAGCGCCATCCCTCGTAGAAGAGCGAGTAGCGCCGGTTGTAGATCAGCTCGTTCATCAAACCGGGGTCGCCGGGATCGGCGATAGCGGTGAGCCCTCCCGAGTTGACTCGGATCAAGTTGATGTCGGCGAGCGCTCCCACCCGATCGCCGGTCGCCAGCCGGGCTTCGGCACGGAGCAGGATGAGATCCTCGTTCCGAATGATCGGCAGCGCCGAGTTGTTGCTGCTGAAGACCTTGATCAGCAGATCGGAGAACACGTTGGACTGCGAAACCGGCGTGCGGACGCCGTTGATGATCCGGAAGCCGATCTTGCTGCTAAAACGGAGATCCGGGCTGCCGTCGGCCCGCAGCTGATAGGTTCGGGTCGTGAGCGTCTGCGTGGTGCGGTCGAACTTTCCCTCGATACTCGGATGCGCGAGCAGCGCGCGCCCGGTGGGATCGTACGACGTGTTGCTGATGTCGCCCGAACCGGTGCTGAACGAGTGATAGACACCCAGCGTGAGCGGCTGGGTGGTATCGAGGAAGGACTCGGTCAGCGCATTCAGCGCTTCGGTCCACCGCGCGGCCTGAGTCAACAGCGAAGCCCGATGCACATCGACCCGTGCCCGCAACGCGCGGTTGAACTTGAGGAACGTCGAAGGCGTGGAGAATCCGGTAAATCCGGGGCTCAGCTTGAACGGGAATGCGCTGCCGCCGGCCTGAAGGTGAGTTTTGGCCTGGTCCAGCAGATCGGTCACTTTGGTATAGACCGCGTCTCGGCCGGCGACGCCGGCGGCTGCTCCGGCACTCGGGTCCACGTCGACGTCGATGACCGCACCGGCCTGATCATGCACGATAATGATCTGGTGGAAGGCGTGGGCCTGGATCGTTTTCACATACCCCCTGGTGGCCTCTTTTTCCGCCGCGGTCAGGCCGGTGACCTTATCCAACGCAGCCAGGATCACGTTCCCCAACTTGATGACCCGATAACCCTCCGCCCAATAGTTCGTGGATTCCGGCCCCAGGGGCCCGACCAGGTTTTCCGTTACCAGGCCCGGGGTGGCCGGGTCGAGGTTGAACCCGTCCCGTCCGCGCCAGGCCATCATCGACAGATAGCTGAATCCTCCAACCAGGTTCTGGCGCATTCCTGCCATCATCCCCTGCGCTGCGGTGGCCACCCGCGCCGGGGTCGGGTCGTTGGTCAGAGCGTCGAGGCTCTCGTTGTCATAGTTTGGCACGTTGGTGAGGTCCATGCAGGCACCCAGGAACACCAACGCACACCCGCCGGCGGCGCCACGCGCCACCCGCGTCCAGTTAGTCGAGATATGAGCGCGCATGGTCAGAATCCAAAGTCGAGGGAGAACCAAAGGCTGCGCTGCGGGGGATAGGGCCCCAGCTCGCGGGTGGGAGAGGCATTGAAGCCGGTCTCCACGCCTTCGGGATCGTAGCCCAGCCAGGGCGTGAACATGAGCAGATTGCGGCCGCTCAAGCTGGCCCGGATGTAGCGTGCCCCGCTCCACAGGCTGCGAGTCAGCGACTGTGGCAGGTCGAACGACAGCGTGAGCTCGCGGAGTTTCACCCAACTGTTATCCATGACCAGCGTGCTGGACATCTTGCGCGTGTACAGTGGGTCGATGCGCGCGGTCCCAATGCACTTCGTGGTCGATCCGCTGGGAACCCGCACGTTGCAGGACCCTACGGCATTGAGTGACAGGTCGAAGTGCCGCTGGGCGCCGTTGCCGGCCGACCCACCCTTTTTCCAGTCCCACAGGAAATACAAGTGGAACCGCTTCACGTTGAGGTCGTTGGAGAGACCCATGGTGAAGGTCGGCTCCTTGTCGCCGATCTTGACCAGCCCGGTCGCGGCAAAGACCGGATCGGCCGTGGTGGCGGTGGAGTCGAATCCGAACACGTCGGTGGGCGAGTAGCCTTCCTTGATGATATGGAAGCCAGTCAGCGTACCGCCGGTGCGGTACTCCGGCACTGGCAGGCTGGTGATGATGGCCCGCGTCTTCGCGAACGTGAAGCGGGCGCTCCACTGGAGATTTGGCTTCTGCACCGCCGCGATGTTCAGGGCCGTCTCGATGCCGCGCGTCCGCATGGCGCCCCCGTTGAAGATTTCGATGGTGAATCCGCTATAGGGGGGGAGACTGCGGCGCAGCAGCAGGTCGGTGATCTTCTTTTCGAAGCCGGTGACTTCCAGAGTCGTCCGGCCGCTGAACAACGTGGCGTCGAACCCCGCCTCAATCTCGCGCTGGCGCTCAGGACGCAAGTCCACCGCCCCGCGGGTCCCGCCCACCCTGAAGGCGTTGATGCCCGCAATGTTGCCGCCGGCCAGCTCGGTGAACTTCTGGCCGTACAACGGCTGATTGCCGGATTGTCCGAAGGCGGCCCGCAGCTTGAGCTCGGTCAGGGCCCCGCCGCCGACGGCCAGCCGGTAGGAGGCGGACGCCTTGGGATAGAAGAGCCACTTCTCGGCATCGGCATTGTTGCTGCTGCGGTCGGCACGGAGCCCGCCGGTAACCAGCAGCCGCTCGCGCAGAGTCAGCACCTCCTCTTGCACGAACAGGCCCTGATCCTTGACGTAGCTCCGGTCTTCGTCGAGCAGGGCCACGGATCCGCTGTTCACCTCCGCCAGCCCGCCCAACAAGTTCTGGGCCACGTTGCGGATGATGTCCAGATCGCGCCACTCCATTTGCAGGCCGGCTGAGGTGGTCGCGGAAAAGCTGCCGCTGCTCGGCTTCAATACGTGGACCAGGTTGGTGTTCAGATTGAGGTTCACGTTTTGGGCATTGGTGGTACTGACGGTGCCGAGCAGCCCATCGTCGTCTTCATACAGCAGCTCGGGCGGCGAATACAGGTAGTCCTTCTGGTTGAAGAAATCCACGCCGCCGTTGGTGAGGAAGCGGAGGTTGTGCTGGGGCGTCTTCACCAGATCGACGCTCCCGTTACCCGACAGGATGCTGCGCCAGACGCCTTCCGTATAGTCCAGCAGGGCCGCGGTCTGGAGTGGATTACTGGCCACGAACGGGTTAGCCGGGTATACCCCGCCCTCGCATTCGACCTGGCGGCTCCCGTCGGGGCAGACCGCCCGCAGGTCCACGTAACTGGGGGTGTGGGGCAGCACCATGCCGTAGCTGGTGCCGGAGTTGTCGTTGTGGAACAGCCCGCGCGCCGCCACCGAGTGGATCACCTGGGCGCCGGCGCCGAAGCTCACCCGGGAACCGACCGTCTGATCCAGGTTGAGCCGCAGCGACTGTTTGTCGTAGTAGGTGTGATTGACGATGCCGCCGTCATGCTTCACCAGCCCGGAAGCGAAGTACCGGGTGTTCTCGGTTCCGCCGCTGACGTTGGCGTCGGTCTCATAGGAGAGCGGCTCGCGCCCGTACAGCTCCTCCTCATGATCGAAAAACGTGTTCGCCTTCCACACGCTCGAGGCGAGCGGACCTTTGGCTTCCACCGCACCGGCGGAATCAGTGGAGAAATCCCGCAGGCCCATCTTCCGGGAAATCTGCGATACGCCAAAGCGCTGGGTGAGTGAAAACTGAGGGGCGCCCACCCTGCCCCGCTTGGTGGTAATCAGGATCACGCCGTTGGACGCTTTGGAGCCGTAAACGGCAGACGCCGCCGCGCCTTTCATCACCTCGACACTCTCGATGTCGTTGGGATTGAGATCGGCGATGCGGTTGGTGTTGTTCTCCGCGCTCACGGCGATCACGCCGCCCGCGGTGGAGGCCTTGGTCACGATGTTGACGCCGCCGGAGATGGACGCGTCGCTCACAATCACGCCGTCCACCACATACAGGGGCGTGTAGGCGCCCGTCAGCGTCGTCATGCCCCGCAGCTTGACCCGCGTGCCGCCACCCGGGGCGTTGGTGTTCTGCTGGATGTCGGCGCCCGCCATCTTGCCGGTGAGCGCGTGCTCGATGCTCTGCGCCGGGACTGCCGCCAATTGGGCGGCGCTCACTGTCGAGACCGCATTGGCCAGGTTGCGCTTCTCCACCCCGGTGGCCTGGCCGGTCACCACGATGGCCTCGAGCTGGAAGTAGTCCCGCTCCATGGACACGGCTACCGTGGCCAGGCTGACCGGCACCGCGACGTCTTTGCGCTTGAAACCGATGCTCCGGATGGAAAGCGTCACGTCCCGTACCGGCACCGGGAGGGTGAAGGTGCCGTCGTCCTTGATGGTGGTGGCTACGGTGGTCCCCTGAACCGCGACTTGCCCGGACGTGACCGGCTCACCGGTGAGGGAATCGGCTACGCGTCCCGTGACGATGCGGGTTTGGGCCGACGCCGAAAGCATGGGGACCAGCCAGAGCACCGCGAACAGCCAAACGAGTTTTTGTCGCATATCCATCTCCTGGTCGGCAAACGAGTAGATCTGGTACTGCCCGGCAGGGTTTACCTTGCCCATATATTCGGTGCGGTCAATCTTCTGTCAACCCGTAACCGGAGCATCCATGCGCATCCTGGTCACGTCCCTTGCGCTCGGCCTGGCGGTTCCCCCCCTTCTCGCCCAGCACCCTCCCGGCAAGCAGGGCAGCACCAATATCCGCGCGGTGGTCCATATCCCGCTCGGCGGCGACTTCAGCACCACCGACATCGAGATCGAACAGGAGCTCTCGCGCCCGTACGCCTATGTCACCCGGCGCTACCAGTTCAGCGGTTTCGACGTCGTCAGCCTCCGGGACCCCTCCAAAGCGTACGTGATGTACTCCTGGCGGATGGAGAATCCCGAGCTCCACACCGGCTCAGGAGCCCTGGCGCCCGCCTACGTCAAGACCGGTGGCCGGTACTACTTCGTGCAATCCTATCAGTACACGTCGACTGGGGTGGACGGCGACCTGGGCATGAGCGTCTTCGACGTGACCGGATTGCCCGACACGTCGAAAGTGAGAGAGGTGGCGCGGGTTCGCACGCCGGACACCCGCGGCGGGTTCCACGAGATCTTCGCCTACAAGCATTCCACCGCCCGCGCCCTGGTGTTCACCACCGGTGGCAACCCGGGAGCCCGGGTCTACGACATCGGCAGGACGGTGAGCGGCGATTCCGGATTCGGCATGGTCGCCCGGGTGCCCAATCCCAGCGATCCGGCTCGGGGGAGCTACCATGATTTCTATGTCGGATTCGATCCCGCGTCGCAGCAGGATCGATTCTACGGGGCCGGAACCGGCGGCTATCACGTCTACGACATCACCAACCTGGACGCGCCGCGACTGCTAACCTCAGTCACCGGTTTCGCGGGTCTCACCAGTGGTCACACCTTCACCCCCACCCCCGATGGCCGCTACGCGGTGGCGGAACTCGAGTATCAGTATTCCCCACTCCGCATCTTCGACCTGAAACCCGGGCTCGATGGCGACGTGAAAGCGATCAGCCGCCCCATCGGCGCCTGGATGACCGACTGGAAGAACTTGCCGCACAACCACGAGGTGCGCTGGCCCTACGTCTTCGTTTCCGATTACGAGGATGGATTGTCCGTCTTCAACATGATGGACCCCACCAACCCCTACACGGTGGGCTACTACGACACCTATGACGGGCCGCACCAGAACCGGCTGGCCTACATCAACCATCCCTCGGGCGTCGGTGGCGTCAACAACGGCGCATTCGGCGTCGACGTGCGAAACGCCGATGGGCTGATCGTCATCAGCGACATGACCACCGGGTTCTGGGCCTTGAAGATGGACGGGTTTGACGGCTGGAACGGGCACCAATGGGGCATGCCGAACAACTCCAGCGCGCAGGATTGGGATAACGGACCGGACGGATTGCAGAAGAAGAAAGTGAGCTGAGGTAACAATGGGGAAGCGGGAAGCGTGAGACCTCGTCCCTAGGTTCGGCCAGCTAGTCCGAACAGCATACGCGTGCTTTACTCTTCCCTCTTCACGCCGTTTCGCGGAGGATCGGATGCGCCTGGTACTTTGTTTCCTCGCTGTTGGATCGCTGATCGCTTCGCCGGCTGCGGGCCAGGATCCCAGCAACCCCGGCCCTTTCCCCGCCTATCTCAGCGGCCGGACCCACATCCGAGCACCCGGGCAGCAGGGGTCGCCCAATCTGAAGGTGCTGTCGCATATCCCGGGCGGCGGGTTCACCCGTCTCACCAACCTGGACATCGAGCAGGAGCTGTCACGCCCCTACGTGTACCTGGGCGTCCGGTGGAAACCGAGCGGCGTGGACGTCGTGAGCGTCAAGGATCCAGCCCGGGCACGGATCATTTACTCGTGGCGAATCGAGAACCCCGAGTTGCACGAAGGATGGGGTCCTGATGACGTCAAGTATTTCAAGCTCAAATCGCGCTATTATCTCACGGCCGGAGTTGCCTATCAGAAGAGCGGAGCCGACGCCGACCTGGGGGCGATCGTATTCGACGTGACCGGGCTGCCGGATACGGCGTCGGTTCGCGAGGTTCGGCGGCTTCGCCTGCCCGACGCACCGGGAGGCTTTCACAACTCGTTTGCCTACCAGCACTCCAACGGGACCGTGCTGTTCTTCGCCTGTGTGGCGAACAAGCCGTACGCCGACATTTACGACATGGAGAAGTTTCTCGCGGGTGCGGCGAACAACGGCCTGCTAGGGCGGGTCCCTCTTCCCGAGCCGCGCGGCACTCCGGGCGGCTATCACGACATCTACGTGGGCTACGATCCGGTGACACATCAAGACCGGTTCTGGGGGAACGGGCCCGAGGTGACCATGGCCGGCGGGAATTACGTCTACGACGTGACCGATCCCGCCAATCCCAGACTCGTCGCGTCGGTGGTCGGGTTTGCCGGGCAGACGGGGACTCACACCTTCATTCCGTCGCCCGACAACCGCTACGCCATCATTCGCACCAATGGCGACCATCAGCCCATCCGCATCTTCGACATGCAGCCGGCATGGCAGGGACAGCAGATCAACATCTCGCGCCCGGTCGGGGCCTGGACCGCAGATTGGCTCAATACCCTGCACAACATCGAGGTCCGCTGGCCTTACGCGTTCATCTCGTCGTACGAGGATGGTCTCCAGATTTTCAACTTCATGGACCCCGCTAGCCCATATACGGTCGGTTTCTTTGACAGTTACGACGGACCGCATGAATCCCGCGGTCCCTCTACCTCACACAACGGCGCATGGGGCATTGATGTGCGCAACGCTGACGGTCTCATTGTCCTGAGCGACGGCACCACCGGTTTCTGGGCATTCAGGATGGACGGCTTCGACGGCTGGAACGGGCATCAGTGGGGAATGCCCGACGTTTCGTCGGCGCAGGATTGGGATAACGGACCGGAGGGCGTGCCAAAGAGTAAGGTGAGCTGACACCACAACGACCACTTTCTTGCAGGAGACCTATCGATGAGATCATCGCCGTTTGCGGTCATGCTGACCGCGTCACTGAGCGCTTCAATGGCCTTGGCTCAGGGATTTCCACCCGCCGCGGATTTCGTCCCGGGGACCCAGGGCAGCCGCAACGTCAAGATCGTCTCCCATCTTCCCCTGGGAGGCGAATTCACCAGTTCCGATCTGGAAATCGAGCAGGAGCTTTCGCGGCCGTACATCTATTTGTCCCGCATGCTGGTGCACGGTACGGACATCGTCGACATCAAGGACCCCGCCCGGCCGCAGCTGGTCTATTCCTGGCGGGTGGGCGACGCCGACCTGCACAAGGGCACCGGCGCGATGGACAACAAGTACTTCAAGCTCAAGGGGCGTTACTACGACGTGCAGTCGCTCCAGTTTGGCCAACAGGGACCCGATGCCGATGCCGGCGCACATGTCCTCGACGTCACCACGCTTCCCGACACGTCCAGGATCGCCGACAAAGGTTATATCCGATTTCCCGAAGGCCCCGGCGGCTTCCACAACATGTTCGCCTACAAACATGCTGACGGACGCGTGCTGCTCTTCACCACCACAACGACGCACAACGTCAACGTCTATGACATGGAGAAGTACCTGGGAGGCGATCCGCAGCAGGGATTGATCGCCAGGATTCCCAATCCGGAAACCGCGAACGGCAATACCCGCTGGCGTGGTTACCACGACATGTACGTGGGCTACGATCCGGCCAACAAGCGGGACGTGTTCTACGGGGCCGGCTTCGTGGGATACTTCATCTATGACGTCACTCGGCCGGAAGAGCCGAAGCTGCTGACCTCGATCGGCGGCGCCGGCATCGATGTCGCGCACACCTTCACGCCCGATCCCACCGGCCGCTACGTCGTGGCGGAAACCGAATACCAGTACGCGCCGCTGCGGATCTACGATCTCAAGCCGGGTCTCGATGGCACGGTAAAGACGATCACCCGTCCCATTGGCGCCTGGACCGCTCGCTGGCAGGGACTGGTGCACAACCACGAGGTCCGGTGGCCCTACGTGTTCGTGTCAGGCTACGAAGACGGTTTGCAGATCTTCAACATGATGGACCCGACCAACCCCTACACGGTCGGCTACCACGACACGTACGACGGTCCCAACCAGAAAGGCTTCGGCGGCAGCAGCGTGTTCAACGGCGCCTTCGGCGTCGACGTCCGCAACGCCGACGGCCTCATCGTGATCGAGGATTTCCGCACCGGGGTCTGGGCCTTCAAGATGGAAGGCTTCGACGGCTGGAACGGTCACCAGTGGGGACTGCCCAACGTATCGAGCGCCCAGGATTGGGATAATGGGCCGGAAGGAGCACCGAAGCCGCAGAAAACGAGCTGAGAGGTTCTATGGGTTCTAAGGGATCTAAGGGTTGTAAGGGTTCCCCCGTACCATTCGCCGCGCATCGTGATTAGTGTGTGGGACCGCACACCACCGCCTCTCAAGGAGCTTCGATGACCGGGAGAATCGCACGCGCCTTCGCAGGCTTGAGCATCGCGCTCGCCCTGCCGGCACTCGCCCAGCACGCCCCAGGTGAACAAGGCAGCCGCAACGTCAAGATCATGTCGCACATCCCGCTTCCGGGGGGCGGCAACAAAGGCGTGCCCAACCTCGGCGGCATCGAAATCCGCACCGCGGACGTCGAAATGGAGCAGGAGCTCTCCCGTCCCTACGCCTACGTCCCCATGTGGGGCACACCCTCGCAGATCCACATCATCAGTCTCAAGGACCCGGCGCGAGCGAAGATTCTCTATACCTGGACGGTCGACAACGTGGAGCTTCATCAGACCGCGGGCGCGCTCGCGCCAGCGTACGTGAAAACTCACGGGCGCTACTACTTCGTGAATGGTTTTCAGTACGGAAGGGGTGGCCCGGACAATGACCTGGGTGCGATCGTCTGGGACGTCACCGGGCTACCGGACACCTCGACCATCAAGGAAGTGGCCCGCATTCGGCACCCGGAGATTCCGGGTGGGTTCCATGAAATCTTCGCCTACAAGCATTCGAGTGGAGCGCCGCTGATTGTTGCGACGACCCAATCCGCCTACGGCCACCTCTACGATGTCGATAAGCTGCTCGCCAAAGATCCGAACCAGGGGCTGGTCGGCAAAGTGCTGGTGCCGGACACCGCGAACGGCGGCTCCTCGCGCGCCTTTCACGATTTCTATGTGGCCTACGATGCCGCCACCAAGCGCGACGTGCTCTACGGCGCGGGCGCCGGCGGATTCTACGTCTACGACATCACCGATCTCGCGAACCCCAAGTTGCTGACATCCGTCACCGGCATGGCCGGCATGCAGCGCGGGCACAGCATCCAGACCACCCCGGATGCGCGCTACACGGTCGTCCAGAGCGAGTACCAGTGGGCCCCGATCCGGATCGTGGATTTGAAGCCGGGTCTCGAGGGAACGGTGAAGAACATCTCGCGGCCCATCGGCGCCTGGACTGCCTCATGGGACGGCAACCCGCATAACTACGAGGTCCGCTGGCCCTACGTCTTCGTCGCGGCCTTCGAAGACGGATTCCATGTGTTCAACATGATGGACCCGACGAATCCCTACACCGTGGGCTACTACGACACCTACGACAAGCCGCACGCGCCGGGAGCATTGGGCCAGGGTCTGGTCGGCGGGATGCCGGGCGCGTGGGGGGCCGACGTTCGCAACGCCGACGGGGTGATCGTGATCAGCGATATGCTGACCGGCTTCTGGGCGTTCAAGATGGATGGGTTCGACGGATGGAACGGCCATCAGTGGGGTCTGCCCAACATCAGCTCGGCGCAGGACTGGGACAATGGGCCTGACGGTGCGCCGAAGCCGCAGAAGGTGTCGTTGCGCTGAGAGGCCACGTCGGCCGCGACGGACCGCTCCCCGCTGGAGTGCGGCGGGGAGCGGTCACCTTAACACTCCTTCGGCCTGCCCGAAATCACCTGGTCGCGCCGTCGCGCCCGCCGCTGCGCACTGGCAGGACCGGTCCACAGTGGAAGGCGCGCGGCTACCTCTTGGTGTAGATCAGAATCACGCCGTCGGCGGCGCCGGTACCGTATAACGATGTTGCCGCCGCACCCGGCAAGACCTCGATGTGATCGATCGTGGCAGGATCCAACTGATCGATCACCGTGCTGTACCTCCCGGGCCTTCCATTCGCTCCGGCCCCAACCTCTCCGCCCCTACGTGGTTCCCCTCCCGATACGCGTGCGCCATCGACGTAGATGAGCGGGTTGCCGGTGCCGGTTAGGCTCTTCAAACCTCGCAGTTGAATGGTCGATCCCGAACCCAGCTGTCCGCCCGAGAGGACCAGCGCTCCAGGAACGCGTGCCACCAGATCATTGGGTGCCGATGCCGACGACCTGCCGCGCTCGTCCGGATGTACGGTGGTCGTCTTCGCGCCGTCCCTGGAGGAGGATTCTCGCATAGTCCGAGCGTTCACCATGATCGCATCCAGGACGGTGGTGGAGGAGAATAGCTTGAAGTCCGCCCCGGATCCTTCGGCAACTTCAACCCGCTCGATTGCGGCGGCATACCCGCTCCGTGCGATCCGCACGTTGATACCTCCAGTGGGAAGAGGTGCCAGATGGAAGAAGCCGGAATCGTTGGTGCGGGCTTGGGTAATGCCTCCAACCAGGGAAACGACGGCATCTGCCAGCGGCTGCTGGGTCCGGCCGTCGTACACATGTCCCTGGAGGCTTCCCATCGTCTGAGCGAAGGCAGCGGCCGGGAAACTGCCGAGGAGCACTATCAGTAAGAGCATCAACATGCGTCCCCCCGCTATGGTGTCACCTCACTACTTTAAGGCTCGTCGGTGCCGCCTTCTTCTTCAAGGGCACCTGGTCGAGCACGTTCAGGATCTTGTGATGCGTGCGGGGTCGATATCCTGCTCCTTGTCGTGCGAGCTGTATAGAACGCCCGCTCATGCCTAGGTCCGGCGGGCGAAGCGCGCCGGATCGAACGACGCGGCAACGTCGTCCGTGCAGCCATCCATGAGGTCTGCCACGAGCTCGGCGGTGGCGGGTGCCAGGGTCACGCCCAGCATCCCGTGGCCCGTCGCGACGTAGACGTTATCGTAGCCGGGAAGGCGGCCGATTAGCGGAAGGCCATCCGGCGTGATCGCTCGCAGTCCCACCCATTCCTCGCCTCGTTCCCAGGCCGGCCGTACCCGGAGGTAGCGCTCGGCGCTCCGCCGAAGCGCCGCGAGCCGCCGCACGTGGAGGCGGGTGTTCATGCCCGA
The DNA here is from genome assembly GCA_016209985.1 of Gemmatimonadota bacterium. Classification (GTDB taxonomy): domain Bacteria; phylum Gemmatimonadota; class Gemmatimonadetes; order Gemmatimonadales; family GWC2-71-9; genus SHZT01. The sequence continues at coordinate 29,803 of JACQVB010000115.1, read as the reverse complement.
GAGTTCCATGGTCCCCGCCACCCGTACACTGTTCCGGAACGGAGAAACGCCGATCTTCGCCTCTCCGAAATAGAGGGGTCGGCGAAGGCTCAGCGCGGGATCTGCCACGGTGATACTGTAGCCCTTGCCGGCCTCGACCGGGAGCGCCGCTCCCATGGTGGCGGCGAGCCGACCGCTCCAGGCGCCTGCGGCGATCAGGAAGCGGTCTGCGGCGAGCTCGCCCTCCGAGGTACGCAGCGCCCGTATCACTCGGCCCCCGCCGACTGCCCCCAGCACCCCCACACCGGAACGGACCGTGACGCCGAGCTCCTCCACCCGGCGGGCCAGGCCCGCGGTTAGGCTCTCTGGCCGCACGTGGCGTTCGCTCTCCACCAGGAAGCCTCCGGTGACTTGCTCGCTGAGGTCGGGCTCAATGGCGCGAAGCGCATCCCCGGTGAGCAGCTTAGGCACCGCGTAGCCGAGATCCTCCAGCGCCGCGAAGTCTACCATCGCCTCCGGCGCATGGGCGCGGTCGAGGAAGACGACGAGAAGACCCGACTGGTGCATTTCAAACGCTACGCCATCGGCAGCCCAGGCATCGAACAGCCGCATGGTGGCGCCGTTCAGCGTCGCCACCGCCTCAAGCCCGTGGGCGTAGTCCCGGGCGTTACAGTGTCGCCAGAAGCGCCAGAGCCACGGCGCCAGACCGGGCAACGCCCGCAGATCGACGTGCAGCGGGCTGTCGCGGCGTAGCATCCACCCGAGCGAGCGAAGTCCAAGGCCGGGGGCCGGCAGTGGGCCGGAAAGGAACGGCACGACCCAACCGGCGTTGCCACGCGAGCACTCGCCTCCGGGCGGCCCTCGGTCGATCACCGTTACCGTGTGCTGCCGGTGGCGGAACGCGTAGGCGGCGGCGAGACCGATCACCCCCGCGCCGACGACGGCTATGCGGCTGCCGATCTTACGGCCCGACCGGGCGGAAGTTGGCGGCGTTGTTGGGATCTCCGGTGCCCTGGTATCTCGCCTGAAGCGGATAGGGATATACCGGACGGGTGAAACTCACTTTGCTCTGGTCCAGCGGGAACTTGTACGCAGGCCCGGGTTCTCCAGTGAGATGCGCCCCGATCATCACATCGGGTGCTTGACCCCGTTCAACCCACGCTTCCAAATAGCTCAGATAATCGATGGCAAATGCGCCTTCCCCGCCCCAGCAGTGATTCATGCCGGGAATCAGGAAGAGACGGAAGAACTGCTGCGTCGCCGCGCGGCCGCCCATGGTCCTTTCGGCCATCTCGTAGTAATCGATGGCATCGGAGGGAATGTCCGACTGATCCGCCCATCCATTGTACAGGATCATCTTGCCGCCCGCGGCCGCGAACTTCCGCAGGTCAGGGTTCATCGCATAGCCGAAGAGGGCCTCTGCCATTCCTAAGCGCTTGTAATCGCGATCGAAGTCAAAGGCGCGGTATTCCCCCTCCGGACCCTGAGCGGGCATGAAGCCGACGTAACGGAAGTACTCGCTGGGCCAGGCGGACATGGCGCTGCCATCGCTATTACCATAGGCGCCGGTAATGGAGCTGTTGCCGTACGCCGGGCCGGGACCGAACCAGTTGAGCTCCGAACCGACCATAGGCCCACCGGTGTAGATCTTTTCACCTTTCGACGTCATGGGACCGGCATACACCTTCTTCACGGCTTCCACCTGCTCCCCAGTCAAGCAGGCGCTTTGTCCCCCGGAACGGCACCGGAGCTCAGCCGGGTCGAACTTGCAGCTCGGCGGATAACCGATGAGTCCATCCTTCAGTCCATCGTCCAGATCACACTTCGCTACCGCCTTTTCATGAAGGAGTTGAAGATTGGCGGGAGTCAGCTTGCCTACCAGCTGCCGGCCCGCCCATTCGTAATACATCATAGGGCCGGAGAACGTCGGAGACGGAGCGCCGGCAATGATGCCATCAAAATCCCACGGGAAGCGCTGCGCCTCCGCAAACGCCTGCTGGCCACCCGAGGAACATCCCATGAAGTACGCTTTGCTGGGTGCTTTGGCGTAGTAAGATTCGGTGATCGCCTTGCCCGCCACCGCCGTCACGTGCGCGCCGCGAAAGCCAAAGTCAATTTGCGCTTGGAGGTTGTTATAGAACACCAGACCATTGGTCCGTCCGCCCTTGTTGCCCATGTCGGTCGCAATGCAGGCATAGCCCCTTCTCAGGGGAACTTCGCAGGCCGCTATGGGAATGTTGCCGCAGAAGCCTCCGCAACCGGCTTCAAATAGTTTTCCGTTCCAATTGGACGTGGGCAATCGGAGCTCAAAACCGACGCTGGGCAGGACCAGGCCCTGCACCTGGCAATAGGCGGGCAGCTCGCCACTCGCTTCCACGAGCCTCGCACTGATCACTCGCGTTGGCGCATCCTGGATCTTTGAGAAATCCGCGGTCGCGAGCGCTGGGCAGTCCGCTGCGAGAACGGCAGCTTCCGCCTTCGCATCGACTCCCAGTGGCACGGCCCACGCCGGCGGAGTAAACACCGTTTCGTGCACCGTACCTCCTGCCGGAGGAGCCGGCACCACCGGAAGGCTGGCGGCCCTCGAAGGCATCGCTGTCGCCATCGAGATAGCCGAAAAGCCGAGAGGGAAGAGTAAACCCGTCGTTTGGGCAGACGCTCGAGCTACGAGGATGAACAGGGACAGCAGAACCATGAGCGCGCGCATGGGCACCACCTTTCTAGACGAAGGACGGAGCGAGGCGCCGGGCGTGATCAAGATCGCCAGCGGAGATTCTATTTCACCGCACTCCTACCAGACCTCGAACTGACGCAATCAACTTTGCCGAGTCGTAGCCCACCCCATCCTTGAAAACGATCGTTATCCTCTTGATGTCGGCCGGGTTCGTCGCTGGATCTCCTTGAATGACGATGAGATCCGCCAGTTTCCCCTGGGTGACGGTGCCAAGGCTGTCGAGGACTCCGAGCACCTTGGCGCCATTTGCGCTCATAATCTGCACTACTTGCGCCGGAGTGAGGCCCGCTTGCACCAGCAATTCGAACTCACGCTGATCTCCAAAGCCCGGCAGGTTTAGACCATTCGGGTCGGAAGCGCCCATAAGCAATCCGCCGGCCTTCACGAATTCCATCTCGTACCGCACTCGCTGCTTGAACAACTGACGCGCTTCCGCCTGCGTAGCAGCGATATTAGCGCGCGCCGCCAGCGCTTCCGCCAGCGTCTCCGGAGATAGGGCGACAACCACCCGTTCATCCATCGGCGCGAGATTAGCCGCCAACTCAGCCCCTGCCAGGTTCGAGGTCATCCCGACGCCCTTGGCCATCATGTCGCGGAAGGTGGCCTTCACGGCTTCGCTGGTGAGGTCCAGCTCCGCCAGCCCGGCCGCCCTGTCGGGAGGGCAAACGTCCGGTACCTTGCGCGGGTGGTAGTCAGTATTGGCAGTGAGCCCATGTTCGAGAAGGTCGATGCCTAGGGCGACCGCTTCGCGAAACGTGACCGAGCAGAGGTGGCCGGAGACCTTCAGGCCTCTTTTGTGCGCCTGGTCGATGACCGCCGCCAGCTCTCGCCGAGAGATGTCGGTATACACCTTGAAGAAGGTGGCACCCTCATCGGCCCAGTAGTCCACTACCCGGCGTGCCTCCTCAGGCGTCGAGACGTGGCGCATCCACAGCACACGGTTCCCCGGGTTGCCCAAATCCCATGGTCTGCCGCCCGTGATGTGCGGGCCGGCCAGGTGCATCCGTGGGCCGGGAGAGCGGCCCTGATCGATCTCCCGTTTGATGTTGATCTCCCCGTAGGGATCGGCGGCCCCGGTGGTCTTGATGGTGGTAACGCCGCTCGCGAAGTACAGCCGAGGGGCACTGAAACCCAGAGACACGATACGGTTGGTCGTCTCGTAGACAATGTGATCGTGCATTCCCACGAACCCGGGGAACACCGTGTGTCCCGAGAGGTCCAAGACCCTAGCTGCCCCCGGAACCTGGACCGCGCCGGTGCGCCCGACCGCCTGGATTCTTCCATTGGCGATGACAACGGTTTGGTCGTTGGCGATCGGCCCACCGGTGCCGTCGATGACGCGTACGTGCGTGAGGGCCACCACGGGCGCGTCCACGCTAACAACCTCTCGCACGGTAGGGGATAGAGAAGCCGCCCTTTGCGCAGACGCACGGCCTACCAGGGTTACGGTCGCCAGCACAACCATGAGCGCGCGCATCGTGGAATCTCCTTTCGAAGTACTGGCCATCAGTTGCTGCCGTGGCTGACTGGTTGACGCACCCTTTGAGCTCAATGCCCCCTTCGTCCGCCGGAGCGCCCAAGACTGCGGCTACTTCCCGGACGCTCGTCGTCTCAGCGGGCTGAGGTAGTAGAGGGTTGTCACGATGACGACCCCGTACCCGAGGACGGAGGCCACAGTCATCGCTACGTTCCACCAGAACACCGGCTATCCCTCCACCGCAGCTACGGGGTCGAGTTCATGTGGTCGGAAATTCTTCCTCAACGCCAATCGGCCAAGCAGATGCCGGCTCAGGACAAAAGTGACCAGCGCCGCAAGGAAACCAGCCACCGAAGCCTGCAAATCGAGTGGCTCGTGCATGCTTAGCCACGTGACGGCTGTTACCAGTCCGACTAGCATGGACGTGACTACCGGGTAGATCGTCTCTCTCCGGTACCAGAGCACACCGATCAGTACCGGTAACACGATCGCCGGTGCCCAGAGATTGTATGAGTAGAGAAGTAAGTTCAGCACGTTCGGAACGAGCAGCGCGACGACGGTGGCAACGGCAGCGACTATCAGGGTAGCGCCGCGCGCCACCCTCACGAGCCGGTGCTGTTTCCCCCCGGGTCGCACCAGTTTCTGATAGAAGTCTCGTACCACAATTGTGGCCGCGCTGCCCAGTACGGATGACGCTGACGACATGACCGCCGCCAGGGCGGCCGCAATGAAGAGTCCGGTCAGCGCGGGGGGAAACAGCCGGGTGACCAGTAGGGCCCAGGCCTGGTCGGGCGCCGTGATATTGGGAAATGTCACGCGCGCCACCATCCCGAGCGTTACCACCGTTATTGGGAGGAAGAAAAGCATGAACAAGCCGGCGCCTAATGTACCCCACCGTGCTTGGCGATCATCCTGAGCCGAGTAGTACCGCTGCACGTAGATCGGCGAAAAAGTCTCGCCCAGCAGCATGGCCAACCACACACCCAGAACTTTTTGCGGCGTCCAGTGGCCAAACAGGCGCAAATGCCCGGCCGGCAGCTCGGCGGCAAGACCTTCATAACCACCGACGGCCTTAAGACCGAGGAGCGCAGCCGTGAGAAAACCAAATACCAGAATGACGAATTGCAGCATATCGGTCTGCGTCACGGCCCAATAACCGCCCAAGAACGAGTAGAGCGTGACGACACCGGCCCCCACTATCGCGGCCCAAATGAACGGCATGCCCAGTATCGGTTCGGCTATCCGGCCCATGGCGACGATCTGCGCGCCCAAGACGCCGATGCAAAAAGCGAGCGACAGACAGCTGACCAGGATCCGGGCGAACTCTCCATATCGATATCCGAAGAAATCCGCCACCGTGTAGAATGGCAGTCGGCGAAAATGTGGCGCGATAAACAGACCCGCGAAGATGGTTTGGAGATGCCACCCCGTCGTCACGATCGCGATGGCCAGTCCCACGGTGTACCCGGTGGCGATGGATCCGACCGTCGCCCCGCCGCCGATCAACGTCGCGGCGGTCGTACCGAGCACGATCAGCCAGGGGAGGCGGCGTCCGGCCACCGCCCAATCCTCCACGCTCTGCATCTTGTTGGCGTAATAGACGCCTACGGCGATGCAGGCTCCGAGGTAGGCAACGATCGTAGCGATGAGCAAGTGGATCAGGCCACTATCTTCGCGGGTCCAACCGCACGCCGAATCCGAGTTCCACTCGTCCGGCCCGTCACGTACAGCCCGCCGCCTTCACGGTAGCACGCGGCGTACTCACGAACCCGATCCACATCCAGCTCCACCCCTAGGCCAGGCCGATCTGGCGGACTCATCGTCCACTCATCGAACGGCATAAGCCCGCCCTGGATGACATCGTCGCTGTTATAGTCGTATAGCGTCTGGTGATCGAGCGTGGCGTTGGGTGTCGAGACGGCAAGATGGACCAACTTCATTTGATTCAGACCGAGTTCGCCCACCGAGTGGAAGACCACCGGCAATCCACCGGCCTCCGCCATCCCACACACTTTCCGGGCGCCCCAAATCCCGTCGCTGGAGTACGGTTCCACCTGAATGACATCAGCCGCTTCAGCCTTGATCGTGGCGTAGGCTCGGTGAAGTGTCTTGGAACTCTCATCCGAAATAACCGGCGTACCGATTGACTGTCGGACATAGCGCATTCCATCAAGGTCATCTTCCCCGCAGGGCTGCTCCACCGCTTCGAGATCTAGGAGTTCCAGTGATCGCAGAAACTTGACGGCGTAGCCTGCTGACAATCCTTGGTTGAAGTCCACTCTGATCTTCACATCTGGTCCGACTGCCTGGCGGACCGCCTTCAACCGGGCCACGAGTGCCCTATCGTCACCGTCGTATTTCAGGTATACGGTTTTGCAGCCGGCGGCAACCACCTCGCGAGCTGTGTCGGCCATGAGCGAAGGCTCCGCGAGCGGTACGATGGAGATGAAGCGAGCTACCTGGTGCACTCGCCCCCCAATGAGCTTGTAGAGCGGCTGTCCGGTGGCTTTGCCCATCAGATCCCAGAGAGCCAAATCCAGTCCTGAGAGAGCCAGGCCAGCGAAAACCCGGTCATAGTAGAGACCGTTCTGCACCAGGATTCGCCGGTAAATGCGCTCGTGGTCAAAGGGGTCTTCGCCTGCCAACAATGGAGCGGCTGCATCCAGGATCCCCTTCGTCGCCTCAGCAGGCGGAAAGAAGCAGGGGGATTCCCCGATGCCCACCAGCCCGACATCGGTGGCAAGTTCCACGAGCACGACCGTAATCCCGTGCGCCACTCCCAGGCGCCACGGATAGAGCTTGCAGAAGGGCACGCAGACGATCGTGGTTTTGAGTTCGGTGATCTTCATGCCTGACCCCAACCACCTGCCCGCGTTTCGATCATTCGCAGCCGATCCAGCGTCTCAGAGATCGACCACTGCCAGGTGTGCCTGCGACTCCGCCGCGCGAAGTACGCGTCGCGCCACCGCGACATCCTGCACCGCGACGCCGACCGACTTAAAAAACGTGATTTCGGTGTCCGACGTCCGGCCGGGTTTTGTGCCATTCACAATCTCTCCCAGTTCGGCGTATACCTGGTCCTGCCGGATCGTCTTCTGACGCAAGGGAATGATCAGGTCCCCTGCTTCGGCGAGTGCGGCCTCGCGCGAATCGACGACGATCTTGGCACGCTGAACGACCGTGGCGTCCACCTCTTGCATCTCTGGGGTATAAGAGCCAATCCCGTTGATATGCGTCCCAGGCTCAACGTCGTGACCATCGAATACAGGAGTTGTGCTGGTAGTGGCGGCGATAATGATGTGGGCGCCCGCAACGGCAGCCGAACGGTCCTCGAAGACCCGCACCTCGACTCCCTGGATTTGGTCCGCGAGACGCTGGGCCGACTCCCGCCGGCGTGATACCACACGGACCTCTCGGATTGGCCGAACGCAACGAATGGCGTCTATCTGTAGCGGCGCTTGAGCACCCGCGCCGAATATGGTCAGCACGGTTGCATCCCGCCGCGCCAGCAGTTCCGTGGCCAGGCCGGAAGCAGCTCCCGTCCGCAGCGCCGTCAGGTACCCGGCATCCATCAGGGCCTTTGGCATTCCAGTCTCACTATCGAATACCAGCACCACGGCACTGATCGCCGGCAACCCCCGCCGAGGATTGTCGCCGTAAAACGAAACGATCTTGGCGCCGAGATCCTGAGTGCGTCCCAGATACGCAGGCATGAACAGCGTAACCCCGGCCGCCGCCTCCAGCCGCAAGCGCACCGGTACCCGGGCCAGCCCCGCAGATAGCTGGCCGAATGCCTCACCCATCGCAGCGATTGCTTCCCGCATGTCAATAGCTGCGCGCACATCTTCCGCGGTAAGAATCTGGAGTTTTATGCGGTGCTCCTAGACTGAGACCTCGCGCACGACCACGAATCAGTGACGCTGGTCGGCCGATCACCCATGCGATATCAGGGGATCTTCAACGTACGCCGACTAATCCGCGGACCGATTCGATTAACTTCGCTGAGTCGTACCCCACCCCGTCCTTGAATACGATCGTTACGTTCCGGATGTCCGCCGGATTGCTCGCCGGGTCTCCTCGGATTACTACCAGATCGGCCAGCTTGCCAGCCGCCACCGTGCCAAGCGAATCAGATACACCAAGCACCTTGGCCCCATTGGCGCTCAGGATCTGCACCGCCTGGGCCGGAGTGAATCCAGCTTCGATGTACAATTCGTAGTTGCGCTGGTCGCCGAAGCCCGGGAGATTGCCGTTGTTCGGGTCCATCCCAGCCGCCAGCAGGCCCCCAGCCTTTACAAAGGCGACCTCGTACTGTTGCGCTTTCCGAAAGAGAAGGAGCGCGGTCGTATCCCTGCTCATTGCTCGCTGGTTTCGGACCCCGAGGAACTCCGCTCGAACCTCGGGGTCTAAGGCGTCCAGCACCCGCTGATCCATCGGCGGACGATTGGGAACCGACGGCTCGAACACCGCGAGTGTCGATGTCATCGCGACGTGCTTGGCCACTAGGTCCCGGAACGTCGCCCGGACCTCGTCGGAGTTGAGGTCAACGCCGAGCAGCCGCTGACGGAAATCGGGGGGGCACTGATCTGGTTGCTTCAACGGGTCGTAGTCTGTATTCACCAGGAACCCGTGGTCTACGTTGTCCATTCCCAGCGCAGCGGCCTCGCGAAAGCTGACCGAGCAAAGGTGGCCGGTCACCTTAACTCCGCGTTTATGTGCCTCATCGACGACCGCCGCTGCCTCCGCCCGGGTGATTCTCGTGTACAGCTTGATCCAATCGGCGCCCTCCTCGGCCCAGTAGGCCACGACACGGCGGGCCTCCTCCGGAGTCTTTACGAAGCGGAACCAGAGTACCGTGTTCCCCGGAAGGCCTAGATCGAACGGTTCACCATCCGAGATATGGGGACCGGTGAGGTGCATTCGCGGGCCGGGAATCCGCCCTCGTTCGATTTCGTGCTTCAGGCTCAATTCCGAATACGGCTCCAGAGCCCCCGTGGTCCGGATGGTGGTAACCCCGCTCGCGAGGTACAACCGGGGAGCGCTGAAGTTCAGGTTAACGATGCGATTGTTGGTCTCGTAGACGATGTGGTCGTGCAAACCGACCATCCCTGGAATCACGGTGTGCCCCGAGAGGTCCAGTGCCCTCGCTCCCGCCGGGACTTGGACGGTACCAGAACCGCCGACTGACTGAATGCGGCCATTGGCGATTACGATGGTCTGGTCGGCAAGTAGGGGCCCACCCGTGCCGTCCATCACCCGGGTATGGGTGAGGGCGACCACGGGCGCATCGACGCTGACGTACTCCCGCACCCTGGGTGACAAGGTAGATGCCGCCTGAGCCAGCAAACTCGCAGCGTACAGGCAAAGCGCTCCGGCGGAAATCAGTGTCTTTCGCATGGAGTCATCACTCCCTTTGGAAACCCCGTTTTTCACTTCTCACCTTTCCGGCTGCGTCTGGCACCCGCCGCACCGAGTGCCTTTGCGGACTATCGACCGCTGAGCGTGGGGTTGTTATCCCTCTCGGCATCCGGCAAAGGCATGCACCTCGTGGACCCGTACGATCCTCCCTTGAAACCATACGAGGTGCCGGGAGGCGGTATCAGTGGCAAATTGTAGAGGATGGTATCGAACAGATGCTGTCCCTCGAGGAACAGCTCTCTTCTCCGCTCCTCAAGCACTTGATTGGCAATCTCTACTGGATCGCTGCTGCTGAAGCTGGGCAGTCCGGCGGCCGCGTGCAGCGCGTTAATGATGTTCACCGCAGTTTGGCCTCCCAGAGCTTCGGCAATGATCAGCTGGACTTCTGCCCACCGGGCAATGGGAATTGGATCGCTCAGCGACTTGTATTTGGTGGTGATCCAGACGGTATACTGACCGCCATCTCCGGACTGGACTCCACTGTTGACAACCGGCACCCGCGGATCAGGTGTGCCCTGGTAGGTGACGCCACGGAACGGGGCGTCAATCGACACTCTCAGGTCGCGTACATTCATCTGATAGACTCGATTGAAGGCGCGACTTGCCGCAGCCGAGTACGTCGCATTCTTGACGAACCCAGCGGGTACCGACTGAGCATCTTGCACCGCCTCGGCCGTCTTCTTGAGGTCGCGCCGCGCGCGCGCCCGTCCTACCAACGCCATGTTCCGGATGTCGGTGGTACCTGCGGTTGTGGCCGCGTCGATGGCGCGGGTGAATTTTGTCTCGGCCAGGGCGAGCACTTGGGCGGACGTTAGCTCGGGGCCGGCATCGATCGCGGCGGTGCAAAACGCCTCGCCCAGCAGCACGAGGCTGTACGCCGAATAGGCAGCCGCCTTGGCAATCAGGGCCGTGCGGCCGGTAATCTCGGCATCCGAGTAGGCATCCAGCTGCTTGAGGGCATTGTCTGCAGACCACCGCGCGGTGCTGATCGGTTGATAGATCCCGCCGAAGAAGTCGCAGGGCTGGGTCGCGTACTCCTTGCCTGCCGGGGACACGGTCCGGCGATCGTAGTTGAAGGACTCGGCCCCCTGCAATTGCGTATCCATGAGCTCGTCGGTCAGCAGGCCGGTCACGTAGATATGGGCACCCAGGGCGCACTCGAAATCGGCTACGGCACCCGCCACGAGTAGTGGCACACTAGCCGGCCCGGTCAGACTGTCGGCAAGTACACTGGTCGGCGTCTCGACGTTGAGAAGGTCGTTGATGCACCCTGTGGTCGCGGCCAGTCCGATCACCCCCACGCAGGTGCCTGCTGTTCTGACGAGCCGCGCCGGAATTTCCAATGGCCGTCCGTGTTTCATGTTTCCCCCTCGCACACGCGCGGTGGCTAGAAGCGCAAATTCATGGTGGCTGTGACGGATGCCAGCTGCGGGACGAATGCTTGAACCGTCTTGTCAAAGGTGAAGCGCGACGCTCCGGCGCCGATCCACAGTGTCTCCGGGTCCAAGCTGGTGAAGCTGGTCCAGGTGTGGAGGTTCCGACCCGCGACCGAGATGCTCGCGCTCCGGGCTCCGATGCGATGGGCCCAGGAAGTCGGGAGGACCAGGCTGGCCGACACCTCCCGCAACTTGGCAAAGGCCGCGTTGGCAGCAACGAACGAGCCGATAAAGCCGCTCTGGTATTCCGCGATCAATGCCGGGTCGTACTTCTCCGGTCTGAAGTTGGCTTCGCACACGAAGAAGAGCGAACAGCGAATGTTGGTGTCGTTATCGGCGTGCCTGACATCCAGTTTGAAATCCACTTGACCATAGAGTGTCAGTCGCTTAAAGAGCGTGACTTTCGCGTTGGCCGCTCCTTGCCGCCTCGGGTCGGACCGCCCCAGATAGAGCTGCGGTGCAACATCACAATCGACCGCTGGCCCACCAGGCATGCTGCTATTGGGAAGACCACCGTCGCACTTGATATTTTGCGCTATGCCGTTCGCATCTAGTGTGGCACTTATGATCTTCTTCCCGAACCAGGAACCAGCCGGAAGCCCAACCTGATGTCGCAACACGATGCCCGGATTGTCCACCAGGCTTGGTACCACGATGGCCTGCGTGGTGCCCCCGCCTCCCAGGGCGACGGTAGTCCCCAGGCCACCCAAGTCCAGGATCTTGTTGTCGTTTTGCGAGATGTTAAAGCCAAGGTTCCAGGTTACGTCGGACGTGTTCAGAATGGTGGTATTGAGTTGTATTTCGAATCCCTGATTCCGCAGGGCACCAATGTTGACGAACTGAGCTCCCGGGAATCCCAGGGAAGGAGCTTGATTGCGCAACAAGATGGCATCGGTAGTTTTGGTGTAGTAGCCGGTGACGTCGAGTGTGAGTCGCTCATTCAGAAGGGCCGTCTCGAATCCGCCTTCCCACTCGGTGCTGCGTTCGGGACCCAGATCTGGATTGCCAATGAATTGAGGACTCACAGCGGCCCCGCCGCCAGCTGACACCGCCTGGAAGGTGCGAAGGGCGGCAAACGCGTCGGGCTGTATTCCCGACTGGCCGTAAGCACCGCGCAACTTGAGCGTGTTGACGAACGAAAGCGGCCAGAATGGTTCTTCACTGATTACCCACGTGCCGCTGAATTTCGGGTACCTGGCCAAATGGCGATTCTTCCCGAAAGCGCTGTTTTCGTCGAAGCGAACGGCTCCAGTCAGATAGACTCGCCCGTTAAGCCCGAACTGCTCCTGGACGTATGTGCCGACAGTCGTATTCGTAACAAAATCTTCGCTGCCGAACGTGACCGCCGCCGCCGAAACAGCGCTTAGCCCTGATGCAGGAAACTGTTGCCCGATGGCCGTGGCGGATTCTGTTCGCCTGCGATAGAGCTGAGCGCCGACCGAAGTAGCAGAGGTAAGGCGGCCAGAGAGCTTGAGGTTCGCAGTCGCACCGTAGTCAATGGAATGGTAGGTAGTCCCTTGAAACTGAACCGTCCGGCTTCCGAGCGCCGCCGTTGGCGAGTAGAACTTTGCATCGTCGGGCGAAAGGTGCGGCCTGAAATCCTGGTTTCGTTCGTTAGTTTGATCCAGCCCCGCCACGAGTCGCTGGCTCAACCATGGCGTCGCGCGATAGTTGATCTGGAAGCTGCCGGTGAAGCGATTCAAAAACTGGGCCTGTTCGATCGTTCGCCTCAGCACATCAGGAGGAGCACGGAAGAACCCTCTTCGAAACGTGTCCCTCGTGGACGGGAACCCGTAAAGCGTGTTGAAAAGCGCCCCATTGCCGATGTCATTGGCGAGGTAGATATCTGATCGAACAGTTCCCAGATTCGCGCTGAGATCGAGATTCTTCGATGGGGTGGCCTGGACATTGGCGCGCCCGGTAAAGCGTCTTACCCGGTTGGTCCACTCGATGCCGTTATCACGGTCATAGCCGGCATTGAAATTGTATCGTGCGAGCTCAGTACCTCCACTCAAGTTGCCGTTGTATCCCGATAGGTACCCATTGGTGAAAATGGGCGTGCCGCGATCGCTTTCCTGCTTGACATAGTCCAATTCGATGAGGCTGCCATCGGCGGGATTGATCCCGAAATTGTGCGGAATGCGACCCTGGGGATTCATGAACCACGTCGTACCCTGTCGCACGGCGAGATCCAGGGTGGGGCGACTTACCTGCCCTCGCTTGGTGATGATTTGAATCACGCCATTCGACGCCTCAGTTCCATAAAGCGTCGCGGCAGCCGGTCCTTTGATGATTTCAATACTTTCGATATCCTCGGGAGCGAAATCACCCAGGCGGGAGATCACGCCGGAGCCGAATCCCTGTGTCTTGGGCCCCGCGGATATGTCGTTATTGACCCGCACTCCGTCTACATAGACCAACGGCTGATCGCTGAGCGACAGGCTCTTCTGGCCGCGGATATTCACCCGTGGCCCGGCCCCCACTACACCGGTTCCGGGCACGACGGTGACGCCGGTAGCACGGCCATTAATCAGCCTGGTGATGTCAGGCGCAGAGGCTAGTCTGACCAAGTCGGCTACGTTCACCGTCGAGATCGCGTTCCCCACGGTTCGTCGCTCAACCGCTCCGGCCGTACCGGTAACCACAATGGCGTTGAGCTGAATCGCGGCGTCGGCCAGAACCAAGCGGAGATCGGCTCGTCCCACTAGAACCTTCTCCAAAAGCGGCGTGTATCCGATTCTTGTCACGCGAAGCGTGACTTCGGGTCCCTGAACCTCACCGAGCCGAAACTGGCCGCTGGCGTTGGTCTGCGTTTGCAGACCTGCACCCTCGACCGCAACACGAGCGTTCGCCACCGGCTGTGAACGGGAGTCTACGACGCTACCCACGATCGGGCCCGTCTGCGAGAGAGCGGGAATGGTGAGCACCAGGAAGGCCAGCCCGCCCAGAGTGAAACAAAGCGCTATCCGCCGGATCGCCATAAGGTGACTCCCTTCCAGATCAGCCGATTTCGGGACCATCTGGTCGCTTGGCTGTACCGTTGTCTTCGTCGCAGTATACGCTGACGCATACATCAAGCGGGACACCGCAGCTATGAGACGAACTCAGTATGTGCCCGCGCTAGAAGCCCTCAATGGGGACGGCCGGAATCGCCTGGGGCAAGTTCGTATACGTTGACGTATACGCATTTCTCAAGGGCCATACTAGTAATTGGGCTTTAGGCGCGCAATAGGTTCAGGGGTGCTCCGCCCGACCCGCACCGCTCCACCCGAATTAAAGCCGAACACAATTCAATCGTGACCTACGGGCAGAGAAGCCGCGGCACCCCAGCAACATGCGTGGGGGCCGCCAGCCCAGAACCGGGGGCTGACTCTAATCTCTATAGCGGGGTCCGGTCCGATGGCCGGGCGGACCAAAATGGGGATGCGCCTTGCTCGGGAATAAATGTGGGACACGAATGCTACAGATGAGGACCCAGGACTAATCCGCACCCCCGGCTTGAAGCCGGGGGGTTGCCTAACGCAGTGAAAGTGAAGGCCGACTGGAAGTCGGCAGCGAGGTCCCCAACATCTCGCCACAACCTAACGGCAACTGCTCGCTCATAGTCGCTCCGCGACCATGTCGCGAATCTTTCTTCGCCTAAAGGCGAGGGCTTTCCTCCCCGAAGGGGACAGTAAGCAGAGCTTTCCCATACATAAACGACGTTCGGAATCGTCTGCTCCATCCGGAAAGGGATGCGGCGTCACCCGCTACCAGCGTCCGCGCTCCCCGACCCGCCGAACAACCCTGCTCAAGCGCTCCGCGGCGTTCCACCAGTTGGTCTGCACGGCCTGCTGAGCGGCGTTCGACTTCCCACGATCAATGGCCGCAATGATCCGCCGATGCTCCCGCACCGAGGTTAGGATCTCGCTTTGAAGGGCACTGACGTATACCCAAATGTACCGGTCGGCCTGTGGCCTGATCGACCGAAGCAGCTCCCGTAACCGGGGGCCAGCAGCGACGTCTACGTAAGACGCATGAAAATCCTGGTCCAGCTGATAGAACCGATATGCATCCGCAGGGGCTGCTTCTGCCGCACGCCTCAGGTGCGCATTCAGCTTTCTGAGTTGCCGAACGAGTACGGATCGTTCCCCGGGCGGCAGCAGGGCCGCATAACGGCCCGCCAGACCCTCGTTCACGCCCATGACGTAAAGGAGCTCTCTAAGGTCGGCTTCCGTGAGCGGCGCCACAGCCAGTTGGGAGCGACCGCCATCGCGCTGCACCACCACGTAACCCTCGTGGTACAGCTTTTCTAGAGCAGAGCGTACCGGAGTTCGACTTACGCCTAAACGACTCACAACGTCAGGTTCGGTGATTCTGGTCCCTGGTGCGAGCGTCCCACGTACGATCAAGTCGCGGAGCGTGTTGTAAACTCGCGCTGTACGATCACCGCGGACGTGGTGGGTCGATTCAGTCAGTTTCTTGTTCGGCATGGCTTTCTTAGCAGTTCTTTGAAGCATACCTTATTGCATACGATCTCGTAGACAATTGCGTTTTTAGGCTACACCGTTGCTAGCCCATCGCACAAGCCCCCACGCGTCGTGGCCTACTAAGCCTGCGTGGCAGCCGTGAACGCGCCTTAACACGCCCCCAAAGAAATCCAGCCGAGGAGGACGCCAAACATTCCTCTCGCGGCCGAGGTACGCAATGCCGACGGCGAGATCGTGATCAGCGACATGCGAAGCCGCAGAAAGTAATCGTTGCGCTAATCGCCTTTCGCGGTAGCCAGCTCTTCGAACGGCTCGTCGGCGCGGATCCCAAACCAGAGCAGCGCGGCGGCGATCGCCAGCGCCGAACCGGTGCCGATGGCGGCCAGCCACCCGAAGTATTTGACCAGCACCGGCACCAGCGCGGTGGAAACCACGCCGCCCAGGTTTCCCACCGTGTTCATGATCCCGCCCGAGGCGCCGGCGTGCGGACCGGCCACGTCCACCGCGGTGGCCCAGTACGTTCCCTCGGTAAACTCGACCATGCCCGCCGCCAGGGAGAGGCCGGCAACGGCCCAATAGGGGCTGTTCACCGTGGCCCCGAACCAAAGGCACGCTGCGGAGGCAGTGAAGCCCACCATCGCGGGTACCCGCCGTCCCCACCGCCGGCCCAGCCGCACGGAGAGCCCGTCGGACACCCATCCACCCAGCGGCGTGGTCACCGCCGAGACTATGAACGGCAAGCTCGCGAAAACCCCGCCGCCTAGAATGCTGAACTTTCGCACGTCCACGAGATAGGTGTACAACCAAAACACGAAGAAGAACAACACGTAGCCTTCGACGAAGTAGCTCGTCGACACCAGGAGCACGTTCCGGTTCTTGAACAGTTGCCACCAGGACGCGGAGCCCGGCTTCAGGGACGACGCCGCGTCCTGACCGGCCGTGATGAACGCCAGCTCCGCCGGGCTCACCCGGGGGTGTTGCCGCGGGTAATCCGTCGCGTAGAAACGCCAGACGATGGCCATGGCAAACGCGAATAGGGACGCGAGGTAGAACGACTGGCGCCAGCCCAGGTTGACCATGAGCCAGGAGATGAGGGGTGGGGTGACGGCCGACCCCAGGGAGAGGCCCGCGGTAAGGATCGCGATCGAGATCGCCCGCTGGGAGTCGGGCATCCAGTTAGCCACGGTGCGCGCCGCCACCGGGTAGGTGGCGGCCTCCCCCACTCCCAGCAGGAACCGCAGGGCCACGAGCGTAAAGAAAACGCCCACGCCACTCGGCACCAGGACTCCAGGAAGCAGCCCGGTGAAGAGCGTGGCCACACCCCACCACAGGGCGGCCACCGTGAGGACCAGGCGCGGTCCGAAGAGATCACCCAGCCTGCCCGCGGGCACCTGGAACAGGGCGTAGCCCAGCATGAAGCTCGAGAACACCTGGCCCATCTGGATCTGGGTCAGTCCGAACTCGGGCGCCATGAACTTTGCGGCCACGGAGATGTTCATCCGCTCCACGTAGCTCACAAAGCTGACGCCGGTGAGCAAGGAGACGATCACCCAGCGGACGGAGGAGCGATCCTTGCTCACGGAGCCGGCCGATGACTCGCGCGAGGTGTCAGCTCACCCTGGCCGGTTTCGGCGCGCCTTCCGGCCCGTTGTCCCAATCCTGGGCGCTGGAAACGTTGGGCAGTCCCCACTGGTGGCCGTTCCACCCGTCGAAGCCGTCCATCTTGAACGCCCAGAAGCCCGTGAGCATGTCGCTGATCACGATGAGGCCGTCGGCGTTGCGGACATCGGCACCCCACCCTCCTGGCATCCCACCGACCATTCCGTTTCCCTCGGCGCCGGGTGGCTTCGGCTTGTCATAGGTGTCGTAGAATCCGACGGTGTAGGGGTTGGTCGGGTCCATCATGTTGAACACGTGGAATCCGTCTTCGAAGGCCGCGACAAACACGTAGGGCCAGCGAACTTCGTAGTTATGGGGGTTGCCGTCCCAGGACGCGGTCCACGCCCCGATGGGACGGGAAATGTTCTTGACGGTTCCCTCGAGCCCGGGCTTCAGGTCCACGATCCGGATCGGGGCCCACTGATACTCGCTCTGCACCACCGCATACCGCCCCTCGGGCGTCGCCTGAATGGAATGCCCGAAGGTGATGCCGGCCATGCCGGTGATCGAGGTGATCAGCTTGGGGTTCGCCAGGTCGGTGATGTCATAGACATAATACCCGCCCCAACCCGCCCCATAGAGCTTGTCCTGGTGTGTCGCGGGGTCGTACGCGACGTAGAAGTCGTGGTAGCCCTGCCACTGGTATCCCGTGGAATCGGGAATCGGCACCCGGCCCACGAGCCCCTGATTGGGTGCCTTGGCCAGGAACTTGTCCATGTCGTAGATGTTCCCGACGGAGGAGGCCGTCGTGACCACGAGGAGCGGCGCGCCGCTCGAGTGCTTGTAGGTGAAGGTCTCGTGGAACCCGCCGGGCACCTCGGGCAGGCGGACCCGGCCGGCTTCCTTGATGGTGGTCGTATCCGGGAGGCCGGTCACATCCCACACCACAGCCCCGAGATCGTTGTCGGGACCGCCCTTTCCGAATTGGAAGCCGTTGACGAGATAGTACCGTCCGTGGGTCTTGAAGTAGGAGGGCGCCAGCCCGCCGGCCGGCCGGTGCAGTTCGGGGTTCTCGATCGTCCAGGTATACAGGATCTTCGCTTTCGCGGGATCCTTGAGGCTGATGATATGCAGCAGGGACGGCGCCCCCCACATCGGGACGTAGGCGTAGGGCCGGGACAGTTCCTGTTCGATCTCGACGTCGGCGGTGCGGATCTCGATCCCGCCCAGGTTGGGCACGCCATGGTTCCCGCCGCCAGGAAGCGGAATGTGGGACATGATGTGCACGTTGGCGCTCCCCTGTTGACCTGGCGGATGCTGCGCCCCGACCGGCAGGGTTCCCAGCACCAATGCGGCAAGGGCGACCAGGACGCTCGTCATTCTCATGGCAACCTCCGGTGCGTGATTCCGTGCAGGTGGGTAAACCGGTACGGGCCGCTCGAGACGGACGCTCAACCGTCTCGGCGGCCCGAGGTGCATTGATTAGCAGGCCTACAGCCGAGTAGGCCTACAGCCCAGCGGGCGACGTACACCCAGCGGGCTTGGGACTCCGCGCATCGCATTCGGCATCAGGGATGCGCGTGTAAGGGAACACCACCTCGCCCGTGATCTCTTTGGGCAACTGCGCCAGCTTCCCGTAGTGCCGGGCATCGAGCCACGTGGTCCCAATCTCCCACAATAGTGAATAGCGCTTCTCGTAGAGCAATTCGTCGAGCAGCGTGGCAGGTTGGTTCCCCACGGGGACGTATGGGTCGGAGATGGCCGGCAGTCCGCCCGCTTGCGCCCGGATGAAGTTGATGTCCTGGATCGCCGTGGAGGTGTTGCCCAGCCCGAGGTTCGCTTCCGCCCGGAGGAGGATCAACTCCTCGTTGCGAATCAGGGGAATGGGGGCGGAAGGACTGTTGTAAATGCGGAACGTCCAGGACACCAGGAATCCCTGCCGCTGGAACGAGGGGGTCACCGGGAACACCTTGCTGGTGAATCGATCGTCGAGGTCGCCGTTTGCCTTGGACTGGGCATTGGTGGCCAGCCAGGGCCGCGCGAACACCTGGCGCGCGGTGGGATCGTAGAACGTCTGGTTGATCGCGTCCCCCGAAGCCGTGCTGAACGTGTTGTATACGCCCAACGTGAGTGGCTGGGTGACGTCCAGGAACGACCCGGTGAGATCCGTCAGCGCAGCGGCGTAGCTGGAGGTGAGAACGTCGGCTCGCGCTTTCATCGCCCGGTTGACCTTGACCATTCCGGCTGGCGTATTGAAGCTGGCAAGGCCGTCGCCCGGGTCGAAGGCGAACTTGGTCCCCGCCGCGAGAAGGTGGGTTCGGCCCTCGTCGAACAGCTGGAGGATGCGGGCCCACACCTCAGCCTTGGTCGCGATCGGTGGCAAGGGATCGGTGGGGCCGGCGGTCACGTCGAGCGCAGCACCATTCTGATCCATACTGTTGATCACGTTCATCAATTCGATCGCCTTGACCGTCTTGGCAAAGCCCTTAATCCCCTCTTTCTCGGCGGTCGAAAGCGTGGCCACCTTGTCCACGGCCTCAAGCACGACGTTGGCGAGCTTGATGTTGCTGTACGGTCCGGCCCATATGCCGATATTGCCCAGCACCACGTACAATGCCGGGGTGTTCTGGGGGTTGCCGGGGTCGAGGATGTACCCTTCTCGTCCCAGCCTTCCGAAGATGCTGAGGGTACTCGACGCATTGCCCCGCATGCCTCGGACGAGGCCCTGCGTGGCGGTGGCGACCGCGCTCGCGGTGGGGGCGCCGGTCAGTCCGTCCAGGGTGTTGTCGTTGAGGTTGGGAACATCCAGCGTACTGCAGCCCGTCGTCAGCAGGCCGCCGAGGGCTACCAGGTAGCCGAGTGTCCTGAT
Organism: Gemmatimonadota bacterium; assembly: GCA_016209985.1. GTDB lineage: Bacteria > Gemmatimonadota > Gemmatimonadetes > Gemmatimonadales > GWC2-71-9 > SHZT01. Next base: position 9,822 of record JACQVB010000115.1, on the reverse strand, counting down.
CGGTCGCATGGTGCGAGACTTCTCTGGCCGTGTCATGGCTAGAACCCCAGGCTGAGAGAGAGCCAGAAGCTGCGGCTGGGCGGATAGGCCCAGATATCCCAAGGTGTTCCTTGTGCCGCCGAGCGGACAATCTGATTGTTCTCCGGATCGTAGCCCTGGTAGGGAGTGAACGTGAGCAAGTTTCGGCCGCTCAGGCTCAATCGGGCGGTGCGGGCCCCGGTCCAGATTTTCCGGAGCGTGGCCGCCGGTAGGTCGAGCGTGAGCGTGACTTCTCGGAGCCTCAGATAACTCACGTCCTGCAGGTAGGGGCGTGCTACCAGCCCGAGCGCGTTGATGCGCTGCTCGCCGGTCAAGGCCCCCGGCTTCGCCGGCTGGGAATAATCGATCGACGTCTGGTTGGCGTCGTACTCGAGCTGGGTGATGTTGGAGAGCACCCCGCCCACTTGGCGGTCCCAGAGGAAGCGCAGCTCAAGCGAACGGTAGGTGAGATCGTTCGCGATAGAGAAATTGTACTTCGGGTTGGCGTCCGCGACCGCGCGCTGAACGTGCGTGCCGATCGCTCCCAGCGCCGCATCACCGGGTAGCGTGCCCAGCGTGTCGTCGCCGATCAGCTGGGTACACGACTTCCCGGGCTCGATAAAGGTCGAGCCGAACACCGGGGCGTTCAGGAACGCGATCGGGCGAAACGCCGGAATCGGCAGCGACACGATCTTGCAGCGGCTGAGGGAGAAGGTCCCCCGCGCGTTCCACTGGAACTTCGTGGTCTGAACCGGCAGCACGTTCAGGGCGAGCTCGAGACCGCGGGTGCGCATCACCCCGCCATTGAAGAACAGCTGGCTCAGGCCGGTGGTTGGGGCGAGGGTGCGCTGCAACAGCAAATCCGTGACCCGTTTCTCATACACGGTGGCTTCCAGATTCGCGCGGCTCCCGAAGAGGGTGACATCCGCCCCACCCTCGATTTCTCGCTCTCGCTCGGGCCGCAAGTCCGGAGCACCCGCCACGCCCCCGATCACAGTCGTCGCCGTTTTGCCGTTCAGGTTCCCCGCGGCGAGTGGCGTGAACTTTCGCCCGTAGACCGGCTGGTTTCCCGACTGCCCGAAGGCGGCGCGCAGCTTCAGTTCGTCAACCAGACCTCCGACCGGCAGCCGGTAGGAGGCCGCCGCCTTGGGGTAGACATAGAGTTTCTTGGTGTCGGCGTTGCTGCTGCTCTGGTCCGCCCGCGCCCCGACCGTGAGCAGGAGGCGTTCGTTGAGCGCGAGCAACTCCTCCTGCGCGAAGAATCCCAGGTCACGGACCCGCTCGCGGTTCTCGTTCACCTGGACGGTGACGGCCCGGTCGATGTTGGTGAGTCCACCGATCAGGCCGCGCGCCAGGGTGCGGTCTTCGTTCAGGTGCTGCGTCTCGAGCTGCACGCCGGCCTGCGTGGTGAACGAGGTTCCGTTCTCCAGCCGGTACTTGTCCACCACGTTGCCGTTGACGTTGAAGTTCTGATTCTGTGAATACGAGAGCGCCGACGACCCGGGGTTCCCGGCCACCTGCTCGAAGAACAGCTCCGGCGGCGAGAACACCTCGTTCTTTTGAGTGAAAACGTCGCCACCACCGGTGGCAATCAGGGAGAGCGTGTGTTGCGCGGTGGAGACCGCGTCCAGGCTCATGCGGCCGGTACCGATCACCCGCCACACACCCTCGCGGTTCTTGAAGAGGGCGACCGTCTGAAAGGGGTTGCTCCTGCCAAAGGGATTCGGAGCGTAGAGCCCGCCCTCGCATTGGACCTTCCTCGATCCATCGGGACAGGTCGCCCGCAGGTCCAGCCAGGAGAATCCGGTGTAGCCCAGCGCCGACCCTACCACCGCACCGTTGTTCTCGTTCTGGGTCAGGCCCCGGTCGTTGGCCGAGCGGATCACCTCCGAGCTCAGGGAGATCTTCAGGCGACCACCGACGGCCTGATCCAGGTTCAGCCGCAACGATTGCTTGTCCGCGAAGGTGTTGGGCAGGATGCCACCTTCATGCTTGACCAGGACCGAGGCGAAGTACTGGCTGGTCTCGGTTCCCCCGCTCATCGAGCCGTCGGTCTGGTACGACAGGGGCTTGCCGCCGTAGAGTTCCTGCTCGAAGTCGTGAAAGTCGGCCGTCCAGCTCGCTTGCCCCGCAGGTCCCAGGGCGGCCACGGCGTCCGCCTGGGAAAACCTCCGAACTCCGATTTTCCTGCTGAGGGAGGAAAAGCCGAACCGCTGGCCTACACTGAATTGAGGCGCTCCCACCCGACCCCGTTTGGTCGTGATCAGGATCACTCCATTCGAGGCCTTGGAACCGTAGATGGCCGACGCCGCCGCGCCCTTCAACACCTCGACACTCGCAATGGCCTCGGGATTGAGATCGGCGATCCGATCCACCGCGTTGTCCTGGTTGTCGGTCTTGGGCGAGATACCGGCGCTCCGGAACGCGTCGATGATCAAGTTGGTACCCGTGCCCAGCGATCGATCGCTCACGATGACGCCGTCCACCACGTAGAGCGGTGCGATCGAGCCGGTAATCGACGTCACGCCCCGCATGCGCACGATGGAGCCCCCCCCCGGCGCACCGCTGTTCTGCGAGATCTGCGCTCCGGCCAGCCGGCCCTGAATGGCCTCGATCACGCCGGCGGTCGGCACCTTGGCCAGCTGCTCGGTGCTCAGGGTGGACACGGCATTGGCGAGGTTCCGCTTCTCGACCCCGGTCGCCTGTCCCGTCACCACAATCGCTTCGAGCTGGAAGTAGTCCCGTTCCAACGCGACCTGGACCGACCCTTGGCCGGCCGCGACCGGGACGTCCCTTCGCTTGAACCCGATGCTGCGAACGCTGAGGGTCACATCCCTCGGCGGGACTGAGAGCGTGAAGGTCCCATCATCCTTGATGGTGGTACCGACCGTCATGCCTTGCGCCGATACTTGCCCTGACGTGACCGCCTCACCGGTCAAGGAATCCACTACGCGACCGGTGATGATGCGTGTCTGGGCCAGCGCCTGACCCATCCCCGCCAGGCTCAAAACGGTTACGAACGCTGCGGTCCTGATTCGCATGAGATCTCCTTTCACGCGGTACGCCGACACTGTTTCACGACTCTGGCAGATTGATTCAACCCGGCGACGAGCGGTGGCTGCGCGCTGAGGGTGGGGCGGGTCCCGGAACGGTGGGGCAGTTGAGTCATCGCTTCTCCCGAACCGAATGGGCGAAGGGATCTTCCGTATAAGGACAGACATACTGACCAACCCTGGTCAGCGGTGCATCATGACGGGGAGGCTGTTGTCTGTCAAGGCGGGAGTGTTGGCCCTATCGACTCGGGCGCTGGGCGCGCGGCAGGAGGAAATCCGGAGGTTGGCGCAGGCGGGCGCGCCCGCTCTCCTGTTCCCATATCCGCTCGAGGAAGCTGAGATGCTCGTCCATCGCAGCGTCGACCTCGTCCGGGTTTCCGCTCATGATCGCCTTGAGGGTCCGCTCGTGAATGCCGATGGCCCACTGCGGCTCGTAGGTGCCATCTCGCAGCGCCATGTCGCGGGCGATCTCCAGCCGCTCGAGCAGGAACCGCATGAGGGCGACGACGGTGCTGTTCTGCGTGGCGCGGGCAATGCGCATGTGGAAACGCAGATCGAGCTGCAAGAACCGCTCACGGTCGTCGGCGTGCTGCCGCTGCAGGTCAATGGTCTTTTGCATCCCCTCGAAGTCGGTTTCCGTGGCGTACAGCCCTGCGAGCTGCGCCACGCGGGGCTCAAGCAAGCGGCGCGCCTCCAGGACCCCGGAAACTTCACTGATCCTCAGTTTGGATCGCTCTTCGATAAGATCCAGGGGGATGACGTCGGAACGGACGAACATGCCTCCGGCGGGCCCGACCTTGACCTCGATAACTCCGGCTTCGGCCAGCAGCTTAACTGCTTCACGCAAGGTAGGCCGGCTGATGGCCATCTGATGGGCGAGCGCACGCTCGGACGGCAGCCGATCACCGATATGAAGATCACCCGCTCGGATGGCATCGGCGATTTGCTGAACTGCTTCTTCGAACGTGGTCCGCGTCTTAACCGGTGTGAACATCTGGCCCGATCAGTCGACCGATCATGAGAAGGAATTCATCGCTTGATTTTGGAGGTCATAGTAACTAGCCTATCTCGGCCTGTCGAGGTCACCATACTCAGCGCCTTCCGACGAGCGATACCTTGGCCCTCCGCCTTTCGTGCCCCAACTGTGGCTCCCGTCCCTTCACTGAGTTCTGGTTCGGGGGCGAGCTGCGTCCCCTGTATCGCGAGGGGATGTCGCCCGAGGAGGACTACCGTCGCCTCTGGCTTCCGGAAAACGCCGCGGGACGGCAGACCGAGCGCTGGTTCCACCATGCCGGCTGCCGGCGCTGGCTCACGGCCGAGCGCGACACCGTAACCAACGAGATTCATGTCGTCCATTGAGTTTGAAGGCCGGGCCGTCGAGCTGAAGCCCGGCGACAGCGTCGCGTCGGCACTCTTCCGCGCCGGCGTGCGGATTTTCTCCCGCTCGTTCAAGTTCCACCGCCCCCGGGGCCTGTACTGTCTCACCGGCGACTGTCCCAATTGCCTCGTAACGGTCGACGGGGAGCCGGCAATGCGCGCTTGCTGCACTCCGGCGCAGCCGGGACAGCGGGTCCGCAGAGACATGGGCTGGCCGTCCGCGTCCTTCGACGTGTTCTCCGTCTTCTGGCTTCTGCGCTGGCTCCTTCCAGTGGGCTTCTACTACAAGACGTTCCTTCACCCGCGCAGCCTGTGGCCGGTGATGGACAAGCTGATCCGGCGGGTCGCCGGACTGGGAGAAGTGCCGCGGGATCTCCCACACGTGCATCGGGAGACTTGGCATCATCATCCCGATCTGCTGGTAATCGGCGGTGGAGTCGCGGGGCTTTCCGCCGCGCTCGCGGCCGCGAAGGCGGGACAGAGCGTGGTGCTGGCGGAAGAGCATGGTTTCGGTGAGAAGCTCGCCGGGGGCGAAACCAAGAACCGCGTGCAGTCCCTGCTGGCCGAGCTGCGGGCCCAGCCCAAGGCGACCGTTCTCGAACGTGCGGCAGCGGTGGGAATCTTCGAGGGACCGCTGGTCCCGATCGACGGCCCGGATTTCCTCCATTACGCCCATCCCGCGCGGGTGGTCGTCGCCACCGGTGCGGTCGAGCGTCACGCCGTGTTTCCCGGAAACGATCTCATCGGCGTGTGGCTGGGTCGCGGTGCGGCCCGCCTCGCGGGGGCGCACGGGATTGCGCCCGGCGCACGGGTGGTCTTTGCCGGCGATACGGCCGAGAGCCTGGAGCATCTCACAGTGCTCAGGGCCAACGGCGCCCAGGTCGTGCTGGCAGCGCTCCCTGCGTCGCTCGCGAGCCGGGCACCGACCGGCGTTCGCGTGGTCGTGGGCGGCAAGCTGGTGGCCGCTCGCGGGCGCAGCCGGGTCCGCGCCGCAGTCGTGGAGTCACCGGCCGGCCGGGAAGCGATCTCCTGCGATGCGCTGGTGGTTTCCGTCGGGCTCGATCCCAGGGACGGACTGCTCCGGCAACCGGTGCCCGGTCTCGCAGTGGTGGGAGCCGGAGAAGTCGTGCGCCCCGGCATGACGGTTGCCGAAGCGGAAGACAGCGGCCGCCGCGCCGCCGTCGGCCGCGCGGATGTCACCGGGGACCGCGACCTGCCGGGCGCGCCGCAGGCCGGGTTCGTCTGTCTTTGCGAAGACATCAGCGCGGGCGATCTCGAGCAGGCCTGGGCCGAAGGCTATCGCTCCACTGAAATCCTCAAGCGCTACAGCACGGTTACCATGGGCCCCTGCCAGGGTGCGATGTGTCACGCGCATCTGCGGGCCTTTGCCAAGGCGAAGGGCGGGCCCACCTGGACCAGCGGTCCGACGACCGCACGGCCACCGATCCGTCCTATCCGCTTGGAAGACGCGGCGGCAGGCCTCGGCCACCTGATCGACATGCGGACCGCCCTGCACGAGCGGCACCTTGCCGCGGGCGCTGCCATGGAGCTGGCCGGCCCGTGGAGCCGGCCGCAGACCTATGGCGACACCCTGGCCGAGTACTGGGCGGTGCGGCGCGGCGTCAGCATCATGGACGTGAGCACGCTGGGGAAGTTCCTGCTCGCCGGCCGCGATGCCACCGAGTTCCTGGAGCGGCTCTATCCCTGCCACGTGCGCGATCTCACCGAAGGGCGGCTCCGCTACGCCATCGCGCTCAACGAGGGCGGCTATGTCCTCGACGACGGCCTGATCGGCTCGCTGGGGACGGCGGGCTACTACCTGACGTTCACGTCCAGCGGGGCGGAGGGCATCGAGAGCTGGTTGCGGGATTGGATCGAGACCTGGAAGCTCCGGGTCCACGTCGTCAATCAGACGGTGCCGCAGGGTGCGATCAACGTGGCGGGCCCGAGAGCGCGGGATCTGCTCCAACGGCTGACCCGGGATGCGATCGACAATCAGACATTCCCGTACTCGCGTCATAAGGAGATCACGGTCGCCGGCATCACGTGCCGCGCGCTCCGCGTCGGCTTTGTGGGAGAGCTTTCGATCGAGCTGCACCACAGCCGCTCGGACAGCGTGAAGCTCTGGGACGCGCTGCTGGAGGCCGGCCGCGAACTAGACATCAAGCCGCATGGGATGGACGCCCTGCGAATGCTGAGACTCGAGAAGGGCCACATCCTGATCGGCCAGGACACCGATTTCGACAGCACCCCGGCCAAACTCGGGCTCGAATTCGCGGTGAAGATGGACAAGCCGTATTTCATCGGCAAACCCGCGCTCCAGCGGATCGCCAGCACCGGAATGGAACAGAAGTTTGTGGCGGTGGCCTTCGAGGGCCCGAAAGCCCCGTTCGAGGGAGCCGCGCTCATGCTCGACGGCAGCCACATCGGTAATCTCACCTCCGCCCGATTCTCGCCGGTCCTGGGGCACGGCATCGGCCTCGGTTGGGTCCGGCGGCGGAACGGCCAGTTCCCCACGGCCGTGGAGGCGGTGGGGGTTCCCGGCAAGATCATTCATGGCCCGTTCTACGATCCGAAAGGGGACAAGCTTCGTGCTTGAGTTGGCTCCGGTCCGCGCAGCGGTGGTCCGCTGCTTTGGCGACCCTCGGGTGCTCGACGGCTTGCCCGCCGCGGGAGCGGCGACCGCGCGAGTGGCGCGGGACGAGGCGTGGCTGGTGAGTCCTTCGGCTGCCCGGGATGCGCTGACGCAAGCCGCCAAATCCTATCTCGCCGGTGCCGATCCGGACGGGATCGTGGTCGATCAGACCGACGGATGGTCCGCGTGGACGATCACCGGGCCACAAGCGGCGATGGTGCTGGCCCGTCTTTCGACCATCGAGCTTCCATCCCAACGGCCGGCATTCGTCCAGGGAGCCGTGGCCGAAGTCCCCGCCAAGGCGCTGGCGCAGGCCGCCGACCGGCTGCACCTGATCGTGCCGGCACAGTACGCGCACCATGTGTCCCGCCGAATCACGCAGGCCTGCGCCGATCTCGACGTCAAGGTGCTGGAATCACGGGAGATCGCATTGTGATCGGGCTGCTTCGCAAGCAGGTGCATCTCCGCACCAACGATCTCAAGCCGCATTACGACGTCGTCATCATCGGCGGCGGCGGCCACGGGCTCGCGGCCGCCTACTACCTCGCCAGGGTCCACGGCGTTCGCGACGTCGCAGTGCTGGAGCGGAGCTACATCGGCGCGGGCGGGACGGGACGCAATACCACGATCGTCCGGTCCAACTACAAGACACCCGAGACCATCGCGTTCTATAAGAAAAGCCATCAGATGTTTCTGGAGCTGGGACAGGAGCTCGACTACAACATGCTGGTCACGCCACGGGGGCTCCTGTGGCTGGCGCACTCCGACAACCAGCTCCGGTTGCAGCGCGAGCGCGCCGCGCTCAATCAGGCCTTCGATGTCGAGACCGTCTTCCTGGATGCGGCGGGGGTCAGAGAAGTCTGTCCCCAGCTCGACATGACCGGGGGAGGCGGCAAGCATCCGATCCTGGGCGCGGCCTGGCACCCCAAGGGATGCATCACGCGGCACGACGCCGTGGTCTGGGGCTACGCCGCCGCTTCCCAACGGCTCGGCGTACACGTACACCAGGGCATCGAGGTCACCGGGATCAGCACCGAGGGTGGCCGATGCGTGGGAGTAACCACCACGGCGGGTCCCATCGCGGCCGGCGTGGTGATGAGCGCGGTGGGCGGGTACGTGAGCAACGTCGCGCGCATGGCGAAGATCCGTCTGCCCATCATTACCCACCCGCTCCAGGCGTACGTGACCGAATCCTACAAGCCGGCATTCGACCGGGTGGTGGCCTCGGCCGACCTTCACATCTACATCTCTCAGAGCGCACGGGGAGAGTTCCTGATCGGGGCCGAGATCGACCCCTACACCAGCTATGCCAACGCGTCCACCTGGCCGTTCATCGCCTCGGCCTCGGCCCGAGCGATCGACCTATTGCCGTTTCTCGCCAAGCTTCGCATCCTGCGCGCCTGGACCGGCGCGTGCGACATGTCGCCGGATTACTCTCCGGTGATGGGCACCACCGAGCTCAAGAACTTCTACGTGTCGACCGGGTGGGGCACCTGGGGGTTCAAGGCGATTCCCGCCTCGGGACTCAGCATGGCCGAGCTGCTGGCCACGGGCAAGGTACCCGCGCTGATTGCGCCATTCAGGGCCGACCGGTTCAGGGACGATCGGGCGATTTCCGAACGGGCGAGCGCCGGCACACACTAAGACTTCGGCTCCCTCGCCGCTGCGCGGCTCGGGATGACGGGCGCCGCTCTAACTATTTAGGGAGGCGTGGATCGGGCGGTCACAGCGGATGAAGAACCAGAGCAGCGCGGCGGTGAACGCGAGTGCCGCCCCGCTCCCCAATGCCGCCACCCAACCGAAATACTTCACCAGCACCGGCACCAGCGAGGTCGAGACCACCCCGCCGAGGTTCCCCATCATGTTCAGGATTCCCGTGGCGGTTCCCGCCTGGGGACCCGCCACGTCGATCGTGGCCGCCCAGAACTCCGGCTCGGCGTTCATGCGCTGCAGGTAGCTGACCAGGCTGAATCCGGTCATCAGTGCCACGATGGCCCAGCGCACCCGGCTCGGACGAGACATCACGTTTCCCGATTGAGGGGCGGGTAATCTGCGGGCAACCCGAGATCGCGCCAAGGGTATCTCTCTTGCCAACCGCGCCTTCCAGAACTATCTCCTATCCGAGTTCATTGGGTCCGCTGCCACCCCTCACATCCTGCCGGGAGGCCTGATGTCCAAGTCCACCGTTGGCGGACTGCTGCTGATGTTCGCCCTTTCGACCACCGCCGCCCACGCGCAGGCCTTCCCCCCTGATCCGGCGTTCATACCGGGAACCCAGGGAAGCGCCAACGTTCACGTGCTCGGCCACGTGCCCCTGGGCCGCTCCTTCAGCGGCTCCGACATCGAGATGGAGCAGGAGCTCTCAAGACCGTACGTGTACACGTCGGTCATGCTGCAAACCGGCACCAACATCATCAGTATCAAGGACCCGGCGAAGCCGTTCGTCCTGTGGCAGTGGCGCGCCGCCAATCCCGAGCTGCACACCGGCACCGGAGCCATGGACAACAAGTACTTCAAGTTAAAAGGGCGCTACTACGACGTGCAGTCGCTGCAGTTCGGCGGGCAGGGGCCCGACGCCGACATCGGCGCGCACGTGATCGACGTGACCGGGCTCCCCGACACGAGCAAGATCATCGACAAGGGTTTCATCCGCGCTCCCGAGACCCCGGGGGGGTTCCACAACATCTTCGCGTACAAGCACTCGGATGGCCGGGTGCTCCTGGTCACCACGGTCGGGGC
>JACQVB010000114.1 GCA_016209985.1 Gemmatimonadota bacterium | reverse complement strand
GGCCAGCACGGCTGCCAGCGCCTGATAGGCCACCCGCACCACGTTGTTCATCGGCTGCTGGGCGGTGAGGGAGACGCCGGCCGTCTGGCAGTGAAAGCGCATCATCCGGGCACGATCCGTCTTGGCGCCGAAGCGCTCCTTCATGTGGCGCGCCCAGATCCGGCGCGCGGCGCGCATCTTGGCAATCTCCTCGAAGAAATCGTTGTGCACATCCCAGAAGAACGACAGCCGGGGAGCGAACGTGTCCAGCTCCAGCCCGCGGGCCAGTGCATGCTCGACGTAGGTGAATCCGTTGGCGAGCGTGAACGCCAATTCCTGCACGGCGGTAGCACCGGCTTCGCGGATGTGGTAGCCGCTGATGGAGATGGTATTCCACTGCGGAGTATGGGCGGAGGCCCACTCGAAGAGATCCACGATGATCTTGAGCGCGGGTTCCACCGGATAGATCCAGGCATGCTGCGCCATGTACTCCTTCAGCATGTCGTTCTGGATGGTGCCCCGGATCTTCGAGATATCCGCACCCTGGCGTTCGGCCGCGGCGACGTAAAAGCAGAACAGCATCGCCGCCGGACCGTTGATCGTCATGGACGTGGACACTTTCTCCATCGGGATCCCGTCGAACAGGGTCTGCATGTCTTCGGTGCAGGAGATCGCGACCCCGCATTTGCCGACTTCGCCCTCCGACCGGGGATGATCGGAGTCATAGCCCATCAGCGTGGGGAAATCGAACGCCACGGAGAGCCCGGTTTGCCCTTCGCGCAACAGAAACTTGTAGCGGCGATTGGTATCTTCGGCGGTGCCGAACCCGGCGAACTGCCGCATGGTCCATAGCCGGCCCCGGTACATGGTCGGGTGAATGCCGCGGGTGAACGGCTCGCTACCCGGCAGGCCGAGATCCCGCCGGGGGTCGAATCCTTCGAGATGGCCGGCCGTGTACAGTGGCTCGACCTCGGCGAAGCTCTGGGTCGTAAACTCGGCGTCGCGCTTCCCTGCCTGCTCGAATTTCTTCCGCCACGCCTGGTAGTCGCGATCATCACTCATGATGGTTTTCCTCGTTCAGGCCTGCCACAATGTCTCTCGCGAGCTGATACGGACTCGACTCGCCTCGCATCACCTGCTCTATCCCTTCCGCCAGCTTGGCCTCACCCACACCCTCCCGCCAGATCCGCTGCCGCAGGCTGCGATCCACCACTTCACGCGTGTGTCGTTCCAGCCGCGCGCGCCGGCGCCGCTCGAGCTCCCCGCTCTCCTTCAGATACGCGCCGTGCTTCTCGATGGCGTCCGCCAGCACGCCGATCCCCTCTCCCTTGAAAGCTATCGTGGTCAGGACCGGAGGGGACCACGCGGGGCGGCGGGTCGACGGGTCGGCGGGTCGGGTTGGCGAATTCGCATCCGGAACTGCTGCCGCCTTGGATGGCTCAGAAGCATCGACCCGCCGACCCGCCGACCCGCCGCCCGGACGATGATGGGCCCCCACATGGCGATAGGCGTTCCCTTCCCGGATGCCGAGCATCACTTCGATTTCCTGCCGCAGCTGGTCGGCTCCCGGGCGATCGGCCTTGTTCACGACGTAAATGTCGGCGATCTCCATCACCCCGGCCTTGAGCACCTGCACCCCGTCTCCGGATTCCGGCACCAGTACCAGAATCGCGGTGTCGGCCGTGCCGGCGATCTCGAGCTCGGTCTGACCCACTCCCACCGTTTCCACGATGATACGATCGAAGCCGAAGGCGTCGACCACGTCGCAGACCTCGCGCGTGGTGGTGGCGAGACCTCCGAGCGCACCACGGGTGGCCATGGACCGGATGTAAACCCCGGGATCCAGGGTCAGCGACTCCATCCGGATCCGGTCGCCCAGCAACGCGCCACCGGAAAACGGGCTGGTCGGGTCCACCGCGATGACCGCGACCGATTTCCCGCGTCCGCGATAGGTTTTGGCCAGACCTTCTACCAACGTGGATTTCCCGCCGCCCGGCGGTCCCGTGATGCCGATCCGGTGGGCGCGACCCGACTGCCGGTGGAGCGACGACAACACCTCTTCGAACCCCTCCCGCCCGTTTTCCACCAGCGAGATCACCCGCGCCAGCGCCGGCATGCGCCGGGCCTCAAACGCCGCCAGCAGATCGTCGCTCACAGGAGCGTTCCGCGAAGCACGATGCTCGCCACGGTGAAGTAGATCATCAGCCCGGTTACGTCCACCAGCGTCGCCACGAACGGCGCCGACGCGCTCGCCGGATCGAGTCCGATCTTGCGGAGGATGAACGGCAGCATCGATCCGGCTACGGATCCCCAGAGCACCACCCCCACCAGGCTCAGCGCCACGGCGAGCGCGATCACCAGGAAATGCTCGCCATACAGATGGAAGGCGCCATGCCAGACCACGATGCGGATGAAGCCGATGGTGGCGAGCACCGCTCCCAGGCTGATCCCGACGATGATTTCCCGACGCAGCACGCGCCACCAGTCGCGGAGCCGGACCTCCCCCAGGGCCATGGCGCGGATCACCAGTGTGGTGGCCTGCGAGCCCGAGTTGCCACCGGAGCTGATGATGAGGGGAAGAAAGAGGGCGAGTACCACCGCCGCGGCGATCTCGTCCTGGTAGTACGCCATGGCGGACGCGGTGAGCATCTCGCCCAGGAACAGAAGGGTCAGCCATCCGGCGCGCTTCTTCACCAGGGCTCCGAAACTCGCCGCCATGTAGGGCATGTCGAGCGCTTCGGTACCACCGATCTTCTGGATGTCTTCGGTCGCTTCCTCGCGAACCACGTCGGCGATGTCGTCGAACGTGATGATGCCCTTCATGCGGCCTTCGCGGTCCACCACGGGAATGGCCAGCAGATCGTGCTCCACGTAGATCCGGGCAACCGATTCCTGGTCCAGATCTTCCGGCACCGAAATGATTTCGGTGTGCATGACATCCTGCACCAGCTTGTCGGAAGGCGCCTGGAACAGCTCGCGGAAGGAAATCACGCCCTTGAGATGCTGCTGGCTATCCAGCGCATACGCGTAGTAGATGGTCTCGACGTGCCCCGCCTGCTTGCGCAAATAGCGAATAGCCTCATCCACCCGCACATCCGGCCGTACCCGGGCGAACCGGGGACTCATCAGCCCGCCAGCCTGATCTTCCTGATAGGCGAGAAGGGCTCGCACCTCCGTTCGGGTCTGCTCGTCCAGCAGCTCCAGCAGCCCCGCCCGCTCCTCCGGCGGCGAAATCTGAATCAGGTCTGCCGCATCGTCCGGATCGAGCAGTCGCAGCCACAGCACGCGCTCGGCTGGCGGGAGACCGAGGACCAGGGCCACCTGCTCCGTGGGATCGAGGGTGAGGAAGAAATCGTTCACCTCGTCCTGCGGCAGTTCCCGGAACCGCTCCACGCGCTCCGACTCCGACAAAGCGGGCCATTCCTCCCACAAGTGAAGCGCCGCAGTCGTGGGTGCTTCGGTCTCAGTCACGATCCCTCCGCGGCGTGGCGGCGTCGCGGCCAAGGGGGATGAATCGACTGTCCCTGATCCATGCCGCCATGCCGCCGTGCCGCCATGCCGATGTTCGTTGTCATCTGCGCACTCCAGTATCGCCTAACCCGGCCCCACCGTGAGCGAGATGGAAGGAACCGGTCCGCGACGAACCGCGACCCGCTCGATTCTCGTGGGCGTGGCCGCCAGGACATCGAACTCCAGACCTCCGACCATGAATCGTTCGCCGGTCTGCGGGATCCGTCCGGCTCCCCGTGCCAGCACGCCCCCCACCGTCCCCCCGGTTCCGGTAGCGACGATGCCGAACCGGACGGCAACCTCGGCGAAGGGAGTAGCGGCGTCGATTTCCAGCAGCTGGGGCGCGGCCGGTTCCGATCCCGCGGCCTGATCCGGCTGGTCGAAGATCTCGCCGACCAGTTCCTTCAGCAGATCCTCGAACGTCGCGATGCCGGCGGTTCCGCCGAACTCGTCCAGCACTACCGCAAACTGCCGCCGTTCGCGCTGCATTTCGTACAGGAGGTCGGCGCATCGCTTGGACGCCGGCACCACGGTCACCGGGCGCAGTGGCAGTTTGCCGTCGGCCCCGACTCGCAAGACATCGAACGCGTAGACCATGCCCACGATGTTGTCCAGCGAGTCGCGATAGACCGGCAGACGCGAGTACCCCGACTCGGCCAGCATCCGCGCGACGTCGATCACCGGGGCATTCTCCGGCACCGCGAGGATTTCTGTTCGCGGCGTCATGATCTCCCGCACGGTGCGCTCGGTAAACGCGACGACTCCTGAAAACACCGTCAGCTCGTCGGGCGCGAACATCCCCTCCTGCTGGCCCGCTCGCAGCATGGCTCGCACCTGTCCCCGGGGTGTCAGATCGATCGCCGGGAGCAGCGGTGTCAAGACCCAGGACGCGCGCTCCAGCAGGGGAGCCCAGGTGCGAATGATGCGCTCCGGCCAGCGCCGGGCGGCCGCGCGGGGGGCGGCATAGGTCAGGCCGATCAGCACCGGCACCGCGAACAGCACCACCACGCTTCCGCGAAGCAGGGGCGGGACGTCCGCCAGGAGGGCGTTCACGCCCATGGCCGTGAGAATCATTCCGGCGGTAGCTGCGGCATTCGCCATACTCAGGAGCCGGCCGGGGGTGGACAGCAGCGCGCCGGCGATCGCCGCGCCCCGCAAGCGTTGCGCGATCCAGCGCGCCAGCTCGAGCCGCGACACCGCCGCGGCCGCCACGGCAATCATGGTGCCACCCGTGGCCAGCGCCCCGCCCAGCAACGTGATCAGCCAGGCGCTCACTCGACTTCCTCGGGCACCGGTTGGCCCCGCGCAGGCTCCAGGCGTTCGAAGTAGACCCGTCGGACCCGGCGGCGTACCACTTGCTCCACCACCACGCGAAATTCGCCGATGACCAGCTCTTCCCCCGCCGAGGGCACCCGGCCGAGCTCGGAGTAGATGAGGCCGCCGACCGTGCTGACCTCCTCGCGCTCGAACACTCTTCCCAAGGCGGCCGATAACTCGTCGAGGGTCACACCGCCGTCGACCCAGAAGCGCCGGTCACCCTCGTGTTCGATGGCCGGCTTCTCGTCCGCGTGCCGCTCGTCGTGAATCTCCCCGACGATCTCTTCCAGAATATCCTCCAGCGTCATCAAGCCGGAGGTCCCGCCGAACTCGTCCACCACGAACGCCACGTGCGACGGGCCGCGCTGGAAGACCCGGAGCTGCGCGACCAGGCTCTTGGATTCCGGTACGAAGTCCACGGGTCGAGCGAGGTGTTGCCATTGATCCGGCTCCGGCTTCAAACCACCGACGAACGGAACGAGATCTTTCGCGTGGAGAATCCCGGTGATGTTGTCCAGCGTCTCCGTGTAGACCGGCACCCGTACATGCTCGCTCTGCCGCAGCAACGCGATCACCTCCGCCCACTCGGAATGCACTTCGACCGCGGCAATGTCGAGCCGGGGAGTCATCACGTCGGCCACGGCCATGTCACCGAGCGAAAACACGCCCAGCAGCATGTCGCGCTGGGCCGGGGCCATCGCGGTACCGCCTTCGGACGACGGTGGAAACAGCGCCTGAGTCACTCGTTCCGCGGCGGCGATCAAGCCGAGGAGCGGGCGGAAGGGGAGCAGCGTCCGTTGCGCCACGCCGGCCGCGGCGGCGGCCGCGTCGGGAGCGAGTGTGCCGATGGCGCGCGGCAAGGCGTCCGCCACCATATAAAGGAACGCGCCAGCGACCAGGCCCAGGCTCCAGCCCTGCAACGCCGGACGATACCACCAGCCGACGCTTTCGGACGCCGCGACACCGGCGAGGATCAGCAGGGCGAGGCGGCTCACGTGCAGCGCGCGGTGAAGCGGGAACGCTCCCCGGGCGAGGGGCCCTGGTTGAATGAGCCCCTCGGCCATTCCGGGCGCCTGCTCCGCCAGCGCGAACAATCCGGCCCACCCCGCGGCCGCCAGCGCGGTGATGAGGGCAATCAAGGTGAGCGCGCCCGTCATGCCGCCCTCCTCACGAGGCGCCGCACGTAGCGCTCCTGCCTTCGCCACATGGGAGAATCGACCCGCCGCACACCCGCTGGATGATCGAAGCCCAGCACGTGGAGGGTACCGTGGACCACGAGACGGACCAGCTCCTCCCGTTCCGGAAGGTCGAGCTCCCGGGCGGCCGCCCGGGCCTTGGCCGGGCAAATGTAGATGTCACCCGTCACCACGGCGCCGTGGGATAACCGGAAGGCAATGACGTCGGTCGCCCGGTCGTGTCCCAGCGAGCGGCGGTTCAGCGCCCGCATCCGCGGCACGCTGAGAAACGTGACGCTTACCGTGGCGGGGCCGGTGCCCTCCCCGTCCAGCACGGCGGCCACCGCCCGGCGAACGACGGACGGCGGCAACGCCGGCCGCAGCCCGGCCGAGGCGGTCGTCACGTCACGCCCGCGACGCGGGCTCCCACTCCGATGAGATGCCGCCACTGGCGCTGGGATAATCGATGCGGGTGTGGTGCATGCCGGTGAGCACGCGCACGAACTCTTCTCGAACCTTGCTGAACTGCGCCAGGGTGAGGGGCGCCTCCACCAGTTGGCCGGACTCGATCCGCTGCTGGAAGATGTGATCGATCGCGTCGCGAATCTTCGCGGGTGTGGGATCGTCGAGCACCCGCAGCGCGGCTTCCACGCCGTCGGCCAGCATGGTCACGGCCGTCTCGATCGATCTCGGCTTCGGCCCCGGGTAGCGGTAAAGCTCGGGATCTTCTTCCACATCGTCGCCCTGGGCGCGCGCCCGGTCCAGGAAGTAGGAGATCTCGGACGTTCCGTGGTGCTCGGGGATGAATCCCTTCACCACTTCGGGAAGCCGATACTCCTCCGCCAGGGCAAGACCGTCCCGCACGTGACTGCGGATGATGCCGGCGGACATCTCAGGTTCCAGCCGATCGTGGGGGTTGTTCCCCAACGACTGGTTCTCCACGTAGAACTGCGGCCGCCTCACCTTGCCGATGTCATGGAAGTAACAGCCGACGCGGGCCAGCAGCCCGTTCGCGCCGATCGCGTTACAGGCTGCCTCGCACAGGTTGGCCATCGCCACGCTGTGGGCGTAGGTCCCAGATGCCTCGGTCGCCAGGCGGCGCAGCAGGGGATGGCTCGGATCGGACAGCTCGAGGAGCTTGATGTCGGTGGTGACGCCGGCCATCGATTCGAAGACCGGCAACATGAACATCACCAGCGCGGAGGAGACCACGGCATTGGCACTGCCCCGCCCCACCGAGAGTCCCAGCTGGGTCCAGGTCCAGTCGAACCGGAGCGCCACGGTCACGGCTCCCAGCAGGAACGCTCCGGCGACGATCGCCGAGGCGGTCAGGAGCTGCGAGCGGCGCCGGATCATGCGCACCCCGAGCGCGCCCGACACGCCGCCCAGCACGGCAAGATAGAGCGCAGCCTGGCCGCCGTAGACCGCCTGCGAGCCCAGCAGGACCGCCAACACCATCGCGGCCACCATCGATACCCGCCCGCTGAAGAGCACCGTGATCAGCATGGTGGCGAACGGAATGGGAATCAGCTCCGGCCCCTCGGCGATCACCGCGCGATTGATCGCTGCACCGGCAATGACCGTCGCGAACAATGCCGAGAGCGTAAACATCTGCCGCAGGTCCGAATAGGCCTCCCGCCGATAGAGCATGAGCAAGAGCCAGAAAAGCGAAAGCGTGAAGACGTTGGTCAGGATCTGCCCGATCGTCGCCGGGAGATCGGCGGTCAACGCGCCGCCACGCCGCAGGAGCTCTGCCCGCAGCGCCAGCAGGCGCGCGTGCGCCTGCGGCGACACGACTTCATGGGCGTTGACGATCCGTTCGTTCGCCCGCACCACGTCCTTGACGCTGTCGACGCTGGCGCGCAGCTCCCCTCGCAATGCTTCCGTTGCCGCCGCGTTCGGCACGACCGTGGGCTGGAACACTCCGGTGATCAGTTTTACGTAGAGCTGGTCGCCAACCGACGAGTTTCCCGCAGGGTGATCCCGGGTGCGACGGTCGAGAAACGCCGCGTAGCTCAGTACTGAATCGCGCGGGACCACCCGCTCCCGTCCTTCGCGCCGCATCACGATTTCGCGCGACAGCTCCCGCTCGATCGTGCCGCGGGGAGCCACTCCCTGAGTGAGCTGGCGCAGGAGAAACCGCGACAGACTGTTGTGGAAGGCATTGCGGCGGGCGCGTGGCTCGAGGAATTGCCCTTCGTCGGGACTCAACCGGATGCCGAATTTCCCGGCGATGTCGACGATCGATCCGGCGTTACCGGCGGTGTCGATCCGGCTGAAGACGGTGTCCACCCGGCGCCGCACCGAATCGATGACGGTCGCGTCGTACTCGTAGATCGGACGGACCGTGGCGGCCAGGGCTTCGGCGTCCTGGGCCAGCTCCTGGGGAGACTTGTGGACCGCATACTCGAAGGGAGCGAGCACCTCGCTCGGCGCTACCTGCCCGGTCTCGACGATGGGGGCCTCGAAGCCGCGCGCGGCGGGATACAACACGTACGTAAGCAGCGCCAGCCCCAGTACCGGCGCCCAGCGAGCGGCGTGGAACCGCACCGCGGCCCATCCCCGGGCGTCTGTTTCCGGCCGCGGCCGACTACGCCGGCGCTCGTTCACGAGCCCTGATCCTCCGCGTAGGCCCGGATGATGTCACGCACCAGGCGATGCCGCACCACGTCACGTTCTTCCAGATAGCAGAAGGAGACGCCTTCGATGCCGGGCAGGATCCGCTCGATCTGAATCAGTCCGGAGTCTTCCCGGTTCTCCAGATCGATCTGCGTCTGGTCACCGATCACCACGGCGCGGGAGTTCACCCCCATGCGCGTCAGGAACATCTTCATCTGGCCGCCGGTCACGTTCTGTGCCTCGTCCAGAATGATGAAGGCATCGGCCAGCGTGCGTCCGCGCATATAGGCGAGGGGCGCGATTTCGATGGTCCGGGTCTCCAGCGCCTTCTGCACCCGCTCCGGCGGCATCATGTCCTCCAGGGCGTCGTAGAGCGGGCGCAGATAGGGATCGACCTTGGCCTGGAGATCGCCGGGAAGAAATCCCAGCCGTTCGCCGGCTTCGACCGCCGGGCGAGCCAGCACCAGTCGCCGGACCAACTTGCGGGCCAGCGCCTCTACCCCCATTGCCACCGCGAGATAGGTCTTTCCGGTCCCCGCCGGGCCGATCCCGATCACGATATCGTTTTCGCGCATGCCCGCGACATACTCACGCTGGCCGGCGGTCTTGGGCTGGATCACGCGCCGAGCGCCGGGAAGCGCGATCCGCTGATCCCGGTCCGTCGCCCGAGCCAACGTGCCGGTCTCGCCCTCTTCAGCGAGGCGGCGCACGTCGTCCGACGTCAATTCATTCCCCATGCGCGCCAGATCGATCATGGTCGACGCCACCCGCGCCGCCCGTTCGACCGCGCCGATCTCACCGGCCAGGGTAAACTGGTCGCCCCGCAGGGCGACCCGCACCCCGGTGGCACGCTCGAGCTCCTGGAGATTGGTGTCGTTGACACCGGCCAAAGCCAGCGGATCGGCTCCCTCCGCGGAGAGCCGGTGGGTAACATCGCTCATCGAGTCGGGGCCAGCCGGAAAATGGCGAGGTCGCGCGGATCGACCGGGGCCGGTGTGTCTTCGAACAGGCCCCGGGCCGCGGTCGTCTTGGGAAAGGCAATGACGTCACGCAAGCTTTCTGCACCGCTCAGCAGCATCGTGACCCGATCGAACCCGATCGCGAATCCCCCGTGAGGCGGCGCGCCCGAGGCCAGGGCCGTCAGCAAGAATCCAAAACGGCGCCGGGCCTCTTCCGGCGCGATGCCGAGGATCTCGAAGATCGCCAGCTGGAGCTTGGGATCGGTAATGCGGATCGAGCCGCTCCCCAGCTCGTTGCCGTTATAGACCGCGTCGTAATGCAACGCGCGGACGCCCGAGCGCTGCCCCGCCTCGAGCCGAGCCAGGTCATCGGGATGCGGAGAAGTGAAGGGGTGATGCGCGAAAACCCATCCGCCGGTTTCCGGGTTCGGCTCGAACAGCGGAAAGTCGTCGACCCAGGTGAAGGCATGGCGCACCTTGGGCTCCGGCGCCAGCCGGCGAATCAGGTCGAGTCGCACCCGGTCCAGCGCGGGCGACGTGACGTGGTCCCCGCCCGCCGCGACCAGGAGCAGATCGCCGTCACCCAGCTGTGCCAGATCGGGCGTCATGCCTTCGAGCTTGGCAAGCGGGCCGGTCAGCTGCCCCGCCTGATGCTTGAGCGTGGCCAGCCCGGCGACGCCGGCACCTTTGGCCAGCTCGGCCAGGCGATCGGTATCTTTGCGTGAGAGCGCGGCTCCCCCGGGCACCCGGATGCCGCGCACCCGCCCACCGTTTCCCAGCGCGTCGTCGACCGCCCGGAATCCACGCCGCCCCAGCAGCGCGCCGAGATCTTCCACGAAGAAGTCGTAGCGGAGATCCGGCTTGTCGGTGCCGAATCGCTCCATCGCGTCGCGGTACGACATCCGGGGAAAAGGCGTCGGCACCGGCTCCCCAGCCTCGCTCCAAAGGGCGGAGAGCACCGCCTCCACCACGGCATAAACGTCCCGCGGCCCGACGAACGAGGCCTCGATATCGATTTGGGTGAATTCGGGCTGCCGGTCGGCTCGCAGGTCCTCATCCCGGAAGCACCGCGCAATCTGGAAGTAGCGGTCGAATCCGGCGACCATCAGCACCTGCTTGTAGATCTGGGGCGATTGCGGCAAGGCGTAGAACTGTCCCGGATGCACGCTGGATGGAACCAGATAGTCCCGTGCCCCTTCCGGGGTCGGCTTCGTCAGAATGGGTGTTTCAATCTCGAAGAAGCCCTGTGCGGTAAGCTCCGCGCGGGCTCGCTGAAACAACCGATGACGAAGCTCGAAGTTGCGTTGCAGCTCCGGTCGGCGGAGATCGAGATGACGGTGCTGGAGCCGCAGCTCTTCGGCAGGGAGTGGCTCGCCCTTGGACCGCCAGACCGGGATCGCCGGCGCGCTGGTCCGCGCACGGACGTCGAGCCCGGTGGCGCGCACTTCGATGTCGCCGGTGGATATCTCAGAGTTGCGTGCCGCTTCCGGCCGCGCCACGACCTGTCCGGAAACGATGACGACCCACTCCATTCCGACCTCGCCGACCGCCCTCATCAAATCCGGCGGCGTCCAGTCGGGGCCAAACGCTACCTGTACCAGGCCGTCGCGGTCGCGCAGATCCAGGAAGACAATGCCTCCCAGGTCGCGCCGCCGGTGCACCCACCCGCCCAGCCGGACTTCCTGTCCCACGTGAGCCGGCCGCAGAGCACCGCACCGGTGCGTCCGCATCGCTGTTGCGCTCATGTCGGACTCAGGAAACCAGCCGCTCGGCTTCCGCCAGCACGCGATGGAACTCGCCGGCGTCCGGGGCCGCCAGCAGCTTCTCCCGCACCTGCTCCCGGCGTACCAGCCGGGATATTCGACCGAGTGCCCTCACGTCCTCCCCTGTCGACTCCGCTGGCCCGATCAGCAGAAAAAAAAGCCGCACCGGCTGGCCGTCGAGCGCGTCGAACGCCACCGGCGCGGGAGTCACCCCTGCTGCCAATCGTAGCTCTTTAAGCCGCTGGGACTTACCGTGCGGGATGGCCACGCCATGCCCGATCCCGGTCGACAGCACCCGCTCTCGCTCCTCCACAGCTCGGAATATATCCAAAAACTCCGGCTGCCCCGTCCCCACCACGAGTTCCAGCAATTCTGAAAGGACCGTCCGCTTGTCCGTGCCGAGGATGGGAACCTTGATCCGCTGCGGCGTGAGCAGGTCGGACAGAAGCACAATGATTAGTGTCCAGGGTACCGATCCGGGCAACATAATGGCTGAGGAGAAGGGGGGCAAGCTTCGACTTGACAGGCATTTGCGCCACGGTCAACCTTCCCGGATGAAGCTCACGCTTCACCTCATCCTGCTCGCCACCAGCACCACCGTGGCAGCTGCCCAGGCTCCCAAGGCAGCCTCTCTCTGGGACGTCCCGGCGACAACCCTCGCAAAACCTGCGGCGCTGGAAACAGGGGCGACAGCGTCGTTCTGGAATCCGGCGGCAGCCTTCACCGGGCCGGGGCTGGGTCTCGGGGCGCAGGCGATCCAGACGCCGGAAACATTGGGCCTCTCTGGAGTCCTGGCGGGACTGACCTACGCCCTGGGCCAGCGTCTGGGGATCGGGCTTATTTTCGGCCGCGTGCAAATTGGCGATCTGGTTCGAACTTCGACTTCGCCGGTTAGCCAGCCTGGGGAGATTCCGGTGTACGAACAGGTCGGCGGTATCGCCGCCGGCACGCGGCTGGGACCGCTGACGCTGGCGGGCCTGATTCGGGGCCACGATGCCCAGTTCGATGTCTTCCGCGAGGGCGGACTATCCGCTGATCTAGGCGCCCGGGTGACTCCGCTCTCCAGGCTTACGCTGGCGGCCGCAACCCGGTTTGTCCCGGTCCGAAAACCCGGCAACCAGACGGCGAGCTACCACGCCGCCGTGGAATACCGCGCGTTACAGACCGCCGTCTGGGGAGCGCAGACGACCGTGGCCACGCGATACGGAGCGCAGTTGCGATCGGATGGAGCGGTCGAACACACGATCGGCGCGGGTGTCGGACTCGCCTCCAGGTTGACGCTCGATGCGGCCTGCGTGCGGGAAACCGCCTACGGCCAGGCCGATTGGCGAGTGATCTTCGCACTCAGCGTGCGGGCAGGCCGCTACGACGTGATCGCCGCGCGGGGATCGGGATTGCACGGAGTGGGGGGGAACTACCGGGTGGGGATCGAGGTTGATTGGGACTGATGAATCTTCTTGATCTTTCCCCTCCTGCAGCTGCCGAAACGCTGCGGCAATGGCTCGCCGAGCGGGGGCCCGGTTATCGCTATCGACAGGTCGCACCCCGGCTTTGGCAACGGCCGGTGGCGAGTTGGGAGGAGGCAACCGACCTGCCACGCGAACTGCGTGCCGCCCTCGACGAAGCTTTTCCGCTTCCGCGTCTTCGACTCCTCACCAGCCAGCTCTCGAAAGACGGAACCCGTAAGTTCCTCTGGGGCCTGGCGGACGGTGCAGCCGTCGAGTCGGTGCTGATTCCCGAAGGCCGGCGGCAGACTCTCTGTATCTCGTCACAGTCGGGATGTGCGTACGGCTGCGTCTTCTGTGCCACCGGCCGCATGGGGTTTGAACGTCATCTCGCCACGTGGGAGATCGTGGCCCAGGTGCGGGAGCTGGCGCTCGATCCCGAGCTGGGAAAGCCGACCAACGTGGTTTTCATGGGAATGGGGGAACCGCTCCATAACTGGGATGCGGTGGATCGGGCGCTCACCACCCTGAATCACACGATGGGACTCGGTATCGGCGCCCGCCATATCACCGTTAGCACGGTCGGGGTGGTGCCCAATCTGCGCAAGCTGGCTGCCCGCCCGGAGCAATTCCGGCTGGCGCTTTCCCTGCACGCGCCAACCCACGAGCAGCGCCTGGCCATCATGCCGGTGGAAAAGAAGTACAGCCTGGACCGGGTGCTTCCAGCCCTGCAGGCGTTCAAGCGCCGGATCACGTTCGAATACGTGATGATCAGCGGGAAGAATGATTCCCTGGAGGACGCGGACCGGCTGGCTGCTCTCGCCGCACCCCTTGGCGCGCTGGTGAACCTCCTGCCCCTGCATCCCGGCGGTACGCCGGGCCTCATGCCTGCCAGCGCGGCTCACCTGAAGGAATTCGGCGCCCGGCTGGAAGCACTCGGAGTAACGGCAACGGTGCGCCGCAGCCGTGGGCTCGACATCGACGCCGCCTGCGGGCAGCTACGGGTAGCGATCGAGCGGCGCCGCCAGGTCGCGGCCCACCAGGACGCTAGCGTCGAGTAACCGATCCGGGTCCAGCTCGACGGCGATCCGGCCGCTTCCCAGGGCCCTCCGCACGGCAGTCGCAGCGGCGGTATCTCCCCGCCGGACGAGAATCACCGTAGAATCGCGGTCGCGGCGGGTCGCGGTGCCGAAATACACCACGTCGATTCCCCTCCCTCTCAGCCGTCGCGCCACTTCCCGTGCCAGGCCATCGACGGCGGTCTCATTCAGCACCTCGACGGTTATCGCCGGTCGGTTGTCTCCCGGTATGATCGGCCCAACCTGATCGGGTGTGCGGCGACTCGCCCACCACCACAGGGACCCGAGGAGCACGGCTGCTGCCGCGGCGGCCGCGAGAGTCAGGACCCGCGAGCGAGGGCGTTCCAGAACTCCACCGTCTCCGCAATAAAGGGCCAACCGGATGTGACCAGCCAGTGCAGGCGCTCCGCCGCCACCTCCTTGAGCACCACTCGCGGCTCGCGGGGTACTCGAGCAGCCATGTCCCGTCTTTCCTCATCCCGAAACTCGCGCCCCGGCTCCAGATAGTCGGCCAGGTATAGCATCCGGCCGACGACGTCCCATCCGGCATACCCCACCGAGTGATATCGGACGGCATCCAGGACGCCGCGATCCCGCTCCCCGTGGCGAGCGGCATACTCGGCGGCGGCGGGACCGTGAAGCAGTGAAGGCCAGTGCCACCGGTCGTCGGTGAGCGAAGTGAGCAGCTCCAGCGGCGCGTCGCGTAAGGAGTCGTGGAGATAGACCGCCCGCAACCAGCGCTCGCGCTCCTGCGCGGGAGTGTTCATGGCATCGGCCCATGAATTGGCCAGCGCGGCCACCCGTTCTACATGCGCCCGACGCTCGGGGGTGGCTTGGGTCCACTCCGGAAAGTCGGGCACCTCAGACGGTACCTGCAGTCGCCGCCAGGCGCTCGTCAGCACCCAGCCCGACCCCAAGAATGATGTTGTCGATGAGCCGCGTCTTTCCAATGAAGGCCGCCAGGGCCAGCACGGTGTCGTCGGTCGCCGTCGTCACCGGCGCGAGGGTGTCGGGATCAACCGCTTCCACATACTGCACCAGAATCGTCGCTTCCCGGGAGAGCACCTGCCGCACAGCGGCGACGACCTCCCTGGCGTCGTGGGTGCCGCCTCGATAGCGCCGGTGCCCCTCCTCCAGCGCCTGGGAGAGCAGCACCGCGACCTCCCGTTCGACCGGCTTCAGGTACGCATTCCGCGATGACAACGCGAGGCCGTCGGCCTCCCGAATGATGGAAGCCACCTCGATGGTCACCGGGAAGTTGAGATCGTCGACCATGCTGCGGATGATGCGCGCCTGTTGAAGGTCCTTGCGGCCGAACACGGCCAGATCGGGTTCCACGATATGAAAGAGCTTCGCCACCACCGTGAGCACCCCCTCGAAATGCCCGGGGCGCCATGGGCCGCAGAGATGCGCGGTGAGAGTGCCGGGACTGACCCGGACCAGGGGCGGACGCGGGTACATCGCCTGGTCGGCTGGCACAAAGAGACAGTCGACCCCGCGCGACGTGGCCAACTGGCGGTCCCGCTCGAGGGCGCGCGGGTAGCTCCCGAGATCCTCCTGGGGACCGAACTGCAGCGGGTTCACGAAAATGCTCATCGCCACCGTGTCGCTGCCCGTGGCCGCGCGGTCTACCAGCCGGAGGTGTCCCTCATGGAGAAAGCCCATGGTGGGTACGAACCCGACGCGCCGCCCGTCGGCGCGCGCCGCGCGTGACCAGGCGCGCATGGCCAGAGGATCGGAGATTTGCCGCAGGGTCAAAAACTGTGGGCCGAGTCGGGATACCCGCCGGAACGGACTTCTTCACCGAAACACCGTACCGCGTCGCGCACCTGATCGGCCAGTTGGGCGTAGCGTTTGAGGAACTTGGTATTCAGGTGCTCGTTCAATCCGAGCATGTCGTGCAGGACGAGCACCTGGCCGTCGCAGTGCGGCCCGGCACCGATGCCGATCGTCGGTATCCTCACCGCTTCGGTGACTCGCTGGGCCACCGCCGCGGGCATGAGCTCCAGCACTATGGCGAAGGCTCCGGCCTCTTGCAGCGCCTTGGCATCGGAAATGAGCCGCGAGGCCTCGTCGGCCTCACGCCCCTGCACCCGGTACCCTCCCAGAGCGTGGACTGACTGCGGGGTAAGACCGAGATGGCCCATGACCGGAATGCCGATGTCGACCAGCGCCCGGACCGTGGGCGCCATTCCCGCCCCGCCCTCCAGCTTCACCGCGTGCACGCCGGTCGCCTGCATGACCCGCCCGCAATTTCGCTTGGCGTCCTCGATAGAGACCTGATAGGTCAGGAACGGCATGTCGACCACGACCAGGGCCCGGCGCACGCCGGCGCGCACGATCCGGCCGTGATAGATCATCTGTTCGAGCGTCGCGGAGAGCGTGGTCTCCTGCGCGCAGAGAACCGTGCTGACCGAATCGCCCACCAGGACAATGTCCACCCCCGCCTGGTCCAGCAGCTCGGCGAAGAGCGCGTCGTACGCGGTGAGCGAAACGATCTTCCGGCCCGACCGCTTCATCTCCATCACCGAACGAGTGGTGACCGGCTTGGTATCAGGCGACATGAGGAAGGAGCTCGGCCAGCTCGCGCTGCCAGAAACCACGATGCGGAAGTTCGGGATGGGGAAGGTCGAGTCCCGGCTCGTGAAGGTTCACGGCGTCATACCGGACGATGTCCAGGTCGATGACGCGGGGGCCCCACCGCTCGGCACGGACCCGGCCCATACGGCGCTCGATCGCCAGGAGCGCTTCGAGCAGGTCGCGGGGACCCAGGATCGTTCGCAGCAGCAGCATCTGGTTGAGGTAGTGACTCTGCGGGATCGGACCCAGCGGTTCGGTCTCTTCCACCGCGCTGGCGGCGATCACTTCCGTCCCTTCCAGCGCCGCAATGTGGCGCTTCGCTTCCCGCAACACCGCCTCGCGGTCGCCCATGTTGGACCCCAGTGCCACGAAGGCCCACTCAGCCACGCTCACGCTCCAAGACCACCTCAACATACTCCAGCGGGCCTGCGATCGGCACATGCGGTTTTCGCGCCGCCACGCGGACCCGCTGAACGCCGTCGAGTGCCAGGGCCCGCGCCGCAATCTTCTCGCACAGCGCCTCGAGCAGACGGTGATGGCTGGTGCCGACCGTGTCCGCGACCACGGTGTAGAGGCTGCGGTAATCCAGTCCTCCCCGGATCGAATCGCTTTCCCCCGCCCGCCGCAACGAGGCCCAGACCGTCAGGTCCAGCTCCAGCGGCTGAGGGATTTGCTGCTCGTGCGGCAACAGTCCCACTCTGGTGTGGAACCGCATCCCCCGCAGCACGATGTAATCACTGCTCACCTCGGAATGGTACCGCTTACGGCTTCGGCCTGTCAAAAGGCCCCTGAACTCCGGCACGCAGTTCGGCCATCAGTCGCCGGGCGGGCTCGATGCCTTCCCCGAGACGCTCGACCAGCGCGCTTCCGACCACCACACCGTCGGCGATCCGGGCCGCGGCCCTGGCTTGCTCGCCGGTCGCGAGCCCGAACCCGAGAGCGATGGGCAGGTCCGACACCGCCCGCACGCGGGACACCAGGTGCGCGGCGTGCTCATCAAGCTGGGTGCGCGTCCCGGTGACGCCAAGACGCGAAATCACGTAGAGAAACCCGCCCGCGCCGCGCACTGCGTCGGCGAGCCTGGTTCCCTCGGTGGTAGGAGCGATCAGCCGGATCAGGTCGAGCCCGGCAGCACGCATGATCTGCTCCACCGACGGGTCCTCGCCGGCGGGCAAATCGGTGAGCAGCAGCCCGGCCACGCCCGCCGTTTGCGCATCCCGGGCGAACCGCTCCAACCCGTACGCCATGATCGGGTTCAGGTAGGAAAACACGATGACGGGCACGGCAAGATCGGTTTCGCGGATGAGCTCGAGCACCCCCGCCACGTTCATTCCCTGCTGGAGCGCGGCATGACTCGAGCGCTGAATCACCGGACCGTCGGCGAGGGGGTCGGAGAACGGGACCCCGACTTCCACGAAGTCCGCCCCGCCTTCGACCACCATGCGCAAGGCCTCGCGGGTCCGCTCCACAGAGGGATATCCGGCGGTGAGATACGGAATCAGCGCCGCCCGGCGCTCGCTCCGAATCAGTTTCCACCGCGCGGCGATGGAACGGTCAGACAAAATAGTCGGAGGGATTGATGCCGTACTTCGCCGGATCGGTGACCTTGATGATGGTACGCTCGAACGTGCCGTCCGACCGTGTGGTGGCGAGGTCCACCACCGGTCCCTGCTGCAACGTGCCCCCTTCCGGGGTGGACACGATGCGTACCAACGGCCGGTGGAGCTGCTCGGGATCGGGATTGGCCGCGTGCACCAGGCCGACATCGTACGTGTCGAGAATGACGCAGGTCCCCACCGGATAGATCCCCAGCAGGTTGATCAACGCCTTGACGATCACCCGGTCCTGACCCCGACGGGGATTCTCCCACATCTCGCGCAGGACCTGGTCCGGTTGGATGGGCGTGGTCTGGTAGACCCGCCGCGAGGTTGCCGCATCGAAACCATCCGCGCAGGCGACGATCTTCGAGTACACCGACATCTGCCGCGGCCGGATCGACTTGGGGTAGCCCGTAAGATCGATCTTCATATGGTGCTCGTACGCCACGATCATGCCGCGGTAGGGAATCTCGCCATATCCGCGCAGGCCGAACAACGTGAGCACGCCCAGCCACGGATGAGCCTGCATAATCCGCCACTCATCTTCGGTCAACGCGCCTTCCTTGCCCAGCACTTCCATGGGCACCCGGCTCTTTCCCACGTCGTGGAAGAGCGCAGCCATGCCAAGATCGTAGAGCTGGAGCTTGGTGAGACCGAGCCGGCGTCCCATCGCCACACTGAAGATGCAGACGTTCACCGAATGGGTGAACGTGTATTCGTCGTAGTCACGGATGGTGGTGAGTCCCACCAGCGATACCTCGTTGCTCAGCACCTGGTCCACGATGCTCTGGACTGCGCGCTTCACCTTCTTCACCGAGGCGCTTCGCCCCATCCGCACGCTATTGATGACTTCTTTCGTCACCGAAACCGAGCGCTCGTAGGTCCGCTTGGCGACTTCCTTGGACTTTTCCTGATCTTCGGATTCGTCTTCGCTTTCGCTCGCCGCCTCCACCGTGAGATGCCCAACGCCGCCCTGGGCGAGCTTCTGCTGCAGTTCCGCCAGCTTGTTGGGATCGGCTGCGCGGTGCGAAAAGACCAGCAGCTGCGACACGAAGACCTGCCATTCTCGTCGCTCCATGTGCTCGCCCACCCGCACGGTCCCGATCCCACATTGCCGCAGGGTGCCGAGCACGTGGGAGAACGAGGCATAGTTGTCCAGGCCCAGACGAAGCCGGGTGGAGTTGACGAAGACGAAGTCGCCCGCCAGCCGGATCTCCAGCTCCTGCTCCGACGCGAGCAGCGCGGCGGCGGTGGACGTGAGATCGTCCAGCGAGCGCTGTACCTGGGTGTTCTCGACCGGATAAAGTTTGAGGCTGCGCAAGGCGGTGTAGAGTGCGATGATGACGTCGCGCCCGCCCTGCCGGAGCAGACGCTCGGGGCTTTGCAGCGTCTCGGCCATGGTCGGACGCTTGGTGGACTGGCTGGGCCGGCCGCCGGTCATCTACTTGATCTCCCGGAGCGCCTTGCTCACCGCGTTGCGCACCAAGGGTTCCTTGTCCTGCGCGGCCTGCTGCAAAGTCTGCTTGGCCTCGGGACCGCCGATCTTCCCCAGCGCCATCGCGGCGCAGGCGCGGGTCTCCGGATCTTCCTTCCGTTTCAGGAACCCCCCCTTGGAATCCAGCATGGCCGTCAGTTTGTGCACCCCTTCGGCGCCACCGAGCAGCCCGTACGCCTCGAAAAAAGCCACCTTCTCGGTCAGATCCGCTCCCCGCAGCTGCTTGCCCACGACGGCGGCCTCGATCTTGGGAAACGCGGACCGGTGGCCCCGCGCGGACAGCGTCCGCACCACCGCCAGACGCACGTCGCGATCGGAGTCTTCGATGCCCTGCTCCAGCTGCTGCATCGCGCCGACCGAACCGATGGCGGCGAGCGCTTCCACCGTAGCCACGCGCACCACGGGCGCTTCGTGCGTCAGGATCTGCCCCAGCGCCGGCACCGCCGGCGGGAGCTTCAGCCGGCTCGTCAACCGGATCGCCTCCAGCAAGACGGTCTCGTTGGTGCTCGCCAGCACCTTGGTCACTTCCTGCGGATAGGCCAGCGCCAGCCGTTGCGCGGCGGCGTCGAGAAGCTCCCGTACCCGTTGGTTGGTGAGCCGGGGCAACCAGCCCAGGACCGATTCCAGCGCCTCGGGACGGAGCTCCCGGAACAGCTCGCCCAGCTCGTCTCCGCTGGGAAAGACCACCGCTTCGTCCAGCGACTGGAGCAACTGGGCCAGCGCATCGGGCTGGGAGAGGCGTGCGGGAAGCTGCTCGAGGGCCTGGCGGTGTTCCGGAAGCACTTCGCGGGCCCGCTGCAACACCACCTTGACCTCCCGCAGCACGAAGGCGACCGAGCGGAAGTCTCCCACCGCGAGCAGGTAGGGAATGAAATTCTCCATGATCGAGGTAAGCTCGGCGCGAACCGTGCTGTACGTCTGCAACTCGAGCAGATCGAACAGGATCGAGAGCACGTTGCCGCGCAGGTCCTGCTTGTATTCGCGGTCGATTTCCGAGTTGAGGTACTCGATCTCTTTTTCATCCAGGAAGTAGGGGGTCGGGTCGAAATCCTCCATCGACACGACGCCCGCCGGACGCGCGCCTTCCGGCGCTGCTTCGCCCCCTGCGCCGCCCCCCTCCTGAACTTCCTGCTGCAGCGCCTCGCGGGTAATCGGTTGCGCGGGAGCGGAGGGCCCGCCCCCCGCCGCCACCTGGGACGGCTCTCCCGCCGGCACCGCAGCGCCGTCATCGGAGCCCAGCTCGACAAAGTTGTAGCGGATGTTCTGGAAATCCTGTTCCCAGAGCAGCGTCAACAGGTCGTCTTCCGCATCCGGCGGCAGATTGCGGACCTTGTTGATCACCGTCAGGAATTTGACGATCTCTTCGTCCTCGACCCCGGGGCGAAGGGTGACCAGGCGGATACCGTCCTTGAACAGGACCCAGGCGATGCTCTCGTTCTTTGCCGGCTGCGCCAGGACCGTCCGTCCCTGGACCGCGAAGTCGGTCTCCTGCAGGGTGAGCGGCAGCTCTTCGAAGACCTGCCAGACCGGCCCGAAGGCATTGCGGATGTTTTGCACGGCCTGCTGGTAAATCGGATTGTTCGGGAGATAGAGCTGGATCGCGCGCAGGCCCTTGACGATCACCTGCATCAGGTTCTCGACCGCCCCGAGATCGGGTAGCGCGTCGCGGGTGGGCTGTTCCGTAAGCGGTCCGCTCACAGCTCAGCTCCGGTGACGGCGGCCACATGCGCGACATCCTTGTCGCCCCGGCCGCTCAGGTTGATTAGAACGACATCGCGCGCGCTCCACCGGCGCTCCCGCATGGCCCACGCCACCGCGTGCGAGCTCTCCAGGGCCGGGAGGATCCCTTCGAGACGCGCCAACGCGTGAAAGGCGTCCAGCGCTTCCCCGTCCGTCACGTTGTCGTATTTCACGCGTCCGGTATCACGCAGATAGGAGTGTTCCGGCCCGACGCCGGGATAGTCGAGCCCGGCAGAGACCGAATGCGTGGGTTGCACCTGTCCGTCAGCATCCTGCAGCACATAGCTCAAACTGCCATGAAGCACACCGGGACGGCCGGCCGCGAGCGTGGCGGAATGCTTGCCCGTGGCGAGGCCTTCCCCACCCGCCTCGACCCCGACCAGCTCCACCGCCGGGTCGTCCAGGAACGAGTGGAAAATCCCCATCGCGTTCGAGCCCCCACCGACACAGGCGACTACGGTGGTTGGGAGGGCGCCCACCCGCTCGAGCACCTGGGACTTCGCCTCTCGTCCGATGACGCTTTGAAAGTCCCGCACCATTCGCGGGAACGGGTCGGGACCCGCGACCGTGCCGATAACGTAATGCGTGTGCGTGACGTTGGTAACCCAATCCCGCATCGCTTCATTGAGCGCATCCTTCAACGTCCGCGTTCCGGAACCGACCGGAACGACCGTCGCTCCCATCACCCGCATGCGGTACACGTTGAGCCGCTGGCGGGCCATGTCCTCTTCGCCCATGTACACGACGCATTCGAGACCGAAGCGCGCGCACGCGGTGGCGGTGGCAACGCCGTGCTGGCCCGCGCCCGTCTCCGCGATGATCCGGCGCTTGCCCATGCGGCGCGCTAACAGTACCTGGCCGATGGTGTTGTTGATCTTGTGAGCGCCGGTGTGGTTGAGGTCTTCCCGCTTGAGGAGGACGCGGCATCCCACGCGCTCGGAAAGCCGCGGTACCTCGCTGACCGGGGTAGGCCGACCAACATAGTTGCGCAGGAGATCGTTCAGCTCCTCGCCGAACCGCGGGTCCGCCACTGCCTCGTCGTAGACGCGCTCGAGCTCTGCGAGCGCCGCCATGAGCGTTTCCGGCACATAGCGGCCGCCGTACTGGCCGAATCGGCCGCGCGCCGGCGCCTTCACTTCCGGCGACGGTGCGCGCCTCAACCGGCACTCCTGGCCGCAGTGTTCCGCGGACACCCCGCCAGAGCGCGAACGGCCGCCTCCGGATCGACCGCCGACGCCAGCGTCGTGCCGACCAGCACCGCATCCGCTCCCCAGGAGGCCACTCGCTCGACGTCGGACCGCGAGTGCAACCCGCTTTCTGCCACCGCGATGGTTCCCGCCGGGATCTCTCGCAACAATTCCTCCACGATTCCCACATCCACCCGAAACGTTTCCAAATCTCGGCTATTGACGCCGACCGCATCCGGCTCGGTCGCCAAGGCCGCATCCAGCTCGGAAGCCCGATGAATCTCGACCAGTGTCGCGAGTCCCACCTCACGCGCGAGCTGCGCCAGCGCGCGCAGCTCCCCGCGGTGGAGTCCCCGCGCGATCAGCAGGATGGCGCTCGCGCCGCGGGCACGGCTTTCGAACACCTGGACCGGGTCGATAATGAAATCCTTTCGCAGCACCGGCAGAGCCACAGCCCCCCGCACGGCGACCAGATCATCCAGCGAGCCGCCGAAATGTGGACCCTCGGTCAAGACCGAAATGGCTCGCCCCCCGCCCCGCGCGTATGCCGCGGCGTAGAGCGCCGGATCGAGGCTACCGGCGATCTCTCCGGCTGAGGGCGAGCGCCGTTTTACCTCACCGATGACGGTGACTTCCCAACCACCAAAAGCGTCACGCCACGCCGGCGGCGTCGCTGCCGACAGAGCCGCGGCTTCCAGTTCCTTGGCGCGGTCGCGGAGCGCTCCGAGACCGCTGCGGGTGGCCGCGATAATAGTAGAAAGGGTAGCACGTGGCCTTCCTTGTGCTTCGGTTTGTGTTCGGGTATATTCGTTCGGCATTATTTCGGGTCAGCTGGAACGGGGGTCCCATGCCGCTCACCAAGCGTCAAAAACAGATTGTCGACTACCTCGCCGAGTCCATTCAGAAGAACGGTTTCGCCCCTTCCTTTGAGGAGATCGCCGAGCATTTCTCGTTCAACTCGCTGGCCACCGTCCACGAGCACCTCACCAACCTGGAACGCAAAGGCTACATCCGCCGCTCCCACAACGAGAGCCGCTCCATCGAGATAGTCCCGCCCCGTGGGCAGGCCGGCGCCACCGAGCTGCCGCTCCTCGGCGCGGTCGCGGCAGGCGAGCCCATCGAAGCGCTGCTCTCCAACGAAACCATTGCCGTCCCCAACGATCTGATCCCCCGGCGGGGCGCCAGCTACGTGCTCAAGGTTCGGGGCGATTCCATGATCGACGAACACATCGAGGACGGCGACTTCGTAGTGGTGAACGGCCGGAATACGGCGGACAATGGCGAAATGGTTATCGCGTTGATCAGCGGGACGTCCGCCACGGTCAAGCGGCTTTACCGTGAAGCCGGAGGCTGGATCCGGCTGCAGCCCTCCAATGAACGAATGAAGCCGATTCGCGCCCACGAAAACGACGTTCTGATCCAGGGCGTCGTGGTCGGGGTCATTCGGAAGTACTGACAAGGTTTCAAGACGTGGCCGAGCTCGCGGCCCGCGCTACCGCTTGCGCGGCGACAAAGCGCTCGAGGGCCGTTGCCGCCGCACCGTCTTCCAAGGCAGCCGTCGCGCGTTCAATGCCTTCCTCCAGGTCCTCTACCATCCCCGACACGTAGAGTGCGGCGCCGGCATTGAGCAGCACCGCCGCCCTGCCCACCTCATCCCCATTCCGCTCCACGATCAATCGACGGATCCGCTCGGCGTTGACTCGCGGCTCGCCACCTTCGAGCTCCGCGAGGCCAGGGGCGTGCAGTCCGTAGTCCTCGGGATCGAGCATCCAGGTCGTGACTTGCCCGTTCCGTACTTCCCACACCGCCGTCCGGCCCTGCGGCGCGATTTCGTCCATCCCCGCTTCCGCATGCACGACCAGCGCATGCTCGGCGCCGAGTCGTCGGAGCGCTTCGGCGAGCAGCGGGCCGCGCGCAGGATCTAACACGCCCACGATCTGGCGCTTCACCCCGGCAGGATTGGACAAGGGACCGAGCAGGTTCATGATGGTCGGAACGCCCAGCTCTTTCCTCACTCCCGCGACGAATTTCATGGCCGGGTGATACGATGGAGCGAAGAGGAACGCCAGACGCGACTGCGCGAGCTGGCTCGCAGCGCGGTCGGGACCGATCGCAAGTTCGACGCCCAGCGCTTCCAACACGTCCGCGGAGCCACACTTGGACGTGAATGACCGGTTGCCGTGTTTCGCCACCGCGGCCCCCGCTCCGACAGCCACGAATGCAGCGGCAGTGGAGATGTTGAACGTCCGCACCATGCCGCCCCCGGTGCCGCACGTATCGATCAGGTACCGCACCTCCGAGGCTTCCACTCGCACCATTGCGCCGCGCATCGCGCGTACGGCACCCGCGACCTCCTCGCCGGTTTCCACCTGTACCCGGAGGCCGATGAGAAGGGCCGCCATTTGCGCCGGCGTCGCTTCGCCGCGCATGAGCTGCGCGAACGCATCCGCCGTCAGCTCCTCGCCTAAGCGACGGCCGGAACCCAGCTGCTCGATGGCGCGTGCGACGGCGTTGTTGTGGTTCGCGGTCACAGTGCGGAACGCTCGACATGGTTGAACATTGCGCTGAACCTACGCCGATTTTGGGATCTTTGTCAATCACGCAACCTGTTGTCACGCTTGCCCCTACACGACGCGGCGCTGTATCTTGCGCGCCATGCTGGGTACCCCCTGCTATGCGGTCCTTCACTACGTTGGCCGCGACTTTGCAGGGTGGCAACGGCAACCCTCCAAGCGCACCGTGCAGGGTGAGCTCGAAGCCGTTTTGGAGCGCCTCACCGGGTCGCGCGTCGTCACCCACGCGGCCGGTCGCACCGATGCCGGAGTCCACGCTCTCGGACAAGTGGTCAGCTTTCGCATGCCGTCCGGGTGGGATCCCGCGCAGCTGCTCCGCGCGCTGAACAGCCTGTTGCCAGTGGATGTCTGGGCCGCGCGAACCGGTCATGCTCCCGAAGGCTTCCATGCGCGCAAGCACGCCGAAGCCCGGATCTACCGCTATGTCGTCGGGTGCGACGCAGCGGCCTTCTCTCCCTTCCGCCGCCCCTTCGAGTGGGCACTCGGGGCCGACCTCGATGCCCGCGCCCTCCAGGATGCCGCCGCCGCGCTGGCCGGCGAGCACGATTTCCGCGCCTTTTGCGCGGTAGGACAGCCCAAGTCGCACTACCGGTGTCGCATTCTGATCGCCGAATGGGAGGCGCGCCGCGACGGGGAAGGTTTTATTTTCCACATCGAGGCCGATCGATTCTTGCACCGCATGGTCCGTTTCTTGGTGGGGACCATGGTGGACATCGGGCGTGGCCGTCGGCCCGCTTCCGATGTCGCATCACTGCTTCTCACCACGCACAACTCGGAAACCAGTCCACCGGCGCCGCCTCAAGGTCTCTACCTGATGGGCGCCCGTTATCCTCAGCTCGAGCGAGCGCCCTGAATGCTGCCAGGCTCCGAGATATGCGACTGAGACCCGTCCTGGCGGTTGGCATCGGACTAGCACTGCTCGCCTGTGAGCGCACCCCGTCGGCGGCGCAAGTCGCCCAGAAGCGGGCGCGCGGCACCGACCGCGCGGCACCGGTCGCGGCCCAGCGGCGCTCGGTCATCGTGGAAGCTGCGCGCCGGGTTTCTCCCGCCGTCGTCAGCGTGACGGTGGTGAAGCGCCAGCGGGAAATGCCCACCGATCCCTTCGATTTTTTCATGCTGCCGCGGGGCATGGAGCGCGAAGTCCAGGGACTCGGTACCGGCTTCTTCATCACCCGCGACGGCGTCGTGATCACCAACCAGCATGTGACCGACGGTGCCGAACAGATCGTGGTCGCGATGCCGGATGGCAATGAATACCCGGCCAAGCTGCTCGGCGAAGACCCACTCACCGATATCGCCGTGCTCAAGATCGAGACCACCGGACTGCCTACCGTGCCCATTGGCCGAAGCGATGATCTGATGATCGGCGAGTGGGTGGTGGCATTCGGCAACCCGTATGGATACCTGCTCGGCAATGCCGAGCCGACCGTCACGGCCGGCGTGGTCAGCGCCGTGGGACGGAATCTCTACCCTTCCGGCGACCAGCCGGGCGTGTACGTCGGGATGATCCAGACCGATGCCGCCATCAATCCCGGCAACAGCGGCGGCCCGCTGGTCAACGCGCTGGGTGAAGTGGTCGGCGTGAATTCCTCCATCTTTTCGAACACCGGCAGCTCGGTCGGGATCGGATTCGCCATTCCCATCGAGCGCGCGATGCGCGTGGCAGACGAGCTGCGCAAGTACGGACGGGTGCGTCGCGCCTGGGTAGGGCTCAATGTGGCCGGCGATGGGCGCCGCGCCGTCGGCAAACAACCGGGGCTTCAGGTCTCGGTGGTGGCCCCGAATAGCCCGGCGCGCCGGGCGGGAATCCAGCAGGGAGACATCCTGGTGAGCGCGCAGGGCCACCGTCTGAAGAACTTCCTGGACTGGGAGGCGGTGAAACTGGACATCGGCGTGGGGGACACCCTGTCGGTCGTCGTCCGCCGTGCCGGAGCCGAGCGGCCAATGGTTCTTCAAGTCGAGGATCTCCCAACCTCAAAGGCCGAGAAGGTGGCCGTACTCGGCGACATC
Organism: Gemmatimonadota bacterium; assembly: GCA_016209985.1. Classification (GTDB taxonomy): domain Bacteria; phylum Gemmatimonadota; class Gemmatimonadetes; order Gemmatimonadales; family GWC2-71-9; genus SHZT01. Next base: position 11,606 of record JACQVB010000114.1, on the reverse strand, counting down.
CAGGTGATCACGGTGACGCCCGACGTGCGCGCCGAACGCGGAATCCGCAGCACCAGAGGGGCTCTCATCTATCGCATCGGCGCCGCCACCCAGGAAGCGACTGGGCTGGACGAGGGGGACGTCGTCTTTCAGGTGAATCGCCAGACGGTGTCCTCGGCCGAGGACCTGCGGCAGGCGCTGCGTGCGGTACGGGGCGGCTCACCGGTCCGGATCTATTTCGAGCGAGGCGGTGACATGGTCGTTTCCGATTTCTACGTCCGATGAGCGACGCCGGCCGCTACGAATCGCCGTTGGCGACCCGCTACGCCTCGCCCGCCATGCAACGGCTATGGAGCGAGCAACACCGCATTGGCCTGTGGCGGCGGCTCTGGCTGGCCCTCGCGACCGAGCAACGGCACCTGGGCCTCCCCGTTCCGGAGCAGGCGCTGGCAGAAATGTCGGCGCACCTCGACGACGCCGATCTCGAGCAGGCCAAGGCATATGAGCGGCGGTTTCGGCATGACGTCATGGCGCACATTCATGCTTTCGGCGATCAGGCGCCAGCCGCGCGGCCCTTCCTCCATCTGGGTGCGACCAGCGCGTATGTGACCGACAACGCGGATCTCATCATCCTGCGGGACGCGATGAAGATCATCCTCGGTCGCGTGGTCGCCGTGTTGACCGCCCTGCGGTCCTTCGCGCTGCGCCATCGGACACTACCCACGCTGGCGTATACCCATTTTCAGCCGGCGCAGCTCACCACCGTAGGCAAGCGCGCCGCCCTGTGGCTGCAGGATTTCGCGCTCGACGCGGCTTCGCTGCGGGACGGTATCACCGGCCTTCCGCTGCGCGGCTGCAAGGGTACCACCGGCACCCAGGCCAGTTTTCTCGAGCTGTTTCACGGGGACCATGAAAAGGTGCGCGAGCTGGACCGTCGGGTGGCTGCGGCCTTCGGGTTTTCCGGCTCGATTCCGGTTTCGGGGCAGACCTACACCCGGAAGGTCGACGCCCGGGTCCTCGATCTGTTCGCCGCCGTGGCGGAATCCGCGGCCAAATTCGGGACCGATCTGCGGCTGCTGCAGCACGAAGGCGAGGTGCTGGAACCGGTGGAAAGCGAACAGGTCGGTTCCAGCGCCATGCCGTACAAGCGGAACCCCATGCGGGCGGAGCGCATCTGCTCCCTCGCGCGTTACGTCCTCGCGATCCGGGACAACACGGCCTACACGGCAGCCACGCAATGGCTGGAGCGCACGCTGGACGACAGCGCCAACCGGCGCCTGGTCCTGCCCGACGGGTGCCTGGCGACCGACGCGCTGCTGATTCTCGCGACCAATGTGGCGGCCGGACTCGAAGTGCGGGAAGCGGCAATCAGGCGCAACGTGGACGCCGCCATGCCCTTCATGGCCACCGAGCGATGGTTGATGCTCGGGGTGGAAGCCGGAGGTGACCGCCAGGCGCTGCACGAAGTGATCCGGCGCCACAGCCGCGCTGTGAGCGAGGCGGTAGAGAGCGGGCGTGCCAATAACCTGCTCGAACGCCTGGGCACCGATCCCGCCTTCGGACGGGTGGACGCCAAGGCGCTTCGCGCCGAGCTGGAGCCCTCCCGCTACGTTGGACGCGCACCGGAGCAGGTGCTGGAATACGTCGACGGCACGCTTGCGCAACTGCTCGATTCCCTGAAATCCTATGCCGCCCCCGATGACGCCGGAGTGACCGTGTGACCGAGACGACCGTCCGCCGGACCGAGCTGCCGCTACCGCTGATTCGCCAGGGAAAAGTCCGCGAAGTCTATTCCGTGGACGACGGTCACGTCCTGCTGGTGGCGAGCGATCGCGTCAGCGCCTTCGACGTTGTCATGAACGAGCCGGTGCCCAGGAAGGGCGTCGTGCTGACTCAGATGAGCGCCTACTGGTTCGGGATCCTACGCGACAAGGTGCCGAGCCACTTCGTCACCGCAGACGCTGACGCGATCGTGCGCCGGGTACCGGCGTTGGCGGCTCACCGCGAGCTCATCGCGGGGCGCTCGATGCTGTGTCGCCGGGCGACTCCCATTCCTTTCGAATGCGTGGTTCGTGGATACCTGTCCGGATCCGCGTGGCTGGAGTACCGGAAATCGGGCACCCTGGCCGGCGAAGTGCTCCCTGCCGGGTTGGTGGAGAGCGCGCGGTTGGACCCACCCATTTTCTCTCCCGCCACCAAAGCCGAAACGGGTCACGATGAAAACGTCACCTACGAGCGAATGGCCGAATCAATCGGCCGTCCGCTCGCGGAGCGACTGCGCGCCTTGTCGCTCGAGGTCTATACTATCGGGCGCGACCAGGCCACCCGGCGAGGGATCATCATCGCCGACACCAAGTTCGAGTTCGGGCACACGCCGACCGGCGAGCTGCTCCTGATCGACGAAGTCCTGACGCCGGATTCCTCGCGGTTCTGGCCCGCAGACCAGTACCAGCCGGGTCGCGGCCAGCCGAGCTTCGACAAGCAGCCACTGCGCGACTACCTCGACGGCCTGCGGCGCCATGGCGAATGGAACGGCCAGGCACCGCCGCCATCGTTGCCCTGGGAAGTGGTGCGCGCGACCAGCATCAGGTATCAGGACGCGTTTCTGCGCATTACCGGCAATTCCCTACCGGCCGTTTCGTGAAATTCGCTCCGGAAGGCCGGCTGTTTCTCGCTCTGGGCGGGCTGATCCTGCTGGCTCTGGCCGCTCTCGCCTGGCGACGAGGAGGCGGCTGGTATTTCCCGCTCGCTCTCTGGATCCCGGTGGCGATCTGGCTGCCCATCTTCTTCCGGGACCCCGCCCGGGAAGGCCCCCGGGGCGAGCGGCTCATCATTTCCCCCGCCGACGGGCTGGTCGTCTCGGTCGCCGAAGTGGACGAATCCTCGTACGTCGGCGGCCGCGCCACACGGATCTCCATTTTTATGAGTATTTTCGACGTACACGTAAATCGCTATCCGGTGAGCGGCACCGTGGAGCTGCGTGACTACCGCTCCGGTCGGTTCATCAATGCCAGCCTGGACAAGGCGAGCGAGGGAAATGAGCGGATGTCGCTGGGAATTCGAGCATCACGCGGGCGGGTACTGGTACGGCAGATCGCCGGTCTCATCGCGCGGCGCATCGTCACCGATGCCGTCGTGGGCGCCGAGGTTCGCCAGGGCGAGCGTTTGGGCATGATCCGCTTTGGTTCCCGGGTGGACACGTTCGCGGCCGGAGCCCAGCCGCGGGTCAAGGTGGGAGAGCGCGTCAAGGCAGGGCGTTCGGTCGTGGCGGAATGGCCGGAATAAGACCTCCCCGGGCCGAGCGGCGCGGCGTTCGTCGGGTCGTCATCGTGATGCCCAGCATCTTCACGTTGGCCAATCTGTTCTTCGGAATCTGGTCCATCGTCCTGGCATCGCGCGGCGACTTCTATCGCGCGGGCTGGTATATCGTCATCGCCGGGGTGCTGGACCTGCTGGACGGCATGTTCGCTCGAATGAGCAATACCGGGACGCGCTTTGGCGCGGAGCTGGATTCGCTGGTCGACATCGTGAGTTTCGGGGTCGCACCGGCCGTCCTCATGTACTTCCTGGTTTTCAACCGCCAGGGTCCGTTCGCCTGGGTCTTCTCCTACGGATACGTCGTGTGCGCGGCCTTGCGCCTGGCGCGCTACAACGTCCAGATCACCGGCGAGCACAAGACCTATTTCACCGGCCTGCCCTCCCCTGCCGCGGGAATGACCCTCGCGACCTATTATCCGTTCACCGAAACCGGACTCTACCGCGACCAGCTCTCCGGCCTTCCCTGGTCGCAGCTTCTCATCTTTCTCACCATGGCCGTCAGTCTGGCTATGGTGAGCACGGTGCGCTACGCCCGGCTGCCCCGCATCGGGACCAGGTCGGTCCAGGGCCTGATCGGGCTCGGGATCAATCTGACCATCCTGGTCTTCGGGATCTGGGAGCGGGACATTTTCTTCTTTCCGTTGGCCATCGCCTATCTCACCTACGGCCTGGTACGCGGCGCCGTGCAGGCGTTCACGGAATCGGGAGACCGGCCACAGGAGCAACTGGTGCTTCATGACTTCGAGTTGCGGGACCGCCGGCGGCGAGAACCACCCTCCGCGGGTGGCACATGAGTCCCAAATTCGCCGTGGAAGTCCGGGTGATGCCCCGACGCGCTCTGCTCGACCCACAGGGCCAGGCGGTGGAACACGCTCTCGATGCCCTCGGTTTTAAGGGCGTGGGCGGGGTGCGAGTCGGCAAGGCGCTCACCCTGGAGTTGGAGCGTCCCGATTCGGGCCAGGCCGAGGATGATGCGCGCTCGATGTGCGAGCGGCTGCTGGCGAACCCGGTGACCGAGGATTTCACTCTTTCCGTGAGACCAGTGGAATGATGCGTGTTGCAGTAATCCGTTTTCCGGGATCCAATTGCGATGCCGACACGCTGCGGGCCGCTCGCAATGCCGGGGCGGACGCGTATTATGTGTGGCATCGGGATCGCCATCTCCAGCGGGCTGATGCCGTGTTGCTTCCCGGCGGTTTTGCCTTCGGCGACTATTTGCGGGCCGGCGCGATCGCGCGTTTCAGCCCGGTCATGGCCGCGGTGCAGGCCCATGCCGAGGCCGGTGGCCCGGTGCTGGGGATCTGCAATGGTTTCCAGGTGCTCTGTGAGGCCGGACTGCTTCCCGGAGCGCTCATGCGAAACGCCAGACTGACGTTCGCCTCGCTTCCGGTGCGGGTCCGGGTCGAGACCGACGACACCCCGTTCACGGCAGCATTCGAGCGCGGAGCCACGTTCATGGTGCCCGTCGCGCACGGTGAAGGCCGCTACGTGGCGCCGCCCGAGGTCCTGCGGCAGCTCGAGGCGGAGGATCAGGTGGTCCTCCGGTATGTCGGTGAGAACCCCAACGGTTCGGTGAACGACATCGCCGGGGTAACCAATACCGAGCGGAACGTCGTCGGCATAATGCCTCACCCGGAACGTGCCGCCGATCCGCTAGTCGGCGAGTCCGCCGGCGCGAAGGTTTTCGAATCCATGATCAGGCGGGCTCGAGTCCCGCTGGGAGGAACGCGATGACACGGCACGGCGTCGTTGGCATTCTGCTGGTCACCGTAGCGCTCACCGGTTGCGACAAGATCGGCGGCAAGATCCCGTTCCTCGGCAAGAAGCAGCCCGCCGCGCGACCCGGAACGCCGGCCGGCCCGCCGCCGGTCGCGGCGGCTCCCGCCGGCCGGGACACGGCCAAAGTCAGCGCCAAACCGGTGACACGTCCCGCGGTGGCGCCGGTGGATGAGCCCTGGACGCCGATCGATACCGGCACGGTGACGCCGGGTATGACTCGCGAGCAGGTGATCGCGACCTGGGGTGTCCCGGTGGCCGAACGGAACCGCGACCATTGGGGCTACCTCTACTTCCGGAACGGCTGCGAGGCCACCTGTGGAACCTTCGACGTGGTGTTTCTCGAGAACGGACAAGTAGTGGACGCCGTAGTACGCGGTCCCGGACACACCTACGCCGGCAATTCGTCCTCACCCGCGGGCCGTACGCCCGAACCCACCACGGGCACCATGACGCTTCCCGCGGCATTTCCCGATTCCACTCCGCCGCCTTCGCCAGCACCCGCACCGGGAGCGGCGACATGACCGACAAGCCCAGCAAGAACGAGGACGAGTACTTCGCCCTTCGCGAGGCCGAGATTCTCAAGGCCCGGCGCATGGCTGCCGAGCGCGCCGCCCAGGACTCCGAACGGCGCTCGCACTTCATGCGGTGCCCGAAGTGTGGGGGCCACCTGAAGGCCGAGGCATATCACGAGATCCAGGTGGATCGCTGTCCCGATTGCCTGGGTGTATGGTTCGACGCGGGCGAAGCGGAGACGCTGATCCGCGCGGAGACCGGCACGTTCAGCTCCATCTTCAAGTCGCTGGTCCGCGGCGTGCACATTCACGGCAAGACGCCGCACCCGGCGTGACGGTCACCCACGCCGAGCCCTTTCCGGGCGACCCCCCGGTAACCGACGAGCTCGTTCGCGAGCACAATCTCAACCAGGAAGAGTACGCCCGCATCCGCGCGATGTTGGGTCGCATTCCGACTTTTGCCGAGCTCGGCATTTTTTCCGCGTTGTGGAGCGAACACTGCTCCTACAAGCATTCCCGACCTATCCTCAAGCGCTTCCCGACCCACGGTCCCCGGGTTCTCCAGGGACCCGGCGAAAACGCCGGTGTGCTGCGGCTGGGTGAGGGATGGGCAGTCGCGTTCAAGATCGAATCCCACAATCACCCATCAGCCGTCGAGCCGTATCAGGGGGCCGCCACCGGTGTGGGCGGCATTGTGCGGGATGTGTTTACCATGGGCGCCCGGCCCATCGCCCTGCTGAACAGTCTTCGCTTCGGACCGCTCTCCGACGCCAGGAACCGGTACCTGTTCGCGGGCGTCGTTCGCGGAGTCGGCAATTACGGCAACTGCGTGGGGATTCCCACCGTCGGCGGCGAGGTCGACTTCGCGCCGGGATATTCCGGCAATCCGCTGGTCAATGCGATGTGCGTGGGCCTGCTCCGGGAGGACGATCTCATTCGCTCGGCCGCGAGCGGCGTGGGCAATATCCTCATGGCGGTCGGCTCCCGCACCGGCCGCGACGGAATCCACGGAGCGTCGTTCGCCTCGGAAGAGCTGACCCAGGAGAGCGAAGCCCGCCGGCCACAGGTCCAGGTGGGCGATCCGTTCACCGAAAAGCTGCTGCTGGAGGCCAGCCTCGAGCTGATCGCCTCGGGCCACATCGTAGCCATCCAGGACATGGGGGCCGCCGGGCTGACCTCGTCGTCCGCGGAAATGGCGGCTCGCGGCGGAGTCGGGGTGGAAATCGATGTCGCGCTGGTGCCGACGCGCGAAGCCGGCATGACCCCTTATGAGATCCTGCTCTCCGAATCCCAGGAGCGGATGCTGGTCGTTGCCCGCAAGGATCGCGTCGGGCAGGTGCGGGAGATTGCGCGAAAGTGGGAACTGGACGCGACGCCGATCGGCCGCGTGACCGACGACGGGATGTATCGCGTGCGCCATGGCTCCCGCACGGTCGTCGAGATTCCCGGCGAGCCGCTGGTCGAAGATTGCCCGGTATACGAGCCGGCTGCCCTGGAAGATCCCGCGGTCGTGGCGCTCCGCTCCGCCCGTCCGGCCCAGCTGCCGCCGGACCTGGCCGACGCCTGGCGCACCTTGCTGGATTCGCCGTCGATCGCCAGCAAACGCTGGGTGTACGAACAGTACGATTCGACCGTTCAGGCGTCGACCGTGCTGGGTCCGGGAGGTGATGCAGGAGTCGTCGCCGTCCCCGGAACCCCGCTGGGACTCGCGTTCTCCACCGACTGCAACTCGCGCTACGTTCGACTGGACCCGTTCGAAGGCGGCAAAGCCGCCGTTGCCGAGGCCGCCAGGAACGTGGCGTGCACCGGCGCCAGGCCCATCGGCATTACCAACTGCCTCAACTTCGGCAGCCCCGAGCGCCCGGAGGTGTTCTTCCAGTTCCGGGAGGCATGCCGCGGCATCGCGGAGGCGTGTCGGGTCCTGGAAACCCCGGTGACGGGGGGAAACGTTTCTTTCTATAACGAGAGTCCGACCGGGGCGGTTGACCCGACACCGGTGATCGGCATGGTGGGTCTGATCGAGGACGCGCGTCTCGCCGTGGGGGCGCACTTCCGTGCCACCGGCGACAGCATCGTGGTCCTGGGAGCCACTGCCGGACATCTCGGAGCGTCGTCCTACTGGGCCGTCGTGTTGGATACCGTGGCGGGAGCTCCACCACCGGTGGACCTGGCCGGCGAGCGCCGGCTGATCGACTTCCTCGTGGCCGCGGCCGAGCAATCCTTGCTGCAGAGCGCGCACGACCTCAGCGATGGCGGTCTCGCGGTCGGCCTGGCAGAGGCCTGCATTGGCGGCCCCTACGCCGATGGCCCGAGGGGTGCGAAAATCGATCTTCGCCGGATGCAGAACGGCATGTCCGCCGAGGCGGTGTTCTGTGGCGAAGACCATGGCCGGGTGGTGATCAGCGTATCGCCAAAAAAACGCGAACGGCTTCTCGAGCTGGCCGGCCAGTCCGGCGTACCGGCGGTAGTGGTGGGAGACGTGGGAGAAAAACTCGCTAAATTAGAGGTGGTTTTTGCGGACCGGACGGTGCGGGCCGGCTCGGCCGAGTTGCGAGACATCTATTACTCGGCCATTCCGCGCCGTATGGATCTGACTCTGGCTCAAGACGCGGCGGACTAAAGACATCCATGTGCGGAATTTTCGGGGTTGCCGGACTCAAGGATGCGGCCCAGCTCACCTACCTGGGTCTCTACGCCTTGCAGCATCGCGGGCAGGAGTCGGCCGGGATCGTGTCGATAGACCGCGAGGGCGTCTCTCACGCCCACCGCGGGATGGGGCTGGTCCAGGAAGTCTTTCCGGCCGAGACCGTCCGGGCGCTCCCCGGCGACGTCGCCGTCGGTCACACCCGCTATTCCACCACCGGCAGCTCGGTTCTCCAGAATGCCCAGCCCATGGTGGTGAACTATCATCAGGGTCCGCTGGCGCTGGCGCACAACGGCAACCTCACGAACGCCCAGGAACTGCGCGAAGACCTGGTCCGTAACGGTTCCATCTTCCAGTCCACGTCCGATTCCGAAGTTCTGGTGCATCTGATCGCCCGCTCCGACGCCAGAAGTCCCGACGATCAGATCCTCGATGCGCTCGAACGGGTAGAGGGCGCCTATTCCCTGCTCGTCACCATCGGGTCCACCATGTACGCCATCGTCGACCCGCGCGGATTCCGGCCGCTGGTCCTGGGCTCCCTCGGTCGGGGGCACGTCCTGGCGTCCGAGACCTGCGCGCTCGACATCGTGGGCGCGCAGCTGGTCCGGGAGCTGCACCCGGGCGAGTGGCTCAAGATCGAAAACGGCGTAGTCACCGATTTGCCGCCCCTCGCCCATGCGGAATCCCGCCGTTGCGTGTTCGAGCTGATCTACTTCTCCCGCCCGGACAGCACCGTCTTCGGCGAGTCGGTGGATCGAGTCCGGCGGGAGCTGGGGCGCCAGCTGGCCCGCGAGCATCCGGCCCCCGGGGCCGACTGCGTGTTTTCGGTGCCCGATTCCGCCAACGCGATGGCGCTGGGATTCGCCGAGGCGAGCGGATTGAAGCTCGAGCACGGCCTGATCCGCAATCACTACGTCGGCCGCACCTTCATCAATCCCGGGCAGACCACCCGTACCGCCAAGGTGCACATCAAGTTCAATCCAGTGCGAGAGGTCATCGCCGGCAAGAAGGTCGTCGTGATCGACGATTCGCTGGTCCGGGGAACGACCTCCCGCAGTCTGGTGCAAATGATCCGCCAAGCCGGCGCCCGCGAAGTCCATTTCCGGCTTGCCTCGCCGCCCATCACCGGCCCCTGCTACTATGGAATCGACACGCCCAGCCGGTCGGAATTGATCGCGTCTTCCCATTCGATCGACGAGATCCGCGAGCATCTGGGCGTCGATTCGCTGGGCTATCTTTCGCTCGAGGGAACGCTTCGGGCGGTGGGAGGAGAGGATCATCGCTTCTGCCATGCGTGTTTCTCCGGGCAATATCCGACTGCCCTGCCGGACGAAGTGCTGGAAACCGACATTCTGCTGAACGCGGCCCCGCGCTAAGCCGCCAGTGCCGTTCCGCCACGTTCCCCTCTACCTTGGGGACGCGCCACATACACAACTGCCAGTAGCCACCACCAGCGAGCTGACCCGTGCCCGACGTCTATTTCTTTGGCAATGGAAAGGCAGACGGCAACGCCCGGATGAAAACCCTCCTGGGCGGCAAGGGCGCCAACCTGGCCGAGATGACTTCGATCGGCATCCCGGTCCCGCCCGGCTTTACCATCTCTGCCGCTTTCTGCGCCCGCTATCTGGCGGAGCGAAAGCTTCCCGCCGGTCTCACCGAAGAAGTCGAGCAGGCCATGTTCCGGCTCCAGGAGCTGACCGGTAAGAAGTTCGGGGATTCCCTCAACCCGCTGCTGGTCTCGGTACGCTCGGGAGCGGCGGTCTCGATGCCGGGGATGATGGATACCATTCTGAACCTCGGTCTGAACCCCCGGTCGGTCGAGGCGCTGGCCAATCAATCGAATAACCCGCGATTCGCCTACGACTCCTATCGCCGCTTCATTCAGATGTACGGCGACGTGGTGTTCGGCCTCAAGGCGCCCGCCGGCGAGATCGATCCCTTCGAGAAGGTCCTGGAGACCATCAAGCGTCGCCGGAAGGTGAAGCGCGACACCGACCTGAGTGCCGAGGACCTTCGCGCGGTCGCCGCCAAGTTCCGCGACATCGTCGAGCGTGGCAGCAGCCGGCCCTTCCCCGACAACCCCTGGGACCAGCTTTGGGGAGCCGTGGAGGCCGTCTTCCGCAGCTGGCAGACCAAACGAGCGGCTGACTACCGCCGCGTGCATCGCATTCCCGACGACCTGGGAACCGCGGTCAGCGTCGTCGCCATGGTCTACGGTAACACGGGTGACGACTCGGGAACCGGAGTCGCCTTTACCCGGAACCCCTCCACCGGCGAGCGCCGGTTGTACGGCGAGTTCCTGGTGAACGCCCAGGGCGAAGACGTCGTGGCCGGCACCCGGGATCCGGAGCCGATCGAGAACATGGCGCAGCGTCTGCCCGAAGCCTTTCATGAGCTGCAGCGCACCTGCGAGGTCCTCGAGCAACACTTCCGTGACATGCAGGATGTGGAATTCACGGTGGAGCGCGGGCGTCTCTACCTGCTGCAGACTCGAGCCGCCAAGCGCACGGCGCACGCGGCGGTGCGCGCCGCGGTCGAGATGGTGGATGAAGATCTGATCGACCGAACCGAAGCAGTACGCCGGGTCCAGCCGGACCAGGTGGATCAGCTGCTGCACCGGACGCTGGACCCGGCGGCCGCACTCCAGGTCCTGGCCACGGGTCTTCCCGCTTCCCCGGGTGCCGCCGTCGGCAAGGTCGTCTTCGACGCCGACGCCGCCGCGAAGCTCGGGGGCAAGGGAGAGCGGGTCATTCTGGTCCGCCGGGAAACCAGCCCGGACGATTTTCACGGGATGGCGGCGGCGGCAGGGATCCTCACCGCGCGCGGCGGAATGACCAGTCACGCGGCTGTCGTGGCTCGGGGCATGGGTAAATGCTGCGTCGCGGGCTGCAAGGAGCTGGACGTCGACGAATCGTCCGGCTGCTTCCGGGTGGACGGTAAGGTGGTCCGTGAGGGCGAATGGATCACCCTGGACGGCTCCACCGGCCGCGTCATCGTCGGCGAAGTACCGTTGGTCGCCCCGGTTCTGGGGAACCATTTCACCAGACTCATGGCCTGGGCCGACGAAGCCCGGCTGCTCCGGGTCCGTACCAATGCAGACACGCCCGCCGACGCCAAGCGCGCGCGGGAATACGGCGCCGAAGGGATCGGGCTCTGCCGCACGGAACACATGTTTTTCGAGGGCGACCGGATTCACGCCGTACGGGAGATGATCGTTGCAACGGACCTGGAGGGAAGGAAACGGGCCCTCCTCAGATTGTTGCCGATGCAGCGCGAGGATTTCGTGGGCATCTTCCGCGCGATGGACGGCCTGCCCGTCACCATCCGCCTGTTGGACCCCCCGCTGCACGAGTTCCTGCCCCACGGTTCGGACG
>JACQVB010000110.1 GCA_016209985.1 Gemmatimonadota bacterium | reverse complement strand
TCTTGAAGCGGTCGTAGAACCCGCGCAGTTGGACCGGGGTCCAGTAATCGTCTTGTGAGTCATGCTCCATCCATTCCCGCCAGGCCTGGATGTCCCGCCCGCCGGCACTGTCCAACGACTTCAAGGGGAGCGACCGCATCAGAGCGGCGAAGTTCCACGCCCCGTTTGGCTGCGCGGTGTGACCATCCATTCCCATGACCCAGGTATACATCAAGTCCAGTTTGGGAACGCCATTGTAGCGGGTCTCATCCTGGAAGCCGTCTGCCGGGGCCACGTACGGCATCATGGCGACGTGATGGGGATTGTTTTCCTTGGCGATCAGCCACTGATTATGCCCGCCGTAGGACCCGCCCTCGGTGATCACTTTTCCGTCGGACCACGGCTGCGCGGCAATCCAATTGATGACGTCGCTGCCGTCCGGCCCGTCGTACCTCCAGGGAAAGAACTCCTGCCCGTCGGAGTCGAACCGCCCCCGCACATCCACCGTGACGAAGGCGTATCCGCGCTTGACGACCTGCCACGCCTGCCCCGTCGTGCGGTCGGAGATGTTGTTGTAGGGGGTGAGCGAAAACAGCGTGGGATGCTGCGTGTTATCCTGCGGCCGGTAAACGTCCGCCGACAATCGAATGCCGTCCCGCACCTTCACCTTGACGTCGTATTGAACCGTCATGGGAAACTCGAGCGGGGCTTGATTCCTGCTCTTCTCCTGCGCCATCAGCGGGCCGGCCGCGACCAGCGCCAGCGGCAGCATTCTCCACGTTGCCTTCATCATCGCCCCCACGAGTGAAACGGTTCTCTACCACTCATTCAGAATCCCTCAATCTCTACAGCCGTGGCTTTTCGCAAGCCCACAGGCGCCGCGTCACGTTCTCCATTCTGGCGCATCGCCCGTAACAATTCTGACCAGCGTCTTTTTCAGATCTTCCTCGCGATACCGCGCTCAGAAGCGCTACGTCCGGTAGCTCACCGTCGTGCCGGGCGGGACGATCGGCAGCGTGATGCTGGACGGGTTTTCGCGCGTGTGGTACATGCGAATGCGCGCCGGCCGCATCTCGGTCGTCGTCTCGTTGTTCTTGCCGGTGTTCAGATTGCGCCCGAAATTCGGGAAGTCGCTCCCCGCCACTTCGATCCGGATCCGATGGCCCGGCAGGAAGAAGTTGCTGGTGGGGAAGAGCTCCACCTCGATGCTGTAGACCTTCCCCGGCTCAAGCATCTCCGCCTGGGTAAAGGAATTTCTGAAGCGCGCGCGCGCGATTCCTTCCGTGATGTTGTGCGCGCGCCCGTCGGGATAGACGTCCAGCAATTTGACGGCGATGTCGGTGTCCGGCACATCGGTCGAAAACTGGATGGTCGCCTTGACCGGACCGGTGACCTCGACCCCTTCACGCAGCGGTTCGCTGGTGTAGACCAGCACGTCCGGCCGCGTCTCGACTGCGCGGTTGTCCACCGACCCCTGCGCCAACCCGCCTCGAGCGCCCGCCGTGCGGCTGCTGATGGTGGGAACTGGATTGGCCGGGTCGTAGACGAATTCATCGGGTCGGCCCGTTCCCGGCGTGCCGGCGCGCAGCGCACCGTCCCCGAACAACGTGTTCGCCTTGCCCTGGCTGTCGAGGAAATACTGGGTGAACTCGGTCTTCGGAATCGGAAATGCCGAGGCGCTCCGCCACGCGTTCTTGCCCGGCAAGAAGTACATCACGTTTGGCTGGTCAGCTTTCGCTTTCCCCAACATGTGATAGTCGAGCCACGCATCCCGAATCCCTTCGAGATCGATGATCGCGTCGGGTCCGTAATCCCGTTCGCCGAGTTGCCTCGTGCTGTTTACGCCGTGGGGCCACGGGCCGATGATGAGGTAGTGGTCGGACGGGTTCTTCGCGGTCCGAACTTCGTTCAAGTAGTGCTGCATGGCGCCTTTGAGCTGTCCGTCGAACCAGCCGGTGACGCTCAAAGACGGCTTGTCAAAGCCCTCGTAGTAGCCGCGCACCGTGACCGGATCCCAGTAGCTGTCGAACGAGTCATGCTCCATCAGCTCGCGCCAGTAGTGGATGTCCCGCCCCGCGACGCGATCCAGACCGACCAGCGGAAGCTGCCGCATGATGGCGGGCCAGTCCCAGCCGGCCCGCGGCTGCCCCACCCGGCCGTCCATCCCCATCGTCCAGGTATAGCGCAGGTCTACCTTGGGGACACCGTTGTACCGGGATCCATCGTGGAATTCGTCGGCACCTGCCACCGTCGCCATGATGGCCACGTGATGGGGATTGTTTTCCCGCGCCATCAGCCACTGGTTCTTGCCGGAGTAGGACCCGCCGGTCGTGGCAATCTTCCCGTTAGACCACGGTTGTGCGGCGATCCACGTCATGACCTCGCTGCCGTCCGGGCCGTCGTGCCGGTACGGGTAAAACTCGCCCTCCGAGTCGTACCGTCCCCGAGTGTCCACCACGGCGTAGGCGTAGCCTCGACGCACCAGACGCCAGGCCTGTTCCATGGTGCCATCGGAGATGTTGCCGTACGGTGTTTCCTGAAATACCGTGGGGACCGGCCCGCCGCCGACCGGCCGGTAAATATCCACCGAGAGCTTGACACCATCCTTCATCGGCACTTTGACGTCGTACTCCACCACCATCGGGTTCTCGAGCAACGAGGACTGTTGTTGCTGCAGCTGCGGTCGCGCTTGCTGCCGTTGCTGGGCGCTCGCCGATCCGCCGAGCAGCGCCAGGCCGGCCAGGCCCGCCACATGGCCGATCCACACTCTGCTGTTACGCATTATGCATCGGTCCTTTCTCGAGCCTCGAATGTCATGGCTGCCAGCTGAGGGTGGTGCCCGGCGGCACAACCGGGAGGGTGATGCTGGAGGCGTTCTCGCGGGAATGGTAGATCCGGATCCGCGCCGGGCGCATGTCGGTGGTCGTCTCGTTGTTTTTCCCGGTCTGCAGATTACGCGCGAAGTTAGGAAAATCGCTCCCCGTGACTTCGATCCGAATGCGGTGACCAGGCAGGAAGTAGTTGCTGGTGGGGAATAGCTCGACCTCGACCCTGTAGACCTTGCCCGGCTCGAGCGACTCCGGCCGCGAATAGGAATTCCGGAACCGGGCCCGCGCGATGCCCTCGGTCAAATTCAGCGCCCGCCCGTCGGGATAGACGTCCAGCACCTTCATGGCGATGTCGATGTCCGGCGCATCGGTCGAGAACTGGATCGTCGCTTGGACCGGCCCGGTGACCTCCACCCCTTCACGCAGCGGTTCGCTGGTGTAGACCAGCACGTCCGGCCGGGTCTCCAGCGC